>NZ_JBFREA010000003.1:0-162483 GCF_052114065.1 Specibacter sp. RAF43 | reverse complement strand
GGCTGAGGTCGCGGCCGTAGGTGACATTGCCGAAGAAGCGGATGTCCCCGCGGTCCAGCACCTTGTGCAGGGCGTTCACAATGCCCTTGATGCGGGGATGGTCCGGGGCCACGCCGTAGCGGATCAACCCGTAGGGGGCCGGGTGGGCCTCAAAAATGTCAATGCTGACTTCTACGTCGCCGCCCTGGACCTCCTGGGATTTTGTCAAAATATCCGCGGCATAGACACCCGCCGGACCGGAACCAATGATGGCAACACGGAACGGGCGGGTGAGTATCGAGTTAGGCAAGAAGAAGTCCTTCCGAACTGTGAAGCGTGACACCAAGGCGGCCGGCGGTCACGGGCGGGAAAGCAATTTAGGTGCCACTTAGCCAGTCTAAATGCCCCGGCGCCACGCCGGTAAGGGCCAGCCGTAGAAAGTGACCAAGCACTCAAGACGCCCTTGACAGGGCCGGAGCAATCCAGTGGTTCCAAGGTGGTCATGGAATAATGCCCCGATCCCCGTTGTTATGGGCTTGTGCCAAGTAGCGAAACCTCCGTAGACAATATCCCGCAAACTTCCGGCACGGAACGCACAGGGCCCGTCCGGTCGGAGACCGCCACCGGCATCGTGTATGGATTTAGCGCGTACGGCCTGTGGGGCCTGCTGCCCATCTACTTCATCTGGCTCATGCCGGCCAACAGCATCGAGATTGTGGCCAACCGGGTGGTGTGGTCCGTCATCTTCTGCCTCCTGGTCATTACCGTGACCCGGGGCTGGGCCAAGGTCGGCGACGCCGTGCGGAACCCCCGCATCCTGGGGGTCCTGGCCGTGGCCGGCGCGCTCATTGTGGTCAATTGGCTCACGTACGTCTTCGCCGTGACCACCGGCAGCGCCATCGAGGCGTCCCTGGGCTACTTCATCAACCCGCTGGTTTCGGTCCTGCTCGGGGTGATCGCCCTGAAGGAAAAACTGCGGCCCCTCCAATGGGTGGCCGTCGGCGTGGGGTTCGTGGCCGTCGTCGTGCTGACCGTCAGCTACGGGAAACTGCCGTGGATCGCCCTGGTTTTGGCGCTCAGTTTCGGCTTGTACGGGTTCGTGAAGAACCGGGTGGGCGGGAAGGTCGACGCCATCACCAGCCTGAGCGTGGAAACGGCCGTGCTGACCCCGTTTGCGCTGGCCGCCATGGTGGTGCTGACCGCCATGGGCCAGGCCACGCTGACCGGTTTGGGCGCCGGGCATTTCTGGCTCCTGGCCTCCACCGGCGTGGTCACGGCCGTGCCGCTGCTCTTCTTCGGGGCCTCCGCCCGGCGCCTGCCGATGACCATGATCGGGCTGATGCAATACGTGGCACCGCTGCTGCAGTTCATCGTGGCCATCACGCTGCTGGGCGAACACATGGGGCTCGACCGGTGGATCGGTTTCGGCATAGTCTGGCTGGCGTTGGTGGTTTTGACCTTCGATTCGCTGCGCAGCCACCGCCACCTCGCCCGGCTGCGCAAGCGCGCCCTGGCGGCCGCCTAGTTTCCGCCGGTTTTCTCAGGAAGGCAATCCATGGCCATCGAAGAATTCGACCTCGTGGTGATCGGCGGGGGCAAGGCCGGAAAGTCCCTGGCCATGGACCTGGCCGCGGCCGGGCAGCGGGTGGCCATGGTGGAGCGCGGCATGATCGGCGGCACGTGCATCAATGTGGCGTGCATTCCCACCAAGACCCTCGTCAACAGCGCCCGCCTGCTCGCCGTCACCCGCCGCGCCGGAGAATTCGGCATCACCGGCGCCGACGCCCCGGCCATTGACGTGAACCTGCTGCGCGCCCGCAAGGAAGAGGTGGTCGCCACCATGGTGGCCGGCCAGCGGAAGTCGTTCCTGGCCTCGGGCATGGACCTGCTCATTGGCCGGGCCCGCTTTGTCGCACCCCGCACCGTGGAGGCAACGGACGACGACGGCGCCCGACGCTTGCTGCGCGGCACCAATGTTGTGGTCAACACCGGCATGGTCCCGTTTGTCCCGGACATTCCCGGGCTGCGCGCGGCCGGGCCCCTGACGAGCACCTCGATTTTGGCGTTGCCGACCCTGCCCGCCAGCATTGCCATCGTGGGCGGCGGCTACATCGGCTGCGAATTTGCCGGCATGCTGGCCATCATGGGCGTGGCGGTGACGCTCATCCAGCGCGGCGCCGCCCTGCTGCCGCGGGAGGACGCGGACGTCTCCGCCGCCGTCGCGGAATCCTTTGCGGCCGACGGCGTGTCCGTCCGCTTGGGCGCGGCCGTCACCGCGGTCTCCCGTGCCGAGGGCACCGCCGGAACCGTGACCGTGGAGTTGTCCGACGGCAGTTCCGTCATTGCCGAGGACATCCTGGTGGCCGTGGGGCGGAGCCCGGTCACGGCCGGGCTGGAGCTGGGCGCCGCCGGCATTGGCGTGACCGACCGCGGCACCGTGCAGGTGGACGAATTCCTGCGCACCACCGCCGACGGCGTGTGGGCGGCCGGCGACGTGGCGGGCACACCCCAGTTCACCCACGCCTCCTGGAACGACTACCGGATCCTCAAGGCCAACCTGGCCGGCGGTTCCCGGAGCACCAGGAACCGGCTCATCCCCTACTGCGTGTTCACCACGCCCGAACTGGGCCGGGTGGGCCTCTCCGAGGCGGCTGCCCGGCACGCCGGGTTGGACGTACGGATCGCCCGGATGCCCGTGGCCGCCATCCCCCGGGCCCGGACGGTGGGCCACCTGGACGGGCTGTGGAAGGCCGTGGTGGAGCGCGGCACCGACCGCATCCTGGGCGTGTCCCTGCTCGGCCACGAGTCCAGCGAGGTGATCGCCGTGGTGCAGATGGCCATGCTCGGCAACCTGAGCTACCAGCAAGTGCGCGACGCCGTCATCACCCACCCCACCATGGCCGAGGGCCTGCAGCTGCTCTTCAGCGCCGCCTTCCTGGAGCCGTAGCCCGCGAACCGGCGGCGGGTGGCATTTTCTCGGCGACTTCCCGGCCCGTTGGCCGCGGGCGGCCTGTGGGGCCTCCTTGACGTCGCCTCCGAAAACGCCACCCGCCGCCGGGACGTGCCCGGGGCCTAGATGCCTTGGCGCTGGAAGTCGCGCGGGACCACCACCATGGGAACCGGCAGCGAGCGCAGGATCTTGTTGGCGGTGGAACCGAGGAAGATCTTGCTGTTCTCGGCCAGGCGGCTGGATCCGACCACAACGAGTTCACCGGATTTCCAGCCAATGCCGTCCACGGCTTCTTCAATGTTGCGGCCGTGGGCCAGCGTCACCGTGACCTTGTTCCTGGGCAGCTTTGCCGCGGCCTCGGCGAGCACGGTGTTCACGTGTTGCCGGGCGGGGCTCAAGGCGTTGTCCAGGTCAAAGTCCTGCTGTTCGTGTTGGTCCATCTCCACGACCGAGACCAGCCGCAGCGGCACGTGGCGGCGCCCGGCGGCGGTGGTGCCGACGTCGAGCACGGCCTGCCAGCCCTCCCGCATGCCGGTCATCACGGTCAACCGGGTCAGCGGATCCTTGCGGTTGTACCCGCGCGGGGCCAAGGCGACGGGGACGGGTGAGGCATGCAGGAGCCCGTTGGCTACCGCGCCGACCGTGAAGCGCTTGAAGAGGCCGTTGCTGGCGGCACCGACCACGATCAGGGCGGCGTCGTCCTCGCGGGCCGTTTCCATGAGGCCGTTGGCGAAGGACTCCGCGATGCGCACCGAAAACGTGGCGTCGACCCCGGAGGGGACCAGGCCCAGGGCTGCGCGTTCGAGCTCGGCGGCGTCGCCGGCCTGCCTGGCGCTGTGCACCACGGTCACCAGGTGGAGGGTCGCGCCCTGCGTCTTCGCGATGACCCCGGCCAGGGCAACGGCATCGGCGCCCCGGTCGTCCGGACGGTAGCCAACCACATATGTCGTCATGGATTCAACCCTTCGCTGGGCCGGGCGGGCTCCATGGCGTGTGGAGCCCGCCGGGCCGCGGACATTTGTAGCACTGACTGTACAGCCGAAGGCGGCGGCCGCAACAGAGTCGGGGCCCGGCCCGGCCGGTGCTAGGCTGCCTTGCGGACCGCGGCGACCAGCACGTCCAGGCCGTCGTTCAGGAGTTCGTCGCTGATGACCAGCGGCGGCAGCAGGCGGATGACGTTGCCGTAGGTGCCACAGGTCAAGATGATGACCCCGACCTGCAAACACGCCGCGGCGATGGCCTTGGCGGCTTCCGGGTTCACTTCCTTGGTGGTGGCGGCGGTGCCGGGCTTGACGAGCTCAATGGCCATCATGGCGCCGCGCCCGCGGATCTCGCCGATGATGCCGGCCTCGCCGAGTTCCTCAACCAGTGCCGTGAATCGTTTCGTGACGATCTTTTCAATGTTGGCGGCGCGGGCATTGAGGTCGAGTTCCTTCATGGTGCGGATGGCCGCCAGGGACGCCGCGCAGGCGACCGGGTTGCCACCGTAGGTGCCGCCCAGCCCGCCGGGGTGCACGGCGTCCATCAGATCGGCGCGGCCGGTAATGGCGCTTAGCGGCAGCCCGCCGCCGATGCCCTTGGCCATGGTGATGATGTCCGGCACCAGGCCCTCGTGCTGGGAGGCGAACCATTCGCCGGTGCGGCAGAAGCCGGACTGGACCTCGTCGGCGATGAACACGACGCCGTTTTCCTTGGCCCAGGCGGCCAGGGTGGGCAGGAAGCCGTCGGCGGGGACGATGAAGCCGCCCTCGCCCTGGATCGGTTCGATCAGGATCGCGGCAACGCTGGACGCGCCGATCTGCTTCTCGATCATGGTGATGGCGCGGCGGGCGGCGTCCTCACCCTTGATCTCGGTTTCCTCACGGTAGGGGTAGCTCATGGGGACCCGGTAGATCTCCGGGGCGAACGGGCCGAAGTTCGTCTTGTACGGCATGGCCTTGGCGGTCAATGCCATGGTCAGGTTGGTGCGCCCGTGGTACGCGTGGTCAAAGGCCACAATGGCGTCGCGGCCGGTGGCCAGGCGCGCCACCTTGACCGCGTTCTCGACGGCTTCGGCGCCGGAGTTAAAGAGCACGGTGCGCTTCTCGTGCGTGCCCGGGGTGAGTGCGTTGAGTTCCTCGGCAACGGCGACATAGCTTTCGTAGGGACTCACCATGAAACACGTGTGGGTGAAGTGGGCCACCTGTTCCTGCACGGCGGCGACCACGTTTTGGTCCGAGGCGCCCACGGTCGTGACGGCGATGCCGGAGCCCAGGTCGATGAACGAGTTGCCATCCACGTCGGTGATGATGCCGCCGTCGGCGTCGGCAACGTACACCGGCACGCTGGAGGCGACGCCGCCGGCAACAACGGCCTTGCGGCGGGCGTCCAGCGCCACCGACTTCGGCCCGGGGAGGGAGCCCATGAGGTGCCGTTTTTGCTCGATCCGGTAGTGGATTTCAGACATGGAATTACCTTTCAAAATGTGATTGCAAAATTCTTGGGTGCGGCCSGGGCCGGCGGGGCTACGCGTCGAGGCTGCTCATGACGTGCTTGATCCGGGTGTAATCCTCCACTCCGTACATGGACAGGTCCTTGCCGTAGCCGGACTGCTTGAACCCGCCGTGCGGCATCTCGGCGGTGAGCATGATGTGGGTGTTGATCCAGACGGCGCCGAAGTCCAGGTCGCGGGAGACACGCATGGCCACGCCGTGGTTGGACGTCCACACGCTGGAGGCCAGGGCGTAGTCGACGTCGTTGGCCATCTCCACGGCCTCTTCCTCGGTCCGGAACGTTTGGACGGTGATGACCGGGCCAAACGTTTCCTTCTGCACGATGTCATCGGTTTGCCTCACCCCGTCCACCACCGTGGCCTCAAAGAAGAAGCCCTTGGTCCCGGCACGCTTTCCGCCGGTGACGACCGTGGCATAGTCGGGAATGCCTGCCACGACCTTGCTGACGGCATTGAAGTGGTTGATGTTGTTCAGCGGGCCAAAGTAGTTCTTGGAGTCGTCCTCGTGGCCGGTCTCCAGGCCCTTGGTCGCGGTGGCCAGCGCGGCGAGAAATTCGTCGTGGGCGGATTCCTCCACCAGCACCCGGGTGATGGCGGTGCAGTCCTGGCCGGCGTTGAAGAAGGAGAATTCCGCGATGGACCCGGCCGTCTTGCCCAGGTCGGCGTCGGCAAAGACGATGGCGGGCGCCTTGCCTCCCAGCTCCAGGTGGGCGCGCTTGAGCCCGGCCGCGGCACCGGTGGCCACGGCAATGCCGGCCCGCACGGAACCGGTGATGGAGACCATGGCGGGGGTCTTGTGCTCGACCATGGAGGCGCCCGTGGCCCCATTGCCGAGAATGATGTTCAGGACGCCGGCGGGGATGATGTCCCGGGCGATCCTGGCGAAGGCGAGGGTGCTTTCGGGTGTGGTGTCGCTGGGCTTGAGCACAATGGTGTTGCCGGCGGCCAGGGCCGGGCCGATCTTCCAGACCAGCATCAGGAACGGGTAGTTCCAGGGGGTCACCTGGGCCACGACGCCCACCGGCTCGCGGCGCACATAGGAGGTGAAGTTTTCCATGTATTCCCCGGCCGACCGGCCCTCCAGCAGGCGGGCGGCGCCGGCAAAGAAGCGGAACTGGTCGGCGCCGGCAGCCACCTCCTCATCGGCGATCATTTGCTTGACCTGGCCGGTGTTGCGGTGCTGCGCCTCGACGATCTCCTCGCTGTGGGCCTCGATGGCATCGGCCAGGCGCAGCAGGACGCTCTGGCGCTGTGCGGGGGTGGCGCGCTTCCAGCTCTTGAACGCGGCGGCGGCGGCGCTCATGGCGGCGTCCACATCGGCTTGGCTGGAAATCGGCGCCGTGGCGACGACTTCGCCGTTGGTGGGATTGATGATGTCCAGGGACTCGGTCCCGGTGACGGGGACAAATTCGCCGTTGATGAAGTTCTGCAAGGTTTGGACCACGGTGTTCAACCTCTTTTGGTTCGATGTGCGGGACGCGGCACCGTTTGCCGCCCAAGGTCGCTCCTGCGAGCTCGCTTAAGCTGTGTCGCTTAAGGAGAGCCTAAGCCCCGCGGCCGCCGGCGAGAATGGCCGTTTGCACACCGGGGCTCGCAATGCGTAGTGCGTTTGTATAGTTAATGCATGGCGCTTTCCCTGGCGGACCTGATCATGGTCCCGAATCTCCTGCTCAAGAACATGGGGTCAAGCCGCACGCCGCTAAATACGCCCATCGACTGGGTGGCCGTGACGGAGCTGGAAAATCCGCAGGCATTTCTTAGCGGCGGCGAGCTTGTCCTGACCACCGGGGCTCGTCAGGGCACCGCCGACGCCCAGCGGTCCTTTGTGCGCCAGATTCGTCGGGCGGGCGCGGTCGGGATCGGCTTTGGCGTGGGTTTTGAGCATGACCAGGTGCCGGCCGCGCTCATCGCCGAGGCCAACCGGTGGGCGGTCCCCGTGGTGGAGGTCCCCTACAGCACCCCCTTCATCGCCATCGGCAAGCTGGTCGCCGATGCCCGGTCATCGGATCACTATGCCAAGCTGGAGCGGCTGCTGAGCCAGCACCAAATCCTGGCCCGCTCCCTCCTGACCGGCGGCGGCCTGCCGACACTCTTGCGCAAGCTGGCGGCCATGGTCGGTTCGGACCTGGTCATCAGCCAGTACGGCGGCGAGGTTTTTGCCACCTCGCCCGGATCCGCCTTCAACGACGACGGCTGGCATGCGGTGGCGCTGTCCACCGGAAAGCGCGATGCCAGCACGCTGTGGCTGCGCAAACCGTTCCACGACGACGGCATCGTGGACTACGCCCGCGGCCTGATCAGCATTGAGCTGAACAACCTGCTGCAGCGCCGCCACACGGGACGCCAAATAGCCGGGCAGGTCCTGGCCGACGTGGTCCGCGGGACGCTGGACGCCCCGGATGCGGCCGCCCGGCTGGAAAGCCTCAACATCAATCCGGCCGCGAAGAACCTTGTGCTGCTCATCGCGGCCGAAGAGGCCAAGTTCCCCACCCTCTCCACCATGACGCTGCCGGCCGAGCTGGAGACGGCCACCGCCGCCGTCATGAAGACCGAGGACCACAACGAACTGCTGGTCATCGCCCCGGCGACGCTCGGTGACCCCGCCGTCCTGGGCCGGGCGCTAAGCCGCCGGATGAACGACGTCGGCATCACCGGTTCGGTGGGCATCGGCGGCGCGTACTCGCAGGCGAACGGGCTGCGCTGGAGCTATTTTGAGGCACGCGAGGCGGCCTCCCGCGGCCTGGACGTCAACGTGCCGGAGCGGTTGAGCCTGACCTCCCTGCTGTTGGCCAGCGAGGACGTGCCGATGGCGGACATGGCGCAGGAGGCCCTGGGTCCGCTGGTGTCCTTTGACAAGGCGCACGGGGCCGAACTGGTGGACACGTTGGATTCCTACCTGCGCCTGAACGGGTCGGTCGCCGCCGTGGCCGAGGCCCTGACGCTGCACCGCAACACCGTCCGCTACCGGCTCACCCAGATTGCCGAACTGACCGGCTATGACCCGGCGCTGACCCCCGACCGGGTCCAGCTGTGGCTGGCCCTGGCCGTGCGCCGGCTGTCCCCGCCGGCGTAGCCCGTTGGGGTCCACGCCGGCGGGGTCCGCCTATGGTTCGACGCCGGCAGCGGCCGCCGCGGGAATTCCGGCACCCGGGGCCTTGCTGCGCAGGCGCAGCAAGAGTCCGAGGCCGATCAGGAGCATCACCGCCGCGCCCTGGTAGATGGGCCAGATGCCGGTGCCGGTGTACGCCAACCGGGCCGGGCCCGCCACCGGGACTGCCACCTCACCGCCGGATGCCTGCACCGTCACCGCCTGCCCAAGGGCCACGGTGGCGGCAGGGGTGGGCACCGGGGAACCCGGCGCGGCGCCGGGCCCCGTGGGGACGCCGGGAGTCACCGGCGCGGCCGGAACGCCCGGGACGACCGGCGCGGCCGGGATGCCCGGGGTCACCACGCTGCTTTCCGGCAAGACGGCGGTGATCGCGAGGGTTGCCAGCCCGTTGGGCAAGGCGTTGAGCCCGGTCGCCGGGAGCGTGCCCAACCCGTCGCCAACGACGTCGCCCAACAGGCTGCCGGTGCCGGCCGGAGCCGGCGCCAGGAGCGCCCCGGGCACGGCCACCCGCACCGTGCCGACGGCACCGCCATCCACGCCGCCGGGCAGATAGCCGCCCAGCGTGGGCAGTGCCGGCGAAGCCGACGCCAACACGGGGACGGCTGCCGCGGGCGTTGCCTGCGCCAACACGGGGACGGCTGCCGACGGCGAAGCCTGCGCCAACACGGGGACGGCTGCCGCGGGCGTTGCCTGTGCCAACACGGTGATGGCTGCGGCCGGCTTGGCGGCCGGTGCGGCATTCACCGCGACGGCAAGTGCGGCCCGTTGTGCCGAGCCGCCAGGATTGCCGGCAACGCCGGTGGTGCCGGCGGCCTTGGCCGGGACCGGCGCCCCGAGAACCGCCGTTACGTTCGCGGTTGGCGCCTCAGCTGCGCCCGTGGCGGGCGGCATCGAATCGACGGCGCCGCCCAGGACGCCGGCAACGTTTCCGAGGATATTGCCGGGGACGGTCACCGAAACGGTGGCTTCGAGCCCTGACAAGGCGTCCGCCGCACCTGGCGTGGACTGGTCGGCGGCATTGGCCGCCCCTGCGCCGAGGGCCAAAAGGCCGCCGGCAAAGACCGCTCCATAAAGCGATCGCCGAATAATGGCATRCATGATGAATTGCTCCTGACTGGAATTTTTGACCCGTTCCGCGACTGCGGAACGGGAAATACCGTTGCCCGCGGTCCGCCGGCAGGGAGATTCCTGCTCGGGAGGACGGGGCAAACGGTCTTCTAGCCGGGGCTTGCCCCTGGATCCTCGGGCATGGACGCGGGCAGGGGCCAGTCGACATCCCCCACCGCCGCACCAGCCCCTGCCGCCTTGAACGTCCCGGGCAGGCATTCATCGGCCGCCGCGGCGCCCGACGGTCCGCCCGGACCGGCGGTCTGGCCGGACGGTGGTGCCGCCTCGGCAGCGGGCGCGCAGGTGCCGCCCGGCGCGGGTGCGGGGACAAGAATGCAGGTCACGGCGGGCGTATCCGGGTTGGCTGCGGTGGCGAGGGCCCGGCCGGCTGACCAGCCGGGCATGTCACCGCCGGCGAGCCACGAATCGGGCGCAACGCCAGATGCGTGCGCGGCGCCTGCGGGGACCGGCGCGGCAAGCCCGGGCGAGCCGGGCACGGCCGGCACCGCGGGCACCGGGGGTGTGGCAGGCACCGGGCGTGTGGCGGGGATGCTCGCCGCGCCGGGAAGGTGCGGCACGGGCGGAAGCACCGGCCGGATGATACCGCCGACGGCTCCGTCAACGCCGCCGACCACTGTATCCACATTCACCACGGGCCGAAGAATGTCTTTTACCGGATCGAGCAGCGGGGCTGCGGCGTCCGTCACCGGCTGGGCGATCCGCTCAATGGTGGCGAGCACCGGCGCCGTCGCCGCCAGGGCGGCGGTGGCTGTCGGGGTGACGACCGTGGCGGCTATGGCCCGGACCGGCGCGGCGGCAACACCGAGCCCGGCAGCCGCCACGGGAACACGCTCGATTGCCGAGTCCGCGCGGGCGGCCGGTTCGGCCAGCCGCGGCACCGCCCGCACGACGGTGTTCTCGGTTGCCCGGGCAACGGGTTTCACTAGTTGGGCCACCAGGGCGTTGCCGGCGGCGGCGCCCGGACGGGACGGGTGGCCCGGGTCCGACGATGCCGCAAAGGCACCCGTCGCACCGACCACCAGGAGGAACAGGGCCAGCAGTGAGATTCCCAGCGCCAGGCGGACGGCCCGCATGACCGGGTTGTTCGGCGGCAGCACCGAGCCGTCATTACTCACCGCCGTCACCCCCCGACGCCAACGTTGAGCCTCCAGTTGAGACCTTGGCCACACTGTACGGGGTCGCGCGGCGAACCGCCAGTGTTAAAACCAAATTCCGGTTTTTGGCAGGGAGCTAACGCACCACGGACTCTGCCCCGCGCGAGACGCTCACCATTTCCTCGCGTGCCACCACCTTCACCCGCTCGCGCCGGACGGGGCCGTTCTCGGACGCCGCGGCCCCCAACGCCCGCTCGAAGGCATCCAGCTCGTGCCAGCCCTCCCACGTGGTGAAGGCCACCCCGCGCCCGGCCAGAACGTCCACGATGGCGTCGGCGTCATGGACCGCGGCCGCCGGCAGCTCGGCGCGATCACTGAGCAGGTGCGTGACGGTCTCCAGGGCGTCGCCCTTGGTGCTGCCGATCAGGCCGACGGGGCCGCGCTTGATCCAGCCCGTCGCGTACAGGCCCGGCACCCGGGTGCCGTCGGCGCCGAGCACGCGTCCGCCGGCGTTGGTCACGACACCGCGGCGGTGGTCAAACTCCACCTCCGGCAGGGCCGAGCCGAAATAGCCCACCGAGCGGTAGACGGCCTGCACAGGGTAGGTGAGCAGCTCGCCGGTGCCGCGGGCGTTGCCGGTGCCGTCCAGCTCATTGCGCTCAAAGGTGATGGCGCTGACCTTCCCGTTTTGGCCCAGGATTTTAGAGCACGATGTCCACGTCGCGTGAATGGGACAGCTCCCSCAATTCCAGCGGCGTGAACTTCACCTGGGCGGGGCCGCGGCGGCCAAAGATGTGCACATCGGTGACGGGCGACGCCTTCAGCCCGGCGTACACGTTCTCCGGGATCTCGGTGACCAGSAGGTCATCGGCATGCTTGGACAGCACCCGCGCCACGTCCARGGCCACGTTGCCGTTGCCGATGACGGCGACCTCCGTGGCATGCAGCGGCCACTCCCGCGGCACGTCCGGGTTGCCGTCGTACCAGGCCACAAAGTCCGCCCCGCCGTAGGAGCCCTCCAGCTCGACGCCGGGAATGTTCAGATCGGCGTCCTTGASGGCRCCGGTGGCGAAGATGACGGCGTCATAGTGGGTTTGCAGATCCTCCAGCGAGAGGTCGCGGCCGTAGGTGACGTTGCCGAAGAAGCGGATGTCCCCGCGGTCCAGCACCTTGTGCAGGGCGTTCACAATGCCCTTGATGCGGGGATGGTCCGGGGCCACGCCGTAGCGGATCAACCCATAGGGGGCCGGGTAGCGGTCAAAGAGGTCGATGGCCAGGACCAGGCCGTTGCGCACGTCCTCGCTCTTGGTCAGCATGTCGGCGGCATAGACGCCGGCCGGGCCGGAGCCGATGACGGCCACGCGCAGCGGCCGCCCTTGCGTTCCGCGCGGTGAGGGGTTCGCTGCAGTCGCGGGGGTGTTCATAGACACGGCTGTGCTCATTTCTGGGTTGGTCAAGCGGGGCTTGGTACTAGTTTACGAGGGCGCGCGTGCCGCAGCGGGCGCCGGCGAATTCCGCCGGTGCCAGCGGGCTTACGCGCACCACGTCGCCGACGACGACGACCGCCGGGTTGCGCACCCGGCCGGCCTGGGCCTGGGCCACGATGGTGCCCAGGGTACCGATGGTGACGCGCTGCTCCGGGGCAAAGCCGTTTTCGATGATGGCCACCGGGCAGTCGGTGCCGCGGCCGGCCGCCGCAAGGATCGGCACGGAGCGGTTCAGGGTACCGACACCCATCAGCAGCACCACGGTGTGGTCGCTCCCGGCCGGGACGTTGTCCAGTTCCTCGTGGCCGCTGATCACGGTGAAGGCCTTCGCCAGGCCGCGGTGGGTGACCGGGATGCCGGCGGCCGCCGGGACACTGACGGCACTCGTGACGCCCGGCACCACTTCCACATCCACGCCGTTCTCGCGGCAGGCGATGGCCTCCTCGCCGCCGCGGCCCAGCACATAGGGGTCCCCGCCCTTGAGCCGGACCACGCGGTGGCCGGCCCGGGCCTCACGGACCAGGATGGCGTTGATGTCCGTTTGCGGGACGGGGTGGTGGCCGGGGGTCTTGCCCACGTCGATGACCTTCACGTCCCCGGCCAGGTCCGCCAGCAGGCCGCGCGGGCCGAGCCGGTCCGCGACCACGACGTCCGCCTCGGCCAGGAGCCGGCGGCCCCGCACCGTCATGAGATCCTCGGCCCCGGGCCCGCCGCCGACCAGGGCAACCCTGCCCCGCCGCCCGTCGGAGTCGCTGCGGTACCGGCGCAGGGGCAGGTCCCCGGTCTCCAGCGCGGCGGCCACGGCGTTGCGGACGGCGGCGGCGCGCCGCGGGTCTCCCCCGGCGTTGACCGCGATTCTCACGTCGGCGACCGTGGCGACGGCCGGCGTCCAGGCGGTCGAGTCCGCGGCATCGGAATGGTTGACGCACCACACGTGGTGGGCTTCAGCGTCGGCGGCCACCCGGGCATCGACGGCGGGGTCGTCGGTGGCCGCGACGACGAACCAGGCGCCGGCGATGTCCGTTGATTCGTAGGCCCGCGGCCGCCAGGAAAGGAGCCCGGCGATCTCCCGGGCCGGTCCGCCGAGCGCGGGAGCCACGAGCGTGACCCGGGCTCCGGCGTCGAGCAGGGCCTTGGCACGACGGGCCGCAACGGTGCCCCCGCCCACCACCAGGGCGGGGCGGCCCAGCAGCCGGAGCGAGATGGGGTAAAGATCTGCAATTTCCATGGCTTGACCTTAGGGAGGGGGAATATTCGGGTTCAAGGGGTTCGTTACCCCCGTTCACGGGGCGTCATGCGCGGACACATACGCGCCCGGCAGACCCCGGCCCGCGAGAGAGGTGCTGCCCACCGCCTTTTTCGCGGCCGCGGGTCTGCCGTGCGGGGGAGGGTCTGTTTCGGGTTAGCGCGTGCTGCCCGAAAGCAGGCCGCGGCCGCGCAGCAGCCGGCGTTCCACCGGGGCGAAGACCAGCAGTTCCACGGTGATGCCCACGAACAGGATGGTCAGGATGGCGGACATGACGATGCCCATGTCGGCGAGCTGGCGGCCCTGTTCGAGCATGGAACCCAGGCCGAAGCCGAGCGTGCCGCCCATGGCGATGATTTCCGCGGCCATGAGCGAGCGCCACGAGAACGCCCAGCCCTGCTTCAGCCCGGCCACGTAGCCCGGCAGCGCTGCGGGCAACACCACGTGCACCGCCATTTCCCACCGGGACGCGCCCAGGACCTGGCCCACGCTTCGGTATTGGGGCGGTATCTGGTCGACGCCGGCCACCAGCCCGTTGATGATCGAGGGAATGGCGCCCATGAGCACCACAAAATACACGGTGGCGTCGGTGAGCCCGAACCAGATGAYGGCCGCCGGCACCCAGGCCACGGACGGGAGCACCTGCAGTCCCGAGACCAGGGGCCCGAAGGCCCGGCGCAGCAGCCGCACCTGGGCCAGCAGCAGTCCGACCGGCGTGGCCACCGTGACACTGATGGCGAAGCCGATCAGGCCGCGCTGCAGCGACGTTGCCACCGCACCCTGGACGGTGCCGTCGTGCCACAGCCCGCCAAGCGCGCCCAGCACGTCCAGCGGCCCGGGCACCAGGTCCCGGCGGCGGAAGCCAAGGGACACGTAGACCTGCCAGGCGAGCAAAAGCACGGTGAATGCGGCCAGCGGCAACAGCACACGGGAGCCGTCAATGCCGCGCCGCGGCGGCGCCTGCGACTGCAGCGAGTCCAGGCCGGCCTCCAGCGAGCGGAGCGCGTCCGTCCCGCCATCCGGGCGGGCCGGGGTGGTGACGGGATCAGGCATGCCGGCGGATCTCCTCTCGCAGCCGGGCCGTGATGGCGCCGGTCAACTCGCCCGCGGTGGTGCGCTGCGCCTCGGACACGTCCCATTGGGCCACCACGCTCCCGGGCCGGGAGGAGAGCAGCAGCACGCGCTGGCCCAGCCGCACCGCCTCGCGGACATTGTGGGTGACAAAAATGATGGTGCGTCCCGTTTCCCGCCACACGCGCTCCAATTCATCGTGCAGCAGGTCCCGGGTGATGGCATCCAGTGCCGCAAACGGCTCATCCATCAGCAGCAGCGGCCGGTCCTGCGCCAGCGCCCGCGCCAGCGCCACGCGCTGGCGCATGCCGCCGGAGAGTTCATGCGGGCGCTTGTGCGCGGCCTGGCCCAGGTGCACCAGCTCCAGCAGCTGCGCGGCGCGGGCCCGGCGCGCCGCCCGCCCCACGCCGCGCAGCTTCAGCGCCAGCTCAACATTGCCGCGCGCGCTCAGCCACGGGAACAGCGCGGAGTCCTGGAACATGACCGCGGCGCCGTCCGCCGGCACCTCCAACGCGCCGGCGGAGGGTGTGTCCAGTCCCGCGATGACGTTCAGCAGCGTCGACTTCCCGCAGCCCGACGCCCCCAGCAGCGCCACGAATTCGCCCCGGCGCACGGTGGCGTTGACGCCCTCGAGCACCGGCGCGCCGGCCCCGAAGCGCTTGCCCACGTTTTCCAGGACGACGGCGGACTCCGGCCGCGGGTGCCCGGCGCTCCTGTCGTGCTGGTCCGGATCGGCCGTGGCCGGCCGCGTGTCGCCGAACGTTTTCGTCATTGCGTCCCCAGTCCCGCGGCCGCCACGGGATGGCGGCCGGCGGCCCGCAACACGGTGTTGAGCGGGCCCAGGTCAAAGATGCCGGCAATGTCCGCTTGTTTTGTCACCCCGACCGCCACTCCGTGGGCGAGCAGCCTGGGGAACGTGGCGGCCAGCGGGTCCGGGGAAAACGTCAGTTCGGTCAGCGAGCGCTCGATCACCTCGTGTGCCAGCGGCTTGCCGGCGGCCACCGACAACCCGGCGTTGATGACGGCGGCCTCCTGGCTTTTGTGGGCGGCGAGCCAGTCAAGGGACGCGACATGTCCCTTCAACAGGGCCCGGACGGTTTCCGGATGCGCGTCTAGGAACGACTTGTTCACAACAAGCACGGTTGTGCTAAATGCGCCGCGGTCCCAGAGGTCGGCCTCGTTGACCAGCACCCTGGCCCCGGCCTGGAGCACCAACCGGGACGCCCAGGGCTCGGGCAGCCAGGCGCCGTCGAGCTTGCCGTCCTGGAACAGCTTCAGGGTCTGGGCGTTGTCGGTGGGGTTGATGGTGACGTCGCCGCCGCCGTCGGGGGTGGTCTGGTAGCCCCGGCCGGCCAGCCACGAGCGCAGGGCAACGTCCTGCGTGCCGCCGAGCTGCGGGGTGGCCAGCACCTTTCCGCGCAGCTGGGCGGCGGAGGTGATGGACGCCTTGACGACCAGTTGGGCCCCGCCGCTGGTTGCCCCGGCCACAATCCGAAGGGACGCCCCGCGGCTCTTGACGTAGGAGTTGAGGGCCGGGTTGGGGCCCACGTACGCGGCGTCGATGGCTCCGGCGTTCAGGGCCTCGATGGCGGACGGCCCGGCGTTGAACACCTGGGTGCTCAACGCCGTGCCGGCCAGGTCCCGGGCGAAGATGCCCTCCTCCAGGCCGATAAGGGCCGGGGCGTGGGTGACGTTGCCGAAGTAGCCCAGCCTCAGCTGCGCGGCGGCGCGGGGCGGCGCGGGGGTATCGTGCTGCGCCTGGTTGCCTGCCGTGACGGAGGCGACGGCGGCACCGGCGCCAATGAGCGCCACCAGCGCCGCGACGGAGACCAGCTCCACGCCGCGCCGCCGGGGCTTCTCCCCGGCGACAATCCGGATGCTCGGGCGCTTTAACGGGTCTTGGGGATGCTGTGGCATGGTTGACGTCCTTTGGTGGGGTGAGGGGCGGCGGTCAAGCGTGCGCGAGACATCGCGGCATCCCCGCTTCGGGACTCATGCGGGGCCTCATTGCGGGCCGGACCGGGACGCCGGCGGGCCCTGCCAAAGTACTCATGGGTAAACGCTAGGGACCGCGGCGGGCGCGGCTCAACGGTTCGGACACCTTGGGTCACGGGGGTTCACGCGGCGTCACACAACGCCGGCCGCCCGGGCGTTCGGGCCCTGGATGCCGCTGCGTTTCCGGGGGTTCCGGGTCAGCCTTGTTCGTTCCGCAGCCGGCTCAGGCGGGAGCGGAGCTTGCCTTCCCGGTTGGAGTCGTTGCCCACGGCCCGGGTGGCCGTCACGTAGGACTCGCCAAGGCTCTTCAACAGGAGGTCGTCGGCTACGCGGACCTGGCCCGGGGTGAAGCGGTACCCCATCATGCGGGCCACGGTGTCCTGGTCCACGCTGGTGAGCCAGTCCTCGGCGGCGCTGACGGTGGTGACCCCGTTGGCGGCCAGGATGTCCACCAGCCAGTCATATTGGGCGGCCTTGCTGCGCGGGTATTCCGGGAACACCCGGTCCAGGACCAGTTGGAGCGAATAGGAATCCAGGACCTGCTGTTCGGCGGCCGCCCCGGCCGCGCTCTCGGATTGCAGCCGCTTGAGGATGTCGCTGATATTGACGAATTGCTGGTCCGCCAGCTCAATCAAGGTGGACGCCATGGTGAAGGCGCGGCTAATTTCGGCGTTGTCGCCACTGGTTCCCTTGAAGCGGATGTCGTGCTCAAATTCGGCCCAGGCATGTTGGAGCACGGTGCGGATCTGCACCTCAAAGCGCTGGCCCCCGTACGCCTCGCAGCCAACCGGGGGGTTGTCCGCGGGGACTTCCAGGGTCAGGTGCCGCCCGGCGTAGCCGATGCCGCCGATCTTGCGGATCACCGCCGTCTTGTCCTCGTCGTCATGGCAGATGAACTGGCTGGTGAGCGCGATCGCCACGGCGTTGATGTCGCTTTCGACGAAAAGTATGACGCGCTCACCGACCAGGTCATCAAGGTTTTCGGGGCCGCCCGGGTAGCGGCGGTTGCCATCCTCGTCCAGGCGGTCCAGCTTCTCCTGCACCGACTTGGGCGTCTTGACCCGGTGCCGGACGTCGTGGTGATTGAGGCCGTCGTCGCGCAATCGGGCGAGGATGGTGTTGCGGATGGCCTCCGCGGCGGCTTCATAGCGGGGGATGTGCCGCGAAAATTCCGCCACGTCCTGACTGAGATCAACGCTGGCCTGCCGCATGGTCACAACCCTCTTCTGGTGAGCTTGGGTATAACTCTACTGATCCCGGGAAGTGTTGTCCCGTTCTCGGCTCGCCGAAAGCACGGTGCGCCCCGCATGGAAAGCACGCATAAAGAGCACGCATAAAGAGCACGCATAAAAAGGGAAGGGCGATGAAGGGTGCTTCCTTCATCGCCCTTCGCTCATGAGAAGCGTGGGTTAGCGCAGCGTGATGACAAACGTCTTGTCCGCTCCGATGTACCACATGTCTTCCGTGCCGATGGCGTAGTCGCCAAAGCGCCAGGGGATTTCCGCCGCGCCCAGGGACCCGACGTGCAGGACGTTGTCATATCCGGGCCGGAGCTCGTTGGCGAAGGATTCCTGCTTGCCCATGAGGTGTCCGACATTTCGCTTCTTGTATTCCGAAACAAAATCCACGCCTTCGGCCAACATCCCCAGAGCTTCGAGCTGCGGGCGGATGGCGGTGAGGGCGACCATGGTCTGGGCGTGAACGTCCGAGCAAACCGCCCCCGGCCGGAGCGCCCCGACAATGTCCTCGCGGACGACCTGCGTCAGCAGGTCGTAGGCTTCCTTGCCTTCCGGCGTCAACAACAAGGAGCGGGCCATGTCCGATGTCGCCAGGACCACGCCACCGGCAGTCACCTTGACTCCGGCATCCAATTGGATGCATTTGGTGTCGAAGTCCAAGGGGAAATCGGTCGGCGGACCGGGGAATAGCATCCGGGTGGAGGAATGCAGATTCGTGAAATACGGTTCGATGCAAAAGGGAATCTGGTGCCGGTCACGGAACGATTGAATGGCCTCCAGATACTTGCGGTAGACGTCATTCTCGGTCAGCGGATTGCCGGAGCTGATTTGCACCTGGGCATATTCGAGGGCCTCTTCGATGCAGGTGACGCTCGCGCGTGCCGCAATGAATTGGAAGGACAGGTCCTCCTGGTCGCGAATGTCTCGCCAATGGCCCAGGGGAATGGAAGCATTGACCGTCTGCAGGCCGATCCCCTGCAGCTCGAGCCCAAAGCGGGCACTGATCCACTGCTCCTCAACGCCGACCGGGGCCCCGTGGAGGAAATGCGCCACCGCGTGGGCCGCCGAGTCGAAGACGCCCAGGGGGGCCCCCGGCGTATTGGTCGCCTCGGCCGGGGCAATGATCAAGACGGCATCCGAGTCGCGACGCCAGAGCGCAAAGGACTCTTCGTCCCCCGGATAGCCCGCCACCTCCGAGAAGTTGGGCGGCGAGGCGAGGATGAAGCCGGCCACCTCGAGCCGGCCGGCCAGCGCGTCCAGTCCGGTGAAGCGGGTGTCGGTCTCTGCATCGAATTCCGCATCCAGTCCCGCGAGATGCTTGATGTCGCCGGCCAGGGTGCGGGCCACCGCAACTCCGGCCTCCCGCAGTGCACGGAACTGGGCCAGGACGCCGGCGTTCTCGATCTGGTACACCCGCACCTTCTGCTGCGCAGCCGGTGGGATCGTAACCTCCACCCTGCCCGCAAGCGCGTGCAGGTGAACCAGCGGAATGCCGTCGTCAAATTCGACCGGGCCGTCCCCCGCCAGGTCCGCGACGACGTCGGCGAACTTGGGCAAGACGTCAATGCCTGCGGTGATGCGCTTGTCGATGGTGACCCAGGGTTCATACAGTTTGAGGTCGGCCAGGCGAACTCCCGCGGAGAGCAGGTTTCCCAACTCCTGTTGCCGCGCCATCAGGAAGGGCCCGGAGTCGGTCTCGACAAGGAACGGGGTGACCATTTTCCGCGAGTCGAGGCGAATGTTGGTGAAGAGTAGTTGCTTGACCGGATCCAAGCCGTACCGGTCCTGGATTGTTTCGCTGTTGCTGATCAATCGCATTGTGGTGCCTTTCAGTTCATCATGGCTGTTCAGAGGGGCGATCCCGCCTAGCTCAGGGGGCCCTGCGTGCCAATCAATGCCTCGATTTGGCGCTCGTAGGCGCCAAATTCCGCTGAGTATCGGTGTTCCCGGGTTCGCAGGCGGGGAATATCAATCTTGATATCGGCGACGATCCTCCCGGGCCGGTCGCCCACGACGATCACCCGGTCCGCCAACCAAATTGCCTCCGGAATACTGTGCGTGACAAAGAGAACGCTTTGTTTCGTCTCATGCCAAATGCGTTGGAGTTCGAAGTTGAGCGTGTCCCGGGTCATTGCGTCCAGTGCCCCGAAGGGCTCATCCATCAGCAGAATGTCCGGCCGGGAAACCAGCGCCCGGCAGATGGCCACGCGCTGTTGCATGCCGCCGCTGAGCTCGTAGGAGTACTTGGTGGCCTGGTCGCCAAGGCCCGCCATCTCCAACAATTCCAGGGCATAGGCGCGCACCTGGGGGGTAACGCTCTTGCGGAATTCCATGGGCAAGAGAACATTGTCCAAATTGTTGCGCCACGGCAGGAGCACGGGGGCCTGAAAGACCATGGCGAGCTCGCGCAGGGAGGACGATACGTCCTGGCCCTTCAGGAGCACCTGGCCGGAGGTGTTTGATATCAGGCCGGAGATGATCCGCAGCAGCGTGGTCTTGCCGCTGCCGGACTGCCCGACGACCGAAACGAACTCGCGCGGCGCGACGTCGAAGCTGCAGCCTTCCAGCGCTGCATGCGAGCGGCCATCCCTGGACTTGTAGGTCATCCCTACATCTTTGACTTCAATTACCGCGTTGGTGCCCATCACGCGTCCTTCCGGGTATTCTCAGCGATTCTCATAGGATTTTGGATCGTTTCCGCCATGGTTAGGACTGCTTGGCCGGGAGCGCAATGACGGTGCCCTTTTTGATGGGTTCAACAAATTCGTTGGTGTAGACATCGGAGGGCTTCAGGCTCTCCGGGTTCTTCAGGCCGAGGTACTTGCCGGCAAGGTCGATGGCGTGGGCCACGCCCTTATCGCTCATGGTCCCGTAGCCCTGGGCTTCGTTCTCCTGCGACCACGCCAGGCTGCATTGGCCTTCCAAGGCATTCTTCACGGCTGCCGGCTTGAAGCCGGTGATCTCCTTGAGCAGATCGGCGGCGGCCTGCTCCTGGTTCTGGCAGGACCAGAGGAAGCCCTTGGTTATGGCACGGTTGAAGCGCTTGACCAGTTCGGGATCCTTGGCAAGCTTCGCGTCGCTGGCTACGATCCCGTTCCCGTAGAGGTGGAACCCGAGGTCGGCCCACTTGAGGATGACCGGGTCTTTGTCCAAGCCGACCAGGACCGGGCCGTCGGAAACGAACAGGGCGAGGTTGGCGTCCCATTGACGGGCCAGCAGGCCGGGGATCTTTGCTTCGCCCGCGGCGTGGACGATCTTGACGTCCGACTCGGCAAATCCGAGGTGCTTCATGGCGAGGGGCCACATGGCCGTCATCGCACCGGCGCCCTCGGTCGCCACCGTCTTGCCCTTCAGGTCATCCCACTTCTTGATGCCGCTTTCCGGCAGTGCCACCGTCGCATAGGCGTCCGATGCCTGGACCAGGGCCACCTGCTTGACCCCGACGCCCTTGCCGCGGTTCAAGACGGTGACGCCGTAGTCGGCCCAGCCGAAGTCCACCTTGCCGGAGTTGACGGCCACGACGGTGTTGTTGGAGCCGGTTCCCGGCAGCAATTCAAGGTCGATTCCTTCGGCTTTGAAGAAACCCTGTTCGATCGCTGAAAAGAATGGTGCGTGCTTGGGCAGGAAGGCGACATCCGTCATAAGTGTGACTTTCTGCAGCTTCTCGCCGTCACCGCCCGCCTGGGTCGAGGGTCCACAGGCGGTCATGCCCAGCGTCATGCCCAGCACTGCAGAGACGGCAAGCCCACGGCTGATTACTTTTTTGATGCGCTTATTCGAGATCATGATGAAAGCCTTTCTGGTTCGCAGCCGAGGGCTGCAGTGAATTTCAAACGGTTAATACATCGGATGGGATTCCGCGCTACTTGCCGGCGTCGCGCCAGGGCAGCAGTTTCTTGCCTAGTCGATCAATGAAGAGGAACAGCAGCAGTGATATCGCGGCCAGGACCATAAAGGCCGCGAACATGGAGGCAAGATTCACCTGGCTGTTGGCCAACAGCACCACGTGGCCAAGTCCGGAGGAACCGGCAATGAATTCACCGACGACGGCTCCGCCGACGGCCATCGAGATGGAGATCTTCATGCCGGTAAAAAGGCTGGGCAAAGCGTAGATGAATTCAATCTTGGTCATCTGCATGAAACGGCTGGCCTTGTTGATCTTTGCCAGTTCCCTGAGCTCATTGGGGACCGATGCCAGACCGTCAAAGGTGTTGATGACCAGGGGGAAGAATGCAATGGCCATAGAAACGAATGCCTTGGATTCAAATCCAAACCCGAACCACACGATAAACAGCGGTGCCAGCGCTACCTTGGGAATCGTGTCAATGGCAATAAGTGACGGGTAAAGGAAATGGCGGATAAACGGCAGGTAGAACAGCACGGCGCCGCAAATGATGCCCAGTGCGGCACCGAGCGCAAACCCGGCCAGGGCTTCCTGGATGGTTATCCAGCTGTTCTCCAGGTAGAACAGGGGTCGCGTCGACAGCTCGGCAAAGGCCTCAATCGGGCCCACCAGCAGGTATCGGGGCATCTGGAAGATGCGCACCACGCTCTCCCAGAGCGTGAGCATGACCACCAGGCCCACGACGGCCTTGACCGCCGGGCTCAAGAGAATGTTCGATGCCGAGAATCGTTTTGCGGCCGCGGGGCGGCCGGCATTCCTTGCTGGTTCACGCATTTTTAGGTCGTCATTGACGGTTGCTTGTTTCATGGTTTTCCTCTCACACAAGACGGGGAACTCTCCCTTGCCGATAACGGCACCGCATCGTGCCGGACCACCTGGCTGGGAAAGTGTGACGTTCACCTTGGAACAGTATTGGGGACATTTCGATACCTGTCTAGAACCTATTTGGCATTCATCATGACCCAAAAGGTATTGATAAATCGACCGCAGGGGCGACTCCGACAGGCTTTTGGCGGCTACGCCAGGAGGGCGAACACGGCCTCGACCTCGACGAGGGAATTGGCGGGCAGCATGCCGACGCCCAGCGCCGTCCGGGCGTGCTTGCCCCGCTCCCCCAACACCGCTTGGAAGAGTTTGGATGCGCCGTCGATCACGACGGGCTGGCGGAAGAAGTCGGGAGCGCTGGCCACGTAGCCGTTGACCTTGAGCAAGCGGTCCACCCGCTCCAGCCCAACTGCGTTTTCCACGTGGGCAAGCACATTCAACGCGCAAAGCTCCGCGGCCCGGATCCCCTCGTCCATGTCCCGCCCGTCATCCATGGAACCGGTGAAGTCAATGACCCCGTCGCGACGGGGAATTTGTCCGGACACAAACAAAAGCGAGCCCCACTGCGTTGTGGCCTCATAGGCAAAATTGGGTGCGGTGGCGTCCGGCAGTTCAAGTCCGCGCTCTGATAAACGGGCGGAGATGTCGTCATTCATTGATTTATTCCAATGCTGTTAAGGGTGGGTTGTGGCGCGGCGACGGCCAAGATCGTAGATAAGGGAAGGACCACCCGGGTCCGGCGAGCCGATGCTGCGCCTGGCGCATGCGGGGTCGACGAGGATAGCTAAACATCAGATGGCCCGCTTGTCCAACGCGAAGCGCCCCCTGGCGGGCCCAATCCAAAGGCCGGTGATAGGGTGACTGACACTATGTATTCACTGGATCAGCTGCGCTCCTTCGTGGCTGTGGCGGAGGAACTTCACTTCGGCCGCGCCGCAGAACGACTCAACATGACGCAGCCGCCGCTCAGCCGGCAAATTCAAAAGCTGGAAAAGGACATCAAGGTCCAGCTATTCACCAGGGACAACCGTCGGGTGACCCTCACCCCGGCAGGCAGCGCATTTCTGGGCGAGGCCAAGAGCCTGCTGGCACACGCGGCCAGCGCGCCCGAGTTGGCGCGGCGCATTTCGGCTGGTTCCGTGGGCCTGATTCGCATCGGCTTTACCGCCGGATCCAGTTTCGGGCTGCTGGGCAAGCTCCTCGCCGAGATCTCCGCCGAACTGGTCGGCATCTCCATCGACCTGCGCGAAATGGTCACCAGCGAACAGCTCAAGGCCCTGGACATGGGGGAAATCGATTTGGGGTTGGGGCGCCCGCCCGCCGACGAGCATGTGTTCCAAACCCTGACGGTCGGGCGGGAGGAACTGGTCGTCGCCGTCCCTGAGGGTCATGCGCTGTGCTCCCTCCAGCGGCCGTTGACGCCGCAGGACCTCGGCACGGAGTCGATGATCATGCACTCACCCATCAAGGCCAAGTACTTTTACGACCTGACCGTCAGGGCGGTGCCCTCGAGCAGCCATAAGGTGGCCCACTCGGCCAGCCAGATCCTGACCATCATCGCCTTGGTGGCCGGCGGGCACGGCATTGCGATGGTCCCGGAATCGACGAAGATCATGGGTTATCACGGCGTCCGCTTCCTGGCGTTCAAGGGTGACGTGCAGACTCCCGTCGAGTTGCAGGCCGTGTGGAAGAAGGAGTCCGAGAATCCCGCCCTGGAACGGGTCCTGGATCTGCTCGGTCGTCGCTTCCACAGCGCTTCGGCCTTCTGAGGGCGCCCGAGGACCCATGATACCTTCCTTGCATCAATCCATACAATAATAACGTTGGACAAGCATCGAAAGCCTTAATACGGTGGGGAATAGTCAATCCCCCAATTGCCCTGACGGGCAGCAACCGCGAAGGAAGATGCAAAGTGGCGCAGTACACACCTGAGGAACTCTCGAACAAGCTCAAGGACGGCCTGCTGTCCTTCCCCGTGACGGCCTTCGATGCCGAATACAAGGTCGACGAGGCAAAGTACCGAGAGCACCTGGACTGGCAGTCCAGCTTCGATGTGGCCGGGCTCTTTGCCGCCGGCGGCACCGGAGAGGGCTTCAGCCTGTCCGTGGAGGAAGCGGCCCACGTGGTCCGCATGGCCGTGGAAGAGGCCGGGGACCGGGTTCCGGTTTTGGCCTCCGCCGGCGGCGCCACCGTGCAGGCCATCCAGAATGCCCAGGATGCGCAGGCGGCCGGCGCCGAAGGCCTGCTGCTGCTGCCCCCGTACCTCACCGAATGCGACCAGCTGGGCCTGGAGCGCCACGTCTCGGCCGTGTGTGAGAGCACCGACATCGGCGTCATTGTCTACAACCGCGCCAACGCCATCTACTCTGCCGATACCGTGGCCCGCCTCTCGGAGCGCCACACGAACTTCATCGGGTTCAAGGACGCGACCGGAGACATCGAGCACCTGACGAAGGTTTACTCCAAGAACGGCGACCGCCTGTTCTACCTCGGCGGCCTTCCCACGGCCGAGACGTTTGCCCTGCCCCTGCTGCAGCTGGGCATGAGCACCTACTCCTCGGCCATGTACAACTTCGTGCCCGAATTCGCGCTGGACTTCTACCGCGACGTCCGCCGGCAGGACCATGCCGCCGTCACCGAAAAGCTGAACCGCTTCGTCCTGCCGTACCTGGAGATCCGTGACCGGGTCAAGGGCTACGGGGTGTCCATCGTCAAGGGCGGCCTGAAGGCGGTGGGGCGCGACGGCGGCCTGGTCCGCCCGCCGTTGCAGGACCTCACCGAGCAGGACGTCGCGGACCTCGCGGACCTGATTGCCGCTGCCGGCATCCAGTCCCCAGCCCCCGCGCTGTCCGTCTAGCTGTCCACCGGGCGGCCGCCACTACGGCGGCCGCCTGTGACTTTCCCGCGGCACCCGCTGCCAAGCAAGCGGCCGGCCCCACCCCACGATGAGAAGGAGCACCCTCATGCCCACGCACCACCCAACTCTTAGCGGACACTCGATCATCGCCGGTTCCGTTGTTCCCGGCAACGGCGGAACCGTCAACGGCCACAACCCGGCCGACAATTCGTCCCTGTCGCCGGCGTATTCGCTGATCGACGCGAAGCAGCTGGCCGACGCGACCGCGGCAGCCGAAGCGGCCGTCGAGTCCTTCAGCGCCCTGGAACCGGAAACCCATGCACGGTTCCTGGAGAGGATCGCGGACAACATCGAGGCCGTCGGGGACGAACTCACCGAGCGGGCCATGCTGGAAACCGGATTGCCCAGGGCACGCCTGACGGGTGAGCGGGGCCGCACGGTCGGCCAGCTGCGCCTCTTTGCCGCCGTCGTGCGCCAGGGTGATTTCCGCGGGGTGCGGATCGACCCGGCACTTCCGGACCGCAGCCCGATGCCGCGGGCGGACATCCGCCAGCGCCGCATCCCCGTGGGGCCGGTGGCGGTGTTCGGCGCCAGTAACTTCCCGCTGGCCTTCTCCACCGCCGGCGGGGATACGGCGTCGGCGTTGGCCGCCGGGTGCCCCGTGGTCTTCAAGGCCCACAATGCGCACCCGGGCACCAGCGAGATCGTGGGGCGCGCCATCACGGAGGCGATCAGCGCGCTGGGGCTGCATCCGGGGATCTTCTCGCTGATCTACGGTCCCGGGGCCAGCATCGGACAGGCCCTGGTTTCGGACCCTGCGATCAAGGCAGTCGGCTTCACCGGGTCCCGCGCGGCCGGCACGGCCCTGGTCGCCACCGCCGGCGCGCGCCCCGAGCCGATCCCGGTCTACGCCGAAATGAGCTCCGTCAACCCGGTGTTCTTCTTCCCGGGGGCCCTGGAGGACGATGTGGCGGGGGTGGCCGCCGCCTACGCGGCGTCCGTGACCGGCTCCAGCGGCCAGCTGTGCACGGCCCCGGGACTGGTTTTCGTTCCGGAAGGTGACGCGGGGGACTCCTTCGTGGAGTCGGTGGCCCGCGCCCTGGAATCCGTCGCCGGAACAACCATGCTCACGCGCGGCATTGCGGACTCGTGGATCTCCGGGGTCGAGGCGCTCGGCGCCCAGGCGGACGTCGAACGGGTGGCCCGCGGGCAGGAGGGAGACACCGAAAACGCCCCTGCCCCGGTCATCTTCAGCGCCTCGGTTGAGACGTTCCTGCGCAACCCTGTCCTGCATGAGGAGATTTTCGGGGCGGCCTCGCTGGTGGTCAGGTATGCCGGCTTCACGGACCTCATCGACGCCGCCCGCCGCCTCGAAGGCCAGCTCACCGCCACCATGCACCTGACCGAGGCGGATCATCCCGCCGCGGCCCGGCTGCTGCCCGTCCTTGAACGCAAGGCCGGGCGCATCCTGGCCAATGCGTGGCCCACCGGTGTTGAGGTTGGGCATGCGATGGTCCACGGCGGACCCTTCCCGGCGACGTCCGATTCCCGGACCACGTCCGTCGGCACCCGGGCCATGGAACGCTTCCTGCGCCCCGTTGCCTATCAGGACATCCCCGCCGGGCTGCTGCCGGCGGCATTGCGGCCGGAAAACCCGTGGAAGCTGAACCGCCGCATCGACGGCACCCTGGAAAGCGCCGGGAGCCGCCCGCTCGCCTGATTAATCCGACGGAAAGAGGATCTTGTGTATGGGGTTTTGCTCGGCTTCGGTGTCGTCCTGGTACTCGTCTCCATTGGCTTCGCCGTCGCGAGCATGGTTCCGTCCCGGGCCCATGCGATGCAAAGCGGCCTGACCCCGGCAATCTACTACATCACCAACCCGGCACTGATGTTGATGTTGCTGGCGGAAACCGATTTGGGCTCCGTCATGGGCGTCTATACGCCGATCGCCTTGATGACGGCCGCCGCCTCGGGTGCCGCCTATGCCCTGCTGAGCTCCCTGGTGTTCCGTCGCAAGGCAGCGCAGACGGCAGTCGGGGCCATGGCCTCCTCCTATGTGAACGCCGGCAACATCGGACTGCCCATCGCCTTGTACGCGGTGGGCAGTCCGGCCCCCGTCGTCGCGGTGCTGCTGGCCCAACTATTGGTGGTCGCGCCATCCTATTTGGTCGTCTTCGCGTGGTGCCAGCGCCGCCGGGCCGCTCCCGCGGGGGCCCTGCCGCTGACCCTGATCCGATCCGTCGCCAATCCCTCGACCATGGCAACCTTTGCCGGTGCGACCCTGTCGCTGACCGGTTTCCATCTGCCCGAAGTCCTCTGGGCGCCGGTACAAATGCTCGGCAAGGCATCCATCCCGCTGCTGTTGCTGGTCTTCGGCATCAGCTTCTACGGTCAGCGGCCGTTCAAGGAGCGCGGCCTGGTCCCCGATGTGGTCCTGGCGACCACGATCAAGTTATGCCTCATGCCCGTCGTTGCCTGGGCCGCCGCGCACTTCGTGTTCCGGTTGGAGGGCGTGGAGCTTTTCGGGGTCGTCGTCATGGCCGCCCTGCCCACCGCGCAAAACGTCTTCTTGTTCTCGCAGCAGTTCGACATGCCCACCGCCGCGGCCCGAGATGTCATTTTCCTCACTTCGCTGCTGGCCTTGCCGGTGATTCTGGCGGCCTCCATCCTTTTGCAGTGACCATCCACGCCCGGCCATGCCGCCGGCATGGCAAGCCTGTTACGACGTGGTGAAGGCCTCCGGGCCCTGGGCCGCCGCCACGGGGTCCATCCACAGTGCGCTGAACAAGTTGCCGTCCGGGTCCTCAAAGTCGCGGGAGTACATGAAGCCAAGGTCCTGGGCCGCGCGGGGTTCCCTGCCGCCGGAGGCCAACGCCCTCTCGGCCAGCTCGTCCACCGCGGCCCGGCTCTCCCGGCTCACCGCCGTTTGCACCTGGATGGCCGTGGCGGGGTCAACAATGGGCTTGTCCGTGAACGTGGCCAGAAACGTCGGGGTGAGCACCATGACGTAAATGTTTTCGTCGATCAGGACGCAGGCGGCATTCTCATCGGTGAAATTTTGCTGAATCTGCCATCCGAGCCCCTCAAAGAAGGCCTTGGAACGGTTGAGGTCGTTGGTGGGAAGACTGATGAATACTTGCGTGGCCATGGTTGCTCCCTCATTCGGGCATTGCGGTGGCCGGGGTTCTTCCGGCACGTTCATGCTTTCGAACGCCGTGGCGGGTGTCAATGGATTGGGCCCGGAAAAATGCCGTCGTCCCCGGGGTGGTCCCCGACCAGGCCCGCGGCGAGGGTGTTGCCGTCCTGCGGGTCGATCACCAAGAACGCCCCGGTCCTGCGGTGGCGGGCGTATGGCTCCAGCGGCAGCGGGCTCGCCAGGCGGATCTGGGCCGAACCGATGTCGTTCAGGCCCAGGCTCGACGCCGGTGCCTGGGCAAACGTCTCCGGGTCCAGTTTGCCCGTCACGGCGCGGACCAGGCCCTGCACGGTCTTGCTGCCGTGCTTGATGCTCACCTTGGAGCCCTCGCGCAGCGGCGTGCTGGAGAGCCAGCAAAGTTCGGCAGACAGGTCCTGGCTGACCCGGCCGAACGTGCCGCTGGCGGCAATGACGTCGCCGCGGGCAATGTCAATCTCCTCGCTCAGGCGCAGCGAGACCGACTGCGGGGCCACGGCCGTCTCGAGCGAGCGCCCGGCAAAGTCAATGCCCACCACGGAGGCGGTGCGCCCGGCGGGCAGCACCGTGATCGCGTCCCCCACCGTCACCGCCCCGGAGGACACCTGCCCGGCATAGGCGCGGTAATCGCGGAAGGAGGCGCCGGCGTCGTCCGCCAGCGCCAGCCCGGGAGCCAGCGCCCCCTGTGGGCGGATCACCAGCTGCACCGGGAAGCGGAACGGCTCCAGCCCGCGCTCCAGCTCGTCGGTGGTGGGCAGGGATTCGAGGATGTCCAGCAGGCTCGGCCCCGCGTACCAGGGGGTGTGGGCGGAGCGGTCCACCACGTTGTCGCCCTCCAGCGCGGATACCGGCACCACCAGCACACCGGCGACGCCAATCCGCGCGGCCACGCCCCGGACGTCCGTCTCGATGGCGCGGAAGGCGTCCTCCCGGAAACCGACCAGGTCGATCTTGTTCACCGCGACCACCACGTTGGGCACCCGCAGCAGGCGCAGCACGGACAGGTGTCGGCGCGTCTGCTCCAGCACGCCCTTGCGTGCGTCGATCAGCACGACGACGGCATCCGCGGTGGATGCGCCGGTCACCGTGTTCCTGGTGTACTGCACATGCCCGGGGCAGTCCGCCAGGATGAAGCTGCGCCGGTCCGTGGCGAAGTAGCGGTAGGCGACGTCGATGGTGATGCCCTGCTCGCGCTCGGCCCGCAGGCCGTCGGTCAGCAGCGCCAGGTCAATTCTGGGCGCGCCGCCGTTGTCCCCGCCAAAGCCGCGCGCGGCCGAGGTGCGGGTTACGGCGTCCAGGGTGTCCGCCAGGATGGCCTTGGAGTCGTGCAGCAGGCGCCCCACCAGGGTGGACTTGCCGTCGTCAACGGAGCCGGCCGTGGCGAAGCGAAACAAGGTCCCCGCCGGCTCCCCCGCCTCGGACGGGGAACCCTGCCGGCGTGGGCCCACATTCTTCTCGGTGATCGTCATCAGAAGTAGCCGTCCTTTTTGCGGTCTTCCATGGCCGCCTCGGAGATGCGGTCATCGGCCCGGGTGGCGCCCCGTTCGGTCAGGGTGGAGGCGGCCACCTCGCGCACCACCGCGTGGGCGGTGGCGGCGTCGGAGGCCACGGCCCCGGTGCAGGACATGTCCCCGACCGTGCGGTAGCGGACCTGCTTGAGGACCACGTCCTCGCCCGGGCGGGGTTGGGAGACGGGCCCCACGGCCCGCCACATGCCGTCGCGGGCAAACACCGCCCGCTCATGGGCGAAGTACAGGCCGGGCAGCTCGATGTTTTCGCGGGCAATGTAGCGCCACACGTCCAGCTCGGTCCAATTGCTGATGGGGAACGCGCGCACATGCTGGCCCACGGTGTGGCGGCCGTTGTACAGGTTCCACAGCTCGGGGCGCTGGTTGCGCGGATCCCATTGGCCAAACTCGTCGCGCAGGGACAGGATGCGCTCCTTGGCGCGGGCCTTGTCCTCGTCCCGGCGCCCGCCGCCGAAGACGGCGTCGAAGCCGTTCCGGGAGATCGCATCCAGCAGGGGCGCCGTCTGCAGCGGGTTGCGGGTGCCGTCGGCCCGTTCAACCAGTTCGCCGGCGTCGATGAACTCCTGCACGGAGCCCACCTCCAGGCGCAGGCCCAGGCGCTCCACCGTGCGGTCGCGGAACTCGATGACCTCCGGAAAGTTGTGTCCGGTGTCCACATGCAGCACCGGGAACGGGACCCTGCCCGGCCAGAACGCCTTCGTGGCCAGGTGCAGCATCAGCACCGAGTCCTTGCCGCCGGAGAACAACAGGGCGGGCCGTTCAAACTCGGCCACCACCTCGCGGATGATGTGGATGGCCTCGGATTCGAGCAGGTCAAGGGAGCTCAGGGCGGCGTCGCGCGTCGTTTGGGTGCTCATGTGTGCAGTCCGCATTCCGTCTTGGAGGATCCGGCCCAGCGCCCGGACCGGGGGTCGGCCCCGGGGGCCACCTTTGTGGTGCAGGGGGCGCAGCCGATGGACGGGTAGCCCCGGCGCAGTAGCGGGTTGACGGGCAGCAGATTCTCCTCCGCGTGGCTCATGAGCTGCTCGTGGCTCCAGGCGGCGACCGGGTTGACCTTGACCAGCCCGTTCTTCCCGTCCCAGCCCACCAGCGGCGTGTTGGTCCGGGTGGGCGCCTCGTCGCGGCGGACCCCGGTGAACCACAGCTCGTATGCGGCGAGGGCCCGGCGCAGCGGCTCCACCTTGCGCAGCGCGCAGCACCGGCCGGGGTCGCGGGCAAAGAGGTCCCCGCCCAGCAGCGCATCCTGTTCGGCCACGGTGTGTTCGGGCACAACGTCCACGACGTTCACGCGCAGGTTCGCGGCCACCTCCCCGCGCGTGGCATATGTTTCCTCGAAGTGGTAGCCGGTGTCCAGGAACAGCACGTCGACGCCGGGCAGCTGCTCGGCCACCAGGGCCGGCAGCACGGCGTCGGCCATGGACGCGGCGACGGCGGTCGCGTGCGTGTCAAAGTTCCGCGCCACCCAGGCGATGACGTCCCGGGCGGACGCGTCCGGGGCCAGTTCGGCGGCACCGGCGGCGGCGAGGGTCCGCAGTTCGGCGCGGGTGCGGAGGCTTGGAGAGGGGCCACGGCCGCGAGGGGTCCTGGCCGAGCTTGCCGGGTTGGGGAGCGGTTGGGGATTCATTGGAGCAGCTCCTCATCGGCCCGGTGGGCAAACTCGGCAAACGTCTCACCCTCCGCGCGGTGGGCCACGTAGCTGCGGATCACGCGCTCCACGTAGTCGGGCAGGTCCGTAACCGCCACCTTCAGCCCGCGGATGGTGCGGCCCAGGCCGGCTTCCTCACGTTCCACCGAGGCCAGCCCGCCGCCCAGGTGCACCTGGAATCCTCCGGTGGTGCCGCCGTCGTCCGTGGGGACAACGATGCCTTTCAGGCCGATGTCCGCGGTCTGGATGCGGGCGCAGGAGTTGGGGCAGCCGTTGATGTACAGCCCGATCGGGTTGACCAGCGCGCCGGAGTCGATGAGGTCGGCGAGCCGGACCTCCAGTTCGGCGACCGCGTGGGCGGCCGTGTCCTTCGTATTGACGATGGCCAGCTTGCAGAACTCGATCCCGGTGCAGGCCATGGTGGCGCGGCGGAAGATGGACGGGCGGGCCGAGAGGCCGATCGCCGCCAGCTCGCCGATCGCCGCCTCCACGTCGGCGGCCGGGATGTCCAGGGCGAGGATCTTCTGGTGCGGGGTGGTGCGCAGCCGGCGGGAGCCGTGGGACTCCAGCACCCCGGCCAGGGCCAGGAGCGTGGTGCCGGAGAGCCGGCCCACGATGGGGCTGGTGCCGATGAAGAACTTGCCGTCCTTTTGCTCGTGGACGCCAATGTGGTCCCCGAGCGCCTTGGCCTGCGGCGGCACGATGCCCTCCGGGAGGGTTCGCCCCAGGTACTCGTCCTGGAGGATCCGGCGGAATTTTTCCGTGCCCCAGTCCTCGATCAAAAACTTCATGCGCGCCTTGTTGCGCATGCGCCGGTACCCGTAGTCGCGGAAGATGCCGGTGACGGCCTCCCAGACGGCCGGGCCGTCCTCCGGCGGGACGAACACGCCCACGCGCTGGGCCAGGCGGGGTGCGGTGGAAAGCCCGCCGCCCACCCAGAGGTCGTAGCCGGGGCCCAGATCCGGGTGCAGCACGCCCACGAAGGAGACGTCGTTGATCTCGTGCACCGTGTCCTGGTCCGGGTGGCCGGTGATGGAGGTCTTGTACTTGCGCGGCAGATTGGAAAAGTCCGGGTTGCCGATGAAGCGCCGGTTGAGTTCCTGGATGAAGCCGGACGGGTCCAGGATCTCATCCTTGGCGATCCCGGCCACCGGGGAGCCCAGGATCACCCGGGGCACGTCGCCGCACGCCTCGGTGGTCGAGAGCCCCACGGCCTCCAGGCGGCGCCAGATCTCCGGCACGCTTTCAATCTCCACCCAGTGCAGCTGGATGTTTTGGCGGTCGGTCAGATCGGCGGTGCCGCGGGCAAAGTCGTTGGAGATGCCGGCGATGACGCGCAGCTGCGCGGTGGAGAGCACGCCGCCGTCGATGCGCACGCGCAGCATGAGGTATTTGTCCTCGAGCTCGGCCGGCTCCAGCTGCGCGGTCCGTCCCCCGTCGATCCCCTGCTTGCGCTGCGTGTACAGCCCCCACCAGCGGAACCGGCCGTGGAGGTCGTCGTCGGCGATCGAGTCAAACCCCTTCTTGGCGTAGATCGTCTCGATCCGTTGGCGCACGCTCAGGCCGTCGTCGTCCTGCTTCCACACCTCCACCGGATTCAGCGGGGCCCGCCCGTCCACCTTCCATTGGCCGTGCGGCTTGGCCGCCGGGCGGGCGGGGCGGGGCTTCCCGGGCGCGGTGTCGGCGGTGGCCGCGGCGGTCGCTCCGGCTAGGTCTGTCTGTGTCATGAAGCGAGCCTAGGATGCCCCGCGGACCCGGTAAACGGCCGCTGCAACGCGGCTTCACCGCGGGCAATATTTCGTCACACGCCCCGTTGTGGTGGCGGGTGTGCCCTAGTTCGCCCGGGCCACGGCGGCGTCGAAATGTTCCAGCGCCAGCTGCGCCACCAGCGGGGACGGCAGCAGCGGCCCGCTCACCACGTCCGCCCCGGCCGCAGCCAGCCGGTCATGGAAGTGGCCCGGCGCCAGCAGGTACGAGGCAATGGCCACGCCGGCGGCACCCTGGGACCGCAACTGCGCCACGGCGGCCGGGACGGACGGCTCGGCGCCGGCACAATAGGCGGCCAGCACGCGCTGGGGCCGGCGCACGGCCAGGTCCGCGGCCAGTACCTCAATCTGTTCGGCGGCCTCCGGCCGGGAGGATCCCGCCGCGGCCAGCACGATGCCCCACTTCGCCGGCAGTTCCCCCAACCGCTCATGCAGCAGCCCGGCCAGGCGCGGGTCCGGGCCCAGCGGCACCGCGGCCAGGGCGCCGGGGCGGTCCGCCACGGCACCGGCGATGTCGACCCGCACGTGATGGCCGACCGTCAGCAGGAGCGGCACCACCACGGCCCGCATCCCGGCGGGCACGCCGGCCACCACATCGGCCAGCGCCGGGGCCTGCACGTCAACGTAGGCCTCCAGCACCGCCAGCCCGGGGCGCAGCGCGGCAATGTCGGCCCGGACCTGGTTGATCCGGGCCCGGCCCTCCGCGTTGCCGGTCCCGTGCGCGCAGGCGATCAGGACCGATTCCGGCCCGGTCCCCCTCTCGGCATCACTCATGTTCCCTGCTCCCACTAGTCGGTTTGTCTCCTGCGCGCATGTACGGCACTCACAAAATGGTGGGCAACGGGCCCGGGCCGCCGGGTGTCTGGCGGTCCTGGCCGCCGGGGGCCGCCGCGGCAGGCGCCACGGCCTTCGGGGCCGCCTTGTTGGTGATGCCGACCGCGGAAATGAGCCCGCCGGCCAAGAACAGCAGGGCCGTGACGGCCAGGATGCGCCGGAAGGAATCGAAGTCCAGCACGCCGCCGAGGATCACCCCGGCCAGGGCGACGGCGATCAGGCCGGCGACGCGGGCCACGGCGTTGTTGATGGCCGAGCCGATGCCGCTTTCCTCTTGCGGCACGGCCCCGAGGATGGCGGCGGTCAGCGGCGCCACGGTAATGGACAGGCCCACGGCGAAGGTGATCAGCCCCGGCAAGAGCTGGAGCCAAAAGTTGAACGGCTCGGTGGCGGTGGTCATGAGCCAAAAGCCGCCGCCGGCCACGATCGGGCCCACCGCCATGAACAGCCGGGGCCCGTGCTTGCCGGCCAGGGTGCCGAACGTGCCGGCCAGCAGCAGGGAGATGACGGCGACCGGCATGGACGCCAGCCCCGCCGCGGCGGCCGTGAAGCCGGCAATCTCCTGCAGGAACAGCGTCACCATGAGCGTGCCCAGGGACACCCCGGCGTAAATGAACGCGGTGGCCAGGTTCCCCACGCCAAAGTTCCTGATGCGGAACAGGCGCAGCGGCATCATGGGGTGGCGGCTGCGCGTCTCCCACCACACGAACGCGGCCAACGTTGCCATGCCCACGACGAACGGGATGCCGACGGCGGGGTGCCGCCAGCCCAGGCGGTTCAGTTCGATCAGGGCAAAGACGGTGCCGGCCAGGCCCACGGCGGCCAGGGCGGCCCCGGGGACATCGATCGCGGGCCGGCGGGCGGCGGCCGCCGGTGAACCGGCTGGTGAGCCGGGCGCGGCGGCCGCCACGCCGTCGTCGTCGTGCCCGACAGCGGCCCCCACAGCGTCGGCCGACTGAGGCAACAACAGGCCCCGGAGCATCCACAGCGTGACCGCGATGGGCAGGACATTGATGGCGAAGATCAGCCGCCAGGTGACCAGGTCCACGAGGAGGCCGCCCACCAGCGGCCCGGCCAGGAACGCCGTCCCCGTCCAGGCCGTCCACGAGCCGATGGCCTTGCCCTGCGCCGGGCCGCTGAACGTGGAGGTGATCAGCGCCAGCGAGCTGGGCACCAGAAGCGCCGCCCCCGTCCCCTGCACCCCGCGCGCCACGATCAACAGCAGCCCGCTGGGCGCCACGGCGCAGGCCACCGATGCCAGCCCGAAAATGAACAGCCCGGCGCGCAGGATCCGCACCCGGCCAAAGGTGTCCGACAGGGAGCCGGCGATCAGGATCAGCGACCCCAACGCCAGCAGGTAGGCGTCGACCACCCACTGCTGCGTGGTGATGCCCCCACCCAATTCCCGGATCATGGCCGGCAGGGCCACGTTGACGATGGCCCCGTCCAGGAAGGCGACGAAGGATGCCAGGATCGCCACCGCCAGGACGCGGCGCTGCACGGACGTCACCGGGCCCGCCTTTCGGGCAGGACTTTCCAGCCAAAGACGCTGCGCAGCGAAAGCTTGCGCGAGTACTCGATGGAACCGTACCGGAACAGGTGGACGGCCAGGCGCAGCGCCACGAAGCCCAGGAGGAACAGCTCGGCAATGACCAGGGCCGCCGCCCCGCCGTTGAGCGAGCCGAACCCGTTGCGCAGCATGGCCGTCACGGGTGCCGTGAACGGAAAGTAGGTGAAGATCTGGACGATGACGGAGCCGGGATCGCTGACCACCATGGTCACGATGTAAAACGGGATGAACATCATGATCATCACGGGCGCGAACACGGTGCTCGCATCCTTGGCCGTGGGCATGACCGCGCCGATCCCCACCAGCACGCCGGTGAACAGGATGAATCCGCCGATGAACAGCAGGGCGCCGACGGCCATCGGCCAGAACTGCGGCGTCAGGTGGGAGATGTCAAAGTTGGGCATGGCGAGCTGGTCGTGGAAGAAGACATAGCCAATCACCATGGGCGCCGCGAACACCGTTGCCTGCACGGCGCCGATAAGGAACAGCGAGATCACCTTGCCGACCACCAGCGTCGTGGGGTTCAGCGTGGTCAGGATCATTTCCGTGACCCGATTCTCCTTTTCCTCCAGCGTGGAGGCGAGCATCTGGTTGGCCAGCAGGATGATCGCGACGTAGAAAAGCACCAGGAACAGCAGCGGCGGGATCACCGTTTCCAGCCCGCCGGACGCCCGACCGTTCAAGAACGTCCGCGCCTCGGTGCTGAAATCCCCTTGCACGGCCGCGGACAGTTCCGCCGAACCTACCTTTCCCTGCGCCGACAACACCAGCAGCTGCTTTGCCACGGCGTCATACGTGCCGTTCTTGAAGATCCCCTGGTCCTGCCCGAAAACGCGCACGGGCTCCTTTTGCAGGTCGGCCGGAAAGGCAAAGTAGGCGTTCAGGGTGCCTTCCTGGACGCGTGCGACGGCGGTGCCCGGCTCGGTCTCCGGCTCGCCTCCCATGGCCTTGGCGATCGCGGGGTTCACCAGGTGCGAGGCATCCGAGTAGCTAAAGGCCAGCTTGTCGTTCTTTTGCGCCGCGGCCAGGGTGGACGTGGAGGAATTGCTGATGAACACGAGCCCGAAGATCACCGCCAACAGCACCGGAATGGCCAGCGTGGCGATCCAAAAGCGCCGCTTCTTCACGGTCCGGGTGAACTCGAACTGCACCACCGTGCCCAGGTTGTGCCGTGCCATCCTCAATGCACCCCCGTCCCGGCCGTGGCCGCGGCGCCATAGACCTGGAGGAAGATGTCATCCAGGCTCCGCTTGGCGGCCACAAAGCCGCGCACCACCAGCCCGTTGCCGACCAGCTCGCGCAGCACCTCCGCCTCGTCCACCGTGTCATCCAGGGCCAGTTCGGCGTAGTTGTTCTCCCGCAGGGTCACCCGGTAAAGCCGGGATTCCGGGACGGTGCCGCTGAACTTGAGCCGCACGGTTCGCCCGCCGAACTGGTTTTGCACCTCGTCAATGGTGCCGTAGGCCTCGGCCCGGCCGTCCTTGAGCAGCACGATCCGGTCGCAAAGCCGCTCCACCTCTTCCATTTGGTGGGTCACCATCATCACCGTGGCCCCGGCCCGCTTGCGTTCCTCGATGAGGTCCATGAGCAGGCGGCGGTTCACCGGGTCAAAGCCCTTGGTGGGTTCGTCCAGGATCAGCAGTTCCGGATCGTTCATGATGGTCACGCCCAGCTGGATCTTTTGCTGCTGCCCCGCGGAGAGTTTGTCGACCCGCGTGTCCGCCTTGTCCGCCAGTTCCACCCGGTCCAGGTAGGCCCGCGAAAATGCCTGGGCCTGCGCCCGGGACAGCCCCTTGAGCCGGCCAAAGTAGGTCATGACGTCCAGCACGGACTCTTTCTTATAGAGGCCGCGCTCCTCCGGCAGGTAGCCGAGCCGGGCCCCGTAGTCGTCGCTGAACACCCGGCCGTTGATTTCCAGGACGCCCGACGTCGGCCGGTAGATGCCCAGCAGGGCGCGGATCGTCGTCGTTTTTCCACTGCCGTTGCTGCCCAGGAAGCCAAACGTCTCCCCGCGGGCCACATCAAAGGAGAGCCCGTCGATGACCTGCTTCTCGCCAAATCGCATGTGGAAGTCCTCGATGTGGATCAGCGGGGGTGCAACCGCGGCGGCGATGGTCATGGTGCCAGCCTAGCCACAAATGCCCGCCGCGGCGGTGGGAATTCGCCCGCCGCCTCCCGGCCGCCGTACGCTGGAGGCGGCCCTGCCCCTGACCACAGAATGCGCCCCATGACCCTTGACGTTGCCCTGATGCTGGACCTGTTGGGCGTCTTTTTCTTTGCCGTGTCCGGATCGCTGCTGGCCGCGCGCCAGGGATTCGACCTGGTCGGCTCCCTGCTGCTGGGCTCCCTGGTGGGCCTGGGCGGGGGCGTGCTGCGCGACGTCATCCTCAACAGCGGCCCGCCGGCGGCGTTCAGCAACCCGATCTACTTCGCCCCGCCGCTGCTGGCCGCGGCCGTGGTGTACTTCTTGGCCGGCAAGGTCGAGCGCGGCAGCCGGCTGATCCTCACGTTCGACGCCGGCGGGCTGGCCTTGTTTTGCATCACCGGCACGCTCAAGGCGCTGGAATCGGGGATGAATCCGGTGGCCGCGCTGCTGCTGGGCGTCACCACGGCCGTGGGCGGGGGCGTTTTGCGTGATGTGACGGCCAACCAGACCCCGCGCCTCTTCGATCCCCGGGACCTGTACGCCATCCCGGCCCTCCTCGGCGCCGGGATCACCGCCGCGCTGTGGTATTTGGGCTGGCTGGACCTGGCCACCGGCACCGTCGCCGCCGTCCTGGTGTTCGCGCTGCGCATGCTGGGCCTGCGGTTTGGCTGGCATGCCCCGCTGGCCGCCCGGAGCTGGGCGCGCCCACGATTCCGGCGCGGCTAGGATTGACCCTGATGCCGTTGCCGAGCTGGGAGAAATGAATGTCCGACATGTTCTTGGAGAAGTTCCGCGCCCTGGTGCCCCTTTACCTGCAGGAACCATGGCAGGAGGCCGACGGGATCGCCTTGGCGGACCTCGAGGCGATCTTTGCCGAGCTGCACCTAAGCGTTCCGCAGGCGCTGCGCGAATTCCTGCACGCCCTGGGCAACTGCGAGGAACTCATGGAGGCGTACTACTACTTCTGGGATCCGGAGGAGCTGGAAATCCAGGACGGCTACCTGCTGTTCCTGGAGGACGAGGACGAGGCCTACACCTGGGGCGTCCGCGCCGACCAGGCCGACATCCCGGACCCGATCGTCTGGCGCCGCAACAACGCCACGGGTGCCTGGGTCAACGAGGAAGGCACGTTCAGCGAGTTCGTCTTCGACATGCTCGACTGGGTCTTCAACGACGACGAAGAAGACTAGCCCCGCCGCCTCAACCAACCCGCCATACCCGCCGCCATGTGACCCGCAATAGATGTCGAGAATTCCCGATTTTCGCCCATTTTTCGACATCTATCGCGGGTCAGTTGCGGCTGCGGCGGATTGTCCATGGACATCGGCGAACCGGGAATCTACCCTGAGCTAAAAGGGCTCCGACCAGGCGGCCACAAACAGGTGCGGCCCGCCCGGGGCTCCGGGGTCTAAGTGAAGACAACCCGCGATCCGTAGGATGTGATGGACGTGTTTGAACTGTTCACCGACGCCGCCGAAGCAGTCGTGCTCCGCGGCCATGAAGAGGCGTTGGGCGTGAACGCCGACCAAATCGAACCCGTCCACCTGCTGCTGAGCATCATGGACGCCGACGACGGCATCGCCGCGACGGTGCTGCAGGGCGAAGGGGTGAGCCGGCAGTCCGTCATCCGCGAACTGGGGCTCTCGGAAACTCCGCCGACCGCGCAGCGCCGCGGCAGTCTGCGCAGCCGGCTCAAGGGCAACGCCATGCAGTTCTCCGGCGCATCCCAGCAGGCGCTCACGGCGGCCGAACAGCGGGCCCGGGAACTGCAAAGCCCGGCCATCACCGCCGAACACCTGTTGCTGGGGTTGCTCGAGGCCGACGAAATGCGGGAACTGCTGGCGGCCCTGGGCGCCGGCGCCGACTCGATCACCCGCACGGTCACTGAGCGGCTCAAGAGCGCCGGCTGACACACCCGATCCCCAGCCGTACCGACGGGGCTCAGACGTCGCGGGCAACCACTGCTTCGGCAAAGCTGGCCAGGGCCGTCTTGACCATGCCCTCGGGCAGCGGGGCGAGCGAGGCGATGGCGTCGGCGGACCATTCGCGGGCCACCTGCCACGATGTCGCCGTCACGGGGTGCTCGCGCAGCGCGGCCACGGCCTCGGCCAGGCTCTCGTCGCTGCTCAGGTCCCCGTCCACCAACGCCAGCACACCGGCGGCGGAGGCGTCCCCGTCGGCGGCGGCCTTGCGCAGCAGCAGCACCGGCAGCGTGGGCACGCCCTCGCGCAGGTCCGTGCCGGGCGACTTCCCGGACACCTGCTTGAGCCCGGTGACGTCAATGACGTCGTCGGCCAGTTGGAAGGCGACGCCCACCTTCTCCCCGTACTGGATCAGCACGTCCACGATCTCCTCGGAGACCCCGGCGAAAATGGCCCCGAGTTGCCCGGAGGCGGCCACGAGCGAGCCGGTCTTGTCGGCGATGACGGACAGGTAGTGCTCCACCGGGTCCTCGTCCTCGCGCGGGCCGACCGTCTCGTGCAGCTGCCCCAGGCAGAGGCGCTCAAAGGTGCGGGCCTGGATGCCCAGCGCCTTGGCGCCCAGTTCGGAGACCAGGATGGATGCGCGGGCAAAGATCAGGTCGCCGGTGAGGATTGCCACGGTGTTGCCCCACACCTCGTGGGCGGTGGGCGCGCCGCGGCGGAAGGGCGCGGAGTCCATCACGTCGTCGTGATAGAGCGTGGCCAGGTGCGTTAGTTCCACCACGACGGCGGCCTGCACCACTTCCTTGCGGGTCGCGTCCCCGAGGTGGGCGGCCAGCAGCGTCAACAGGGGCCGGATGCGCTTGCCGCCGGCCTCCACGAGGTGGCGGCTGGTGGCATCGGCGAGCGGGTCGGAGTTGGCAATGGCCTCGCGCAGCACCTTTTCCACCTTGGCCAGGCTCATCGCGATGGACGGGCCCAGCTCGGGGTCCCCCGCGACGGCGGAGAATCCCTTGGGCAACTGCAATCCGGTGGCGATGGCCATGGTGCTGGGGTTGGGGTCGTCGGTGACGGCAAGCCCGTGTCCGGCGTGGGTCCAGCTGTGGTTCTCGGAAGTAGTCACTGCTTAACACTAACTATTGGTAGGGATTGTTGCTTGGCCAAGGGGGAACTGCGCTGGTTGCCGGTCGCGGGGACCAGGTGCTCCAGTAGATGAATCACTCTATCCTCAAATCCGCGTTCCCCCGCGTCGGTGAGGTTGGCCATCAGGCGCACCACAAAGCGCATCAGAACGGGGACGGGCATGCCGGTGCGCAGGGCCAACTTCATGACCGCCGGCTTGCCGATCAGCCCGGCAAAGATGCGGCCCAGCGTGAAGTGGCTGCCCCATTGCGCCCGGACGACGTCGCCGTAGCCGGAGAGGACGTGGCCGGCGGCCAGGCGGGAATTCGTCCCGGCGGCCCGGGCGATCAACTCGGCCGCGAACCGGGCCGATTCCATCGCGTAGGAGATGCCCTCCCCGTTGAACGGGCTGACCATGCCGCCGGCGTCGCCGAGCAACAGCAGCCCGTCGGAATAGTGCGGGGTCCGGTTGAAGCCCATCGGCAGGGCGGCGCCGCGGATGGGCCCCACCTGGTTTTCCGGCGTGAAGCCCCATTCCGGCGGCATGGCCGCGGTCCATTCGCGCAGCACCGCCCTGTAGTCCAGCTTGCCGAACTCCTTGGAGGAGTTCAGGATGCCCAGGCCCACATTGGCGGTGCCGTCCCCCACCCCGAACACCCAGCCGTACCCGGGCAGGGGCGCGCCGGGACGCCCGGCAGGGGCCGGCGCGTTGAGTTCCAGCCAGCCCTCCATCCAGTCGTCGTCGTGCCGCGGGGACGTGAAATAGGTCCGGTACGCGACTCCCATGGGCCGGTCGTCGCGTTTGTGGTACCCCAGCGAAACCGCCGTCCGGGTGGAGTTGCCGTCGGCGGCCAGCACGACGTCGGCATGAAAGTCGCGCGTTTCCCCCGTCTTGCGCCCGGCCCCGTCCAGGACGGATGCCCGGGCACCGACCACCGTGCCGGCGTCGTCCGTCAGGGCCGACGTGACCGAATGGCCTTCCAACACCACCGCGCCGGCGGCCTGCGCGTGGCGGGCCAGGGCCTCGTCAAAGCCGAGCCGGGTGCGGATGAGCCCGTAGTTGGGGAAGTTGCTCAGCTCCGGCCACGGCACTTCCACAGTGCGCCCGCCGGCGACCAGGCGCAGGCCCTTGTTGCGGCGCCAGCCGTCGGAGGGGTTGTGCGGGAGGCCCATGAGCCGCATTTCGCGCACGGCCCGGGGGGTCAGCCCGTCCCCGCACACCTTCTCCCGCGGGAACCGGGTCTTTTCCAGCACGGTGACCTCGATTCCGGCGGTGGCCAGGTGCCAGGCCGCGGTGGATCCGGCGGGACCGGCCCCTACGATCAGTACCTTCACGTCAGTCCACGGACGACTTGACGGCACGGTGCACGGCCACGATGCCGCCGCTGAGGTTGCGGTAGGCCACCTGGGACCAGCCGGATTCACTGAGCCAGGCGGAGAGCTCGTCCTGGTTGGGCCAGGCGCGGATGGACTCGGCCAGGTACACGTAGGCGGCCGGGTTGGAGGCGACCTTCTTGGCGATGGGCGGCAGCGCCCGCATGAGGTATTCGGTGTAGACCGTGCGCCACGGGGCAAACGTGGGGTGGGAGAACTCGGCGACGACCAGTTTCCCGCCGGGCTTGGTCACGCGCAGCATCTCCGCAAGGCCCTTCTTCGGGTCGATGACGTTGCGCAGGCCAAAGGAGATGGTGGTGGCGTCAAAGGAGTTGTCCGCGAAGGGCAGGTTGGTGGCGTCCCCGGCGATGAAGTCGATGTCGGGGCGGCGGCGCTTGCCCACCTTCAGCATGCCCACCGAGAAGTCGCAGGCGACGACGGCGATGCCGGCGTCGGCGTACGGCTCGCTGGAGGTTCCGGTGCCGGCGGCCAGGTCCAGGACGCGCTGGCCGCGCACGGCACCCACGGCGTCCACCACAATCTTGCGCCAGCGGCGGGTCTGCCCCATGGACAAGATGTCATTGACAAGGTCGTATTTGGGGGCCACGTCGTCAAACATGGCTGCCACTTCTTCCGGACGCTTCTCCAACGATGCACGGTTCACCCCCCTAGTCTCTCAAACTTTGCTGCGGTTCGCGCGCCGGGGCGGCTCACTCACCCGATGCCGGGCGCCGGAGCCGGGGGCGGGGACGGCACGGCGGGCGAGTAATCTTGACTCATCATGACTGCAACCCTCCCCACCCATCCGCTGCGCACCCTGACCCTGGCCCTGGACCCCGCCGCGCTGGGTGATTTTTCGCTCACCGGCCCCGCCGGCCTGCTGCCGGCCGACCCGTTCTGCTGGCTGCGCCGCGGCGAGGGCCTGGTGGGGATCGGGGAATGCGCGTCCTTTACCGGCACCGGTCCCGATCGCTTCGCGGACGCCGAACAGTGGTGGAAGGACCTGCTGGCCGGCGCCGTCGTGGTGGACCCCGTCCGCGTGCCCGGCACCGGCGCCCTCGCGTTTGGCTCCTTCGCGTTCTCCAAGACCAGCCCCCACCCGTCCGTGCTGGTGGTGCCGGCCCTGGTGGTCGGCTTCCGCGACGGCGAGGCGTGGCTGACGCAATTGAGCACCGACGGGGCCGTTCCCACCGCCGGGTCCGCCCATGCGCTGCTCCGTGAAGCCCTGCTGTGCGCGGAGATGGCCGACGCGCCGGGGGACGGGGCGGCGGCGCCCGCGGCGGACCGCACCGCTGCGGGCACCGCCCCTCGCGGCACCCTGCGGGCCGGCGCGCTGACCGAAGCAGAATGGATGGACTCGGTCACATCGGGCGTGCAGGCAATCGAGCGCGGCGGGCTGGACAAGGTGGTTTTGGCCCGCGATGTGCTGGCCACCTTCCCGGAACCGGTCTCCCGGGTCTCAATCCTGCAACGATTGGTGCAAAGCTACGACGAATGCTGGACGTATGGCGTGCGCGGGCTGGTGGGCGCCACACCGGAGATGTTGATCAAGGTGGACGGGACCACGGCCCAGGCCAGGGTCCTGGCCGGCACGCTGGACCGCGAGGACGAACCCGCCGGGTCAACGGGCTTCGCGGCCGCCGTGTTGGGCGGTTCCCTCAAGCAACGCCAGGAGCACGACTTCGCCGTGCGGTCGCTGACCCGCCAGCTGGCCCCCTTCGCCACGGACCTCTCCTTCCCCGCCGAGCCGTTCATCCTGGAGCTGCCCAACGTGTGGCACCTGGCCTCGGACGTCAGCGCCGAACTGGCCGGGCGCGACGGGCATTTGCCGACCTCCCTGGCCCTGGTGGAGGCGCTGCACCCGACGGCGGCGGTATGCGGAACGCCGCGGGAAGACGCGGGAAAGCTCATCCTGGAGCTGGAAAAAATGGACCGCGGACCCTACGCCGGGCCGGTGGGCTGGATGGACGGGGCGGGCAACGGGGAATGGGGCATCGCCCTGCGCGGCGCCGTACTGGAAACCCCCACGACGGTGCGCATGTACGCCGGCGCCGGCATCGTGGAGGCCTCCGATCCCGCCGCCGAACTGGCCGAAACGTGGGCCAAGTTCCGTCCCATGCTGCAGGCGCTGGGGTTGCACGCCTAGTCCGGCACACCCCCGGAAGCGGCCCGCCGACGGGACCTTCCGGAGCCCCTGCGCCGCGCGGGTCCGCCGGTCCGCCCACCACGCCGGGCCCCCAAATACGCCGATCTGAGCCCGCGGCGCCCCCTGCGGCGCCCGCTCGGGCCGCCGACCCGCGGGTGGGGTCTGGCATTCCAGACAGCGGGTCCGGCTTAGGACTTGCGAGCGGATCAATAAAGTTGTTCAATAGTGAAACATCGTTTACCGTGATGCAAATCACATGGCGCTACACTAGATTTCGAAGATGTGCTCCAGTTCCGAAACAAAGGGTAAAACATGCAAATTTCATCGAGGCTGACCTTTCGCCTGGCCGCAGTCGCCGCCATCGCCGGAATGGCGCTGACCGGTTGCACCACGGCGTCCCAGGAGGCAGCTCCCGGGTCCACGGTCAACACCGGAAGCGCCGCCGCTTTCGACCCCAGCACCGTGGCCAAGGACGACGCCCTCATCGCACTGCTGCCGGCAACCCTGAAGGACAAGGCCACCATCGAAGTTGGCTCCGACACTTCCTACGAGCCGGCTGAATTCCTGGACAAGGACGGCCAGACCCCCATCGGCTACGACGTGGACCTGGCCAAGGCCATCGCCGCGACCCTCGGCAAGAAGGCCGTCGTCCACACCGCGGACTTCTCCTCGATCCTGCCCAAGCTGGGCACGGTGTATGACCTGGGCATGTCCTCCTTTACGATCAACCCGGAACGCTCCAAGGCTGTGAACTTCGTCAGCTACTTCAATGCCGGCGTGCTCTGGGCGGTCCAGAAGGGCAACCCCAAGGGCATCAACATGAATGATCTTTGCGGCAAGAAGATCGGCGTGCAGACCGGCACCGTCGAGGAAGACCCCGACGTTTCGGACCGCTCCAAGGCCTGCGTCGCCGCCGGCAAGCCCGCCATCCAGGTTGTGTCGCTGAAGAACCAGACGGAGGTCACCACCCGCCTGGTGGGCGGGACCATCGACGCCATGAGCGCCGACTCCCCCATCATCAAGAACGCGCTGGCCAAGACCAACGGCCAGCTCGAAACGCTGGGCGAGGTCTATGACTCCGCCGAGCAGGGCATCGCGATCGCCAAGGCGGACACCGAGTTTGCCGGCGTCATCGAGAAAGTCATGAACAAGCTCATGACGGACGGCTCGTACACCAAGATCCTGGAAAAGTGGAACAACACGGACGGCGCCATCGCCAAGGCCGTCCTCAATCCAACGGCTAAAAGTTGAGTAGACCAACCCTCCGCAAACCCGCACTCGGCCCGGGTGCCGACCTGGAACTGATTGACGCAGTTCCGGTCCGGCACCCCGGCCGGTGGGTCGGCGCCGCCGCCATCATCTTGGTGCTGGTGCTTGTCATCCAGTCGGTGACGACGAACAAGCTGTTCTACTGGGGCACCTTCCGGACGTACCTTTTTGACGTCCTGGTCATCCAGGGCGTGGGCTGGACCCTCATCCTGACGGTCACCTCGATGGTCATGGCCATCGCGCTGGCCATCATGCTGGCGTTCATGCGCCAGTCGGAAAACCCCATCTTCCGGTATGTGGCCTGGGTGTGGGTGTGGTTCTTCCGGGGCACCCCTGTATATACCCAGCTGCTGTTCTGGGGCTCGGTCGGGGCCCTGTACCCGAAGATCGTTGTGGGGGTCCCGTTCGGGCCCGAGCTATTCTCCTGGGACACGGCCACGGTCATCAACGCCACCGTGGCGGCCATCGTCGGACTTGGCCTGAACGAGTCCGCCTACCTGGCCGAGATTTTCCGGGCCGGACTGAAGTCCGTGGACAGTGGGCAGATGGAGGCCGCCGAGGCGCTGGGCATGCGCAAGTCCAAGGTCATGTGGCGGATCATCCTGCCGCAGGCCATGCGTGTGATCATCCCCCCGACGGGCAACGAAACCATCGGCATGCTCAAGACCACCTCACTGGTTTTGGCGGTCCCGTTCACCCTGGACCTGACGTTTGTGACCAACGCGTTGGCCAGCCGGACGTTCCTGCCCATTCCGTTGCTGATGGTGGCCGCGTTCTGGTACCTGGTCATCACCTCGGTGCTGATGGTGGGCCAGTACTACATTGAACGACACTTCGGCAAGGGTGTGGACAACGTCATGAAGGCGCCGGTCCGGGCCACCGCCGCCGTGGCCGCGGCCCACGCCAAGCCGCTGGAAACCACCGATGACACAACGGAAGGTGGCGTGTCATGACCGACACCGCCTCATTGGGCACGCAAAAAACCGCCGGAGTGAAGCCGCTGGTGGACATTCAGGGCGTGCACAAGTTCTTTGGCGAGCACCACGTGCTCCAGGGCATCGACATGAGCGTCGCCCCCGGGGAAGTCTCGGTGATCATCGGACCGTCCGGATCCGGGAAGTCCACCCTGTTGCGCTGCATCAACCTGCTCGAAACCATCAGCGCCGGGCGGATCTACGTCCACGACGACCTCATTGGCTACCGCGACGTCAACGGCACGCTGCACGACTTGAACTCCAAGCAGATCGCGGCCCAGCGCCGGGAGATCGGCATGGTCTTCCAGCGCTTCAACCTCTTCCCGCACAAAACGGCGCTGCACAACATCCTCGAGGCGCCAACCCAGGTGAAGCGGCAGTCCAAGGCGGCGGCACGGGTGAAGGCGCTGGAACTGCTGGAGATGGTGGGCCTGAGCGATCACGCCAACCACTACCCGGCCCAGCTGTCCGGCGGCCAGCAGCAGCGCGTCGCCATCGCCCGGGCCCTGGCCATGGAACCGGAGCTCATGCTCTTCGACGAGCCGACGTCCGCGCTGGATCCCGAGCTCGTCGGCGACGTGTTGAACGTGATGAAGGACCTCGCCAAGTCCGGCATGACCATGATCGTCGTCACCCACGAGATCGGCTTTGCCCGTGAAGTCGGTGACACCCTGACATTCATGGACGGCGGCGTCGTGGTCGAAAGCGGCAACCCGCGCGAGATCATCGCCAACCCGCAGCACCACAGGACGCAGGAGTTCCTCAGCCGCGTCCTCTAGCCCCCTCCTCCACCCCTCTCTCCACCCCTCTCCGCCACCCCTCTCCGCCAAGTGACCCGCAATAGATGTCGAAAATTGCCCCTTTCGGGGCCATTTTCGACATCTATTGCGGGTCACTTGTTAGGGGCGGCACGTGCGGGACCCTTTAGGGGCGGCGCTTGCGGGACCCCTCTATAGGGCGGCGCGGATCTGGGCGTGCAGGGCTCGAAGTCCCTGCCGCGACGCGGTCACCTCGATGATGCCGCGCCCGAGCACCGGTGCGGCCAGCGCCGCGGCCAGTTCCGCGGGCGTGCCGGCGAGGGTGTGCCGCCAGCCGTACGCCGCGGCCAGCGCCCCCAGATTGACCGCGTGCGGCGTGCCAAAGAAGCGTTCGACGGCGGAGGCGTAGGCGGGTGCCTCGGCCAGCCGTCCGTGCTCCAGGACGGAGAAGATGCCGCCGCCGGAATCGTTGAGGACGATGATTTGCACGTCCGCCCCGCGTTCGGTGGTGCCGACCAGGAGCGCGCCGGAATCGTGCAGGAACGTCAGGTCGCCCAGGAGGACGCGGGTGGGCGCGCCGGTGCCGAGGGCGATTCCCGTGGCGGTGGCGATGGTGCCGTCGATCCCGGCCAGGCCGCGGTTGGCGAATACCCGCAGCCGGGCACCGTCCGGGCCGGGGGGCGCGGTGACGGGCCGGCCGGCAAGGTCGGCGTCGCGCACCGGGTTCGAGGAGCCAAGCATGAGGTTGCCGCCCTCATCGCGGTGCGCCCTGTCCCACACGGCGCGGGCCACGGCGGGCCCGGTCAGCCCGTCGGCGGGGGTGGCTGCGGCGAGCACGGCAGCCAGGGCGTCCTCGGCCTCCGCGGCGCGATCCGTCCAGGCGTCCAGCCAGCCGGCGGGGCCGTGGCCGGCGAAGCCAATCAGCTGGTCCCATTGGGTGAGCACCAGCTCGGGGCGCCGGCCCGCCTCAAACCAGGCGACGGGGCGCGGCAGGTACAGCGCCCGTTCGATGTCGGTGCGGGCCAGCAACTGGCTGACCGGCCGGGACAGCGTGGGGCGGCCAAAGACCACGACCCGTTCGATGGCGTGCGGGCTGCCCGGGCCGAAATGGTCCAGCAGCAGCCGGTAGGGGCCCACGGCGTTGGGGCCGAACCGGGCGTTGGAGGACGGCTCCGCCAGCAGCGGCAGTCCGAGCGCGCGGGCGAAGTACTCGGCGGACGGGCCGGCGTCGTGCCCGGCGAGCACCACGGTCCGGCGGGCGGCGGCCGGGCGCACCATGACGGGTTCGCGCGCCGAGCCCGTCCCGGCCCCCTCGGTTTCGCTCGCGGGCCCGTCCTGCGCCCCGAACGCCCCGGGCGCCCCGGCGGTCGTGGGTCCGAGCTCCGCCGCCTGCGGTCGTGCCGCCCGCGAGCCCAGGCTCTCCCAGCCCGAGCCGTCAAGGGCCGGGGTCAGGGGTTCCCGGAAGGCCAGGTTGACCTGCGCGGGGCCGGCGGGAATGCCGGCCAGGCGCCCCCGCGCGGCACTGAGCGCCGTGGCGACGGCACTGGACGGATCGACTCCCGCGGGCACGTCGGTGGCGAAGCGGACGTGCTCGCCGAAGAGGTCCATCTGCAGCGTGGTTTGGTTGGCGCCGGTGCCGCGCAGTTCCTCCGGGCGGTCGGCGGAGAGCACCAGCAGCGGTGTGCCGGAATGGTTGGCCTCCATGACCGCCGGCATCAGGTTGCCCACGGCCGTGCCCGAGGTGGTGAGCACGGCCACCGCAGACCGTGACCCCAAGGCCAGGCCCAGGGCCGTGAAGCCGGCGACGCGTTCGTCGATGCGGACATAGGCGGTCAGCCGGCCGTCCGCCTCGGCTTCGGCCAGGGCGTAGACCAGCGGCGCGCTGCGCGAGCCCGGCGCCACCACGACGTCGCGGACTCCCGCGCGTTCCAGTGCGTCCACCACCAGGCGGGCCGCGGCCAGGGAGCTAAGTATTCTCACGACCCCATCTAACCATTCGGGGCCGCCCGGATGCCTCACAGCAGCGCGTAGCACCGGCGCAGGCGCGCCAGCCACCAGTCGCGCCGCCCGGCCGGTGCGGCGAACCGGGCCAGCAGCGCCGGATCGGCGGCCACGTCGCGCACGGCGATTCCGCCGGACACCGCCACCAGGCTGTCCGCGGTCACATCCCCGGCCATGAGCGAGACGGTGCCCAGCCCGCAGGCATACGGGAGCTGCGGCAGCGCGGCCGCCAGCGCCAGCCCGGCCCGGATGCCCACCGAGGAGTCCAGTGCGGAACTGACGACGGCGGGAAGCCCCGCCTCCGCGACGATCTCCAACGCCCGGCGCACACCCCCGAGGGGCGCAGCCTTGACGATCAACAGGTCCGCGGCCCCGGCACGGGCGACGGCCAGCGGGTCGGTGGCCTTGCGCACGCTCTCATCCGCGGCGATCAACACGGACCCGCCCAGCCCGGCGCGCACCGCGGCCAGCCCGGCAATGGTCGGGACCGGCTGCTCCGCATACTCCAGGCCGAATGCCGACAACATGCGCAGGGCAGCGACCGCCTGCTCCACATCCCAGCCGCCGTTGGCGTCCACGCGGATCGCGGCCTGTGGCAGCAGGTGCCGCACGGCTCCCACGCGGGCGGCGTCCTCGGCCAGGGACTGGCCGCGCTCGGCCACCTTGACCTTTACGGTATGCAGCGCATCGAATGCGCCCAAAATACCCGGCACCTCGGCGGCGGACACGGCGGGCACGATGGCATTGACCGGCACCCACCCACGGACGGCGGCGGGGAACCCGACCCAGCCGGCCTCCACGGCTCCGGCAAGCCACCGGGCCGCCTCGGCGTCGTCGTACTCCACGAACGGCGAGAACTCGCCCCACCCGGCGGGACCGTCCAGCAGCAGCACCTCCCGCTCGAGCACTCCGCGGAATTTCACCCGCATGGGCAAGGTCACAACGTGGGCGGCGGCGAGGAGTTCGTCAAGGGGCGCGGCGGCAGGCATGTCCTCACCCTATCGCCGCCGCCAGCTTCCTCCCATGATTCTGTGGGAGCCTTGAGGGGATGAGTTCGCACCACACCCGCCCCCGCCCGGCACGCCGGACCGCCGGGCGCCCGACCGTTCACGCCGCACCGTTCCTGCTTGCGGCATTGCTCTGCGTGGCCGGATTCGTGGCCACCTACCGGTTCTTCATCAAGAGTCCACAGGGGCAGTTCATCGACGAATCCGCCCTGGTGGAGGCCGCCGTGGCCCGTCGGATCATCGGCGCGCAGACCTCCCAGGTCCTGGACTACCTGCCCGCAACATCGTTGGTCGTGGCCGCCATCGTGGTGGTGATCGTCACGTTGGCCCGGCGCCGGTGGAAGTCGGCCGGCATTGCGCTGGCCGCCATGGCCGCCGCGAACCTCACCACCCAGCTCATCAAGGCCGGCCTGCCGGACCGCCCCAACGTGGGCGTCACCACGCTGGCCCTGAATTCGCTGCCGTCCGGCCACAGCACGCTCGCCGCGAGCGCCGCGGCCGCCGTGATCCTGGTGGTGTCCCCGCGCTGGCGCCCCGCCGCCGCGTTTTTGGGCGGCAGCTACGCCGTCTTGGCCGGCGTCTCCACCCTGATCAACCAGTGGCACCGGCCGGCCGACGTCATCGCCGCGTTCTTCATCGTCTCCTTCTGGACCCTGCTGGGTGCGCTGGTGATCCTGCGCGGGGACGGTGGCACGAACGGATGGTTCGGTCCCGAGGCGCACTGGGCCTCGCGCCGCTGGTGGACGGGGATTCCCGCGCTCCTGACGCTGCTGGCGGCCGCGGCCACCGGGCTCCTGCTGCGCGCCGTGGCGGGGCATGCGCAAACCAGCACCGCGTATTTCTTCCTGGCCGGGGTGGGCCAGATTATGGTGGTCGGCTATGGTTTGACGGTGCTGGCGACCTTGTTTTTGACCCGGCAGGCACGACGCCGGTCCGCCCGTTAGGTGCGGCCCGGCGCGTACGGCTTGTTGCGCGGCACCCAGTAGCCCAGGACGGCGGCCGCGGCGAGGCCCAGCAGGCCCGTGGCCGCGATGCCAAAGGACAGCGTCACCGCGGCGGTCAGCCCGGCCAGGATGGCGGGCCCGCTGGAGCCGCCGGCATCGGAGAGGAAACGCCAGATGCCCAGGAACTGGGCGCGCCCGTGACGGGGCGAATAGTCCGCGCCCAGCGTCATGATCAGCCCGGACCCTATGCCGTTGCCGAAGCCGATCAGCATTGCGACCAGCAGCAGCGACACGGCACCGGCGGTCAGGGGCATGAGCAGCAGCGAGACCCCCATGAGCACCATGGAGGGCACGGCCACCCAAGTGCGCCCCTTGCGGTCCATGACCCTCCCGGCCGGATAGAACACCAGCATGTCCACGGCCCCGGACAAGCCGTAGATCAGCGACGTCACCGCCGGGTTCAGGCCCAGGTTGTCCGCCCACAACGGCACGACCACCTGGCGTGAGGACCGGACGGAGCTGACCAGCAGCACGCCGATGCCCACCGTCAGGAACACCCGGCGGTGCTGGGCCATCAGCGACCGCACCGTGGGCATGGGCCCGGCCGGGCCGGGGCCGTGGTCGCCCAGGAGGTCCGGCAGCCCCCAGGCCACGGCGCCGGCCGCGGCGACCGCGACGGCCGCCACCCAGTACGCCCCGGACAGTCCGAGCAGGTGGATGGCCAGGGCGCCGATGAACGGTCCGGCAAACAGCCCAATCCTGCCCACGCCGCCGAGCGTGGACATGGCCCGGGCCCGCAGGATCGGCGGCACGGCCTCGGTCAGGTAGCTTTGCCGGGCCAGGTTGAATACGGCGGCGGCGGCCCCGATCAGGAACACGCCCGCCGCAAACAGCCGGAGGTCGTGCGAGAGCTCGCACAGCAGCAGCCCCACCAGGGTCAGGCCCGCGGCCCCCACCATGCCGACCCGTTCGCCAAACCGGGCGGTGAGGATTGACGCCGGAATGTTGCTGACCAGGGACCCGACGCCAATGAGGGAGACGACCAGTGCCGCGCCGGCCAGCGTGGCGCCCATGTCCCGGGCGCTCAGGGGGATGACGGGCAGGATGGCGCCCTCGCCAATGCCAAACAACAAGGATGGCCCAAACGCCGGAACGGCGATGGACCACAGGCTGAAGTCGCCGGGATTGGCTGTTTTGTTCACTGACCCCACTGTAGACCCGCGCCCGGGCGCCGGTGCGCGCCCTGGGTGATGGGACGGATCCCCGTCATGGGGTTGAGGTGGCGGGGATCCGCCCGCTCAGCGAAGGGTCGCCAGCCGTTCGGCGAGGCTGCGGGCCGCCGCGGGCCCGTACGGGGAGTCGCTGACGGAGCGGGTCGGCAGCGCCCCGGCCATCACGTCCGCCATCCTGGCGGCAAAACCGGCCGTCACGGTGCGGCCGTGCCCGGGAACCATGAGGCGGTAGCGGCCGCCCAGGCCGGCCAGCCGGTGCAGCACCTGGATCCAGTCGGCGGGGTGGGCGTCCTCAAAGGACGGGTCCGCACCCTCCTCCAACACGTCCCCGGCAAAGAGGACGGTGGCCGTGCCGACCATCAGGTCCCCGTCCGTGTGCCCGCGGCCCAGCGTAAACAGCTCCGCGGACGTGCCGCCAAGGTCCAGCGTCACGGCGTCGCGGTCCACCACGTGCGTGGGCGGCACAAGGTCCGTGTTCACCCCGGCACCGGCCGCCATCTCCGGTTCCGTTTGGGCCACCTCGGCCCGGGCCCGCTCCCCGGACGCCGCCATACCCCGCGCGGCGGCGACGTGCGCCCAAAAGTCGGTGGCGCCGTCGCGCCGGAAGGTCGCGTTGCCAAAGAAGTGGTCCCAGTGCGCGTGGGTGTTCACCACCACCAGCGGCAGGGCGGTCACGGTGCGCACGGCCGCCAGGATTTCCGCCCCGTGCCGCGGCCCGCAGCCGGTGTCGATGACCAGGGCCCGCTCGGCGCCGACCACCAGGCCGGTGTTGAGCAGGACGCCGTCGCCCAGCGCGCCGGCGCTGCGCATTACGAAGCTGCCGCCGCCAAGGTCCCGCCACCGTGCCGCCATGATTCCTCCCGGGTTGGTCCCACCCAGCCTAGAGGTCGGCCAGCACGGCGGCGGGATTTTCCATCGCGTCGGCGATGAAGCGCAGGAATCCGGCGGCCACGGCGCCGTCGCAGACCCGGTGGTCGAACGCCAGCGTCAGCTCGGTCACCTTCCGCACGCACAGCTCGCCCTCAACCACCCACGGCTTGTCCGTGATCCGCCCGATCCCCAGCATGGCGGCCTCCGGGTAGTTGATGATGGCCGCGGACCCGTCCACGCCAAACACGCCGTAGTTGTTGATGGTGAACGTGCCGCCGGAGAGCTCCGCCGGCCCGGCCTTGCCGTCGCGGGCCGTGCCGGTCAGGGCACGAATCGCCGCGTCGAGCGCCCGGGCGCTGCGGCCCTGCGCCCGGCGCAACACGGGGACCACCAGGCCGCGGTCTGTTTGGGCGGCAAAGCCCAAGTTGATGCCGTCGAAGTCCACCAGGGAGTCCGTGCCCCCGGCGCTCACCAACTGCGCGTTCAGCTGCGGGAATCTCTCCAGCCCGGCCGTGACGAACCGCGCGACGAACGCCAGCAGGCTCGGCGCGGAGCCGTCCTTGGCCTTGAGGTCCCGGCGCAGCTCGACGAGGGCGGTGGCGTCCACGTCAACCCACACCGTGGCCTCCGGGATCTCGCGCCGGCTGCGGGTCAGCGCGGTTGCCGCCGCCTTCTTCACGCCCGTCAGCGGCGTGCGGGCCACCACGTGCAGCCCGGTCCGCGGATCGACGGCGTCCCCGCCTTCCGTCGAGCTGACAGCACCCGCGGGTGCGGTCCCGGTCGAGCTGACAGCACCCGCGGGTGCCGGCGCCAAGGCGGCTTCGACGTCGCGCCGGAGGATCAGCCCGTCCACGCCGGAGCCGGGGATCTCGGCGAGCGAGAGCCCGTGGTCGTGCGCCATCTTCCGCACGAGCGGCGAGATGACCAAGTGCGCCCGCCCTGGCCCTGCGACCGGAGCCTCCAGCTGCCCGGTGAGGTGTTGCCGCCGTCCGGGCCGGGTCCGCCCGGGTCCGCCGTGCCCGGACGTTCCGTACCCGATGAGCACGTTGCCGGAGCCGGAGGCCGCCTGGGCGCCGGCGGGGGCGGGGGAAGCAGGAGTCATAGCCGCCGCGGGCACGGCGGCCTCCACCGCGGCCGTCGCATCAGTCGTCGCATCAGTCGTCGCATCGGCCGGCGCCGCAACGGAAATCAACGGCTTGCCTACCTCGAGCGTGTCGCCTTCGGCCCCGTGGAGCGTCGCGACGGTGCCTTCGAACGGCGAGGGCACCTCGACGACGGACTTGGCCGTTTCTACCTCGGCGATGGGTTGGTCCACGTGGACGGTGTCGCCGACGTTCACCAGCCAGGTGACGAGTTCGGCCTCCACCAGGCCCTCGCCCAAATCCGGCAGCAGGAACACTTGCAGGCTCATGCCTCCTCCCACTGAAGTTCGTCGACGGCGTCCAGGATGCGGTCGACGCCGGGCAGGTAGTACTTTTCAAGCTTTGGCGACGGGTAGGGGATGTCAAAGCCCGTCACCCGCAAGACCGGTGCGGCCAGGGAGTGGAAGCAGCGCTCCTGGATGCGGGCCACAATTTCCGCGGCCATGGACGCAAAGCCGGGGGCTTCGGCGATGACGACCGCCCGCCCGGTGGACCGGACGGCGGCGCAGACGGTCTCGTCGTCGAACGGCACCAAGGACCGGACGTCAATGACCTGGAGGGAGCGGCCCTCGGCGGCCGCGGTTTCGGCGGCCGCGAGCGCGGGGGCGACGGACGGGCCGTAGGCGATCAGCGTCGCGTCGGTGCCTTCGCGGGCAATGACGGCCTTGCCGATGGTGGTGGCCGCGGCGTTGGCCCCGCCCCGGTCCGCGGCGGCGGTGTACCGGGCGCGCAGGGCGTCCAGGTCCACCGTGTCCTTGGAGAAGTACAGTTTCTTCGGTTCCAGGAACACCACCGGATCCGGGGAGGCGATGGCGTCGCGGAGCATGACGTAGGCATCGGCGACGGTGGACGGGGTGAGCACCGTCAGTCCGGGCGTGTGGACGTAGTACGCCTCGGAGGAGTCGCAGTGGTGTTCCACGCCGCCGATGCCGCCGGCGTACGGGATCCGGATGACCAGCGGCAACCGGACGCGGCCGCGGGTGCGGTTGCCCATCTTGGCCACGTGGCTGGTGATCTGCTCAAACGCCGGGTAGGCGAAGGCGTCGAACTGCATTTCCACCACGGGCTTCATGCCGTTGATGGCCATGCCGGTCGCCATGCCGATGATGCCCGACTCCGCCAGCGGCGTGTCAAAGCAGCGTTCCTCGCCGAAGCGCCTGGTCAGCCCGTCCGTCACGCGGAACACGCCGCCGAGGGTGCCGACGTCCTCGCCGAAGACCAGCACGGTGGCGTCCGCGGCCATGGCGTCGGACATGGCCAGGGTCAGGGCCTTGGCAAAGGTAATGGTCTGCAGCCCGGACAGTTCCGGTGCGGTGGCCTGGCCGGCGGGGGGCTGGGGCGTATGGGCGAGGGTGGTCATGACTGCGCTCCTTCGGGGGCGAGGTGCCCGGCGGCGGCAAGTTCCGCCCCCAGGAGCCGGCTCTGCTCGCGCAACTGCGGCGTGGGTTCGCTGTAGACGTGCCGGAAGAGGTCCAGCGGGTCCAGGGTGGTCTCGGTGTTGAGGCCGTCGCGGAGGGTCTTGGCCATGTCCTCGGCGGCCGCCGCGATCCGTTCGGCGTCGGCGGCACCGAGCGCACCGGCGTCGTCCAGGTATTTCTTCAGCCGCAGCAGCGGATCCCTGGGCACCCACTGGGCCACTTCCGCGTCGCTGCGGTACCGGGTGGCGTCGTCGGCGTTGGTGTGCGACTGCATCCGGTACGTGTGCGCCTCCACCAGGGCCGGCCCGCCGCCGTCGCGCGCCCGCTCCACGGCATGGCCGAGCACCGCCAGCAGCGCGGCCAGGTCGTTGCCGTCCACGCGCTCCCCCGGCATGCCGTAGCCGACGGCCTTGTGGGCCAGGGACGGCGCCACGCTTTGGTGGATGAGCGGGACGGAGATGGCGTATTGATTGTTTTGGATCAGGAAGACCACCGGGACGTGGAAGACGGCCGCGAAGTTCAGGGCCTCGTGGAAGTCGCCCTCGCTGCTGGCGCCGTCCCCGCACAGCGCCAGCGCCACGGTGTCTTCGCCCTTGAGCTTGGCCGCGTGTGCCACGCCCACCGCGTGCAGCAGCTGGGTGGCGAGAGGGGTGGTGGGGATGCCGGTGTTGTGGTCATGGGGGTCATAGCCGCTGTGCCAGTCGCCGCGCAGCGACTCGAAGGCCGCCAGCGGGTCGACGCCGCGGCCCAGCACGGCCACGGTGTCCCGGTAGGTGGGGAACAGCCAGTCGCCGCGGCGCAGGCACATGTCCGCCGCGACCTGGCAGGCCTCCTGCCCGTACGACGACGGATACACCGCCATCCGCCCCTGCCGCACCAGGGCGCCGGCCTGGTCGTTGATGCGCCGGCCCACCACCAGCCGCTCATAGCCCTCCACCAGGGTCTGGTGATCCGGGAGCGGGTAGCTCTCCTTGTAGTCCCGGGCCTTCGCCGGCGTGCCGTTGGCGGCAATCAGCTGGACGGGCTCGGCGGAGGGCAGCAGGTACGACTCCGCCCGGCTCCCGTTGGACTCCAGGAACTCTGGATGATTCGACATTGGTCTCTCCCCTCCCGTGGGGTGGCCGGCTTCCCTTCCCCCGGAGCGGGGCAGGCGAACGGCCGAAGCAAGTAAAGATGTTCGGTTCCTTCAGTATGGGTTTGTGATCGATTTGTATCCAGAAGATCCACAAAGTCTGGAAATCAGCGATTGATATCGGCATTCCCAAAGACATATTGTTCAAGTGACGGGTGTTACAAAAACAGCTTGCAGCCCGCGCTCGATGAGGGAGTCCCATGCCGGAACAATCGCCGGTCCCGTTGGATGACGTGGACCGCAAGATCATTGCCGAGCTGACCCGGGACGGGCGGATGTCCGTCACCACCGTGGCCGAAAACGTCCACATTTCCCGGGCGCACGCTTACGCCCGCATCTCCCGGCTCACGGCGGACGGGGTCCTGACGAAGTTCACCGCCCTGGTGGACCCGGTGAAGGCCGGCCTGAAGTCCTCCGCCTACGTGACGTTGAAGGTCAGCCAGCATTCGTGGCGCGAATTGCGCGAGGCCCTGCGCGCCATCCCCGAGGTGCAACACATAGCCCTGGTGGGCGGGGACTTCGACGTGATCCTGCTGGTCCGGGCCGAGGACAACGTGGGACTGCGCCGCGTCATCTTCGACCAGTTGCAGTCCATGGCCGGCGTGCAGGACACCCAGACGTTCCTGATCTTTGAGGACCTGGACAACCGGTGACCGCCGTGGTGGGCCCGGGTGGGCCCACGCGCCCGAGGGACCCGATCGGCATCGCGCCCGGCGCGGTGGCGATCGGGAGGGCGTGGGTGGGCCCACGCGCCCGAGGGACCCGATCGGCATCGCGCCCGGCGCGGTGGCGATCGGGAGGGCGTGGGGACTAGGCTCGAGCCATGAGCACCGCTAGCAAAGCCACCGAACTCCTGCGCCTCCACCGCGCCCCGGAAATCCTGCAGTTGGCCAATGTGTGGGACGTCATCAGCACCAGGGTCATCGCCGGGTTGCCCGGCACCAAGGCGTTGGCCACGGCCAGCCACTCGATCGCCGCCTCGCTGGGTTACGAGGACGGCGAAAAGATCCCGGTGCAGACCATGATCGAGACCGTGGGCCGCATCGCCGCCGCCACCGAGCTGCCGGTCACCGCGGACCTGGAGGCCGGTTACGGCGATCCGGGCGAGACCATCCGCAAGGCGATCGGCGTGGGCATCGTGGGCGCCAACATCGAGGACCAGATGCGCCCGCTCCCCCAGGCGATCGCCCAAATGGAGCAGGCCGCGAAGGCTGCGGCCGCCGAGGGCATCGACTTTGTCTTGAACGCGCGCACCGACGCGTTTTTGCGCGGGGCCGATCGCGACCCGCGCGAGGTCTTGGAGGCTGCGATCGAGCGCGGCCGCGCCTACCTTGAGGTGGGCGCAACGTGCATCTTCGTGCCCGGCAAATTGGACGAGCCCACCGTGAAGTCGCTCGTGGCGGGCATCGGCCGCGGTAACGTCAGCGTCATCAACGTGCCCGGCTCGCTGACCCCGTCCCGGTTGCAGGAACTGGGCGTGGCCCGCATTTCCTACGGACCGTGGATCCAGCGCGTGGCCCTGACCGCCATTGCCGACGCCGCCACCGAGCTGATGAACGACGGCACCCTCCCGGCCGGCACGCGCCCGCTGAACTGACGTCCGGGGCGCGTCAGCGGCCGGTGAACTCCGGCTTCCGCTTGGCGGTGAACGCGGCAAACCCTTCGGCGTAGTCGGCCGTTGCGGACAATGCCACCTGCGCCCCGTTTTCCCGGACGACGGCGTCCCAGAGGCCCAGCCGCTGGTCGCGGATCTCGGCCACGAGGGCCTTGCTGGCGTTGAACGCCTGGGTGGGCCCGGTCGCCGCCCTGGCGGCGGCGGCCCGCGTGAACTCGAGCAGTTCACCGGCGGGCTTGGCGCGGCTGAACAGTCCGGCCGCCACCGCCTCCGCGCCGCTGATGAGTTCGCTGGAGTAGATCAAATCCAGGGTGCGGTGCGCGCCGAGCCGTTCGGTGAAGAGCCAATGGCCGCCGGAATCCAAGGTGGCACCCAGATTGCCGAACGGCGAGCCGATCTTGGCGTTCTCCGCCACGTACACCACGTCCGTGGCGATCAGCAGGCCAAGGCCCACGCCCAGGCAGGCTCCCTGGGCGGCCGCGAACGTCGGCGCCGGAAAGGAGCTCATTTTCCGCAGCAGCGGCGTGAGCAACCCCTCCAGGTAGCCGCGGGCGTCGTCATTCGCGCCGTCCACGCCTGCAATGTCCCGGCCGGCGCAAAACGCCCGTCCCGTCCCGTGCAGGAGCAGCGCCCGGACGCTGCCCGCCGCGGCGGCGGCAGCGGCGTCGTCGTAGGCGGCGCCAAGCTCACCGAGCGCTGCCTCATTGAGCGAATTGAGCTTCTCGGGGGCGTTGAGCACAATCTCGGCAAGGCCGTCGGCGATGGTCAGCTCAATCACGGGAACTCCTCACATAAGGGGATCGGTCCCGCCGGGCGGCGGGGCCGGTGTTTTCGCAGGCGGCGGAGCCGGAATTTTTTGTAGGCGACGTAAAGGAGACGCCAAAGGCCGCCCGCGGCCGACGCGTCGGATAGTCGCCGGAAAAATGGCGGGCCGGCCCGGCCGAGCCGCGCCGGGCGCTTGGGTGGGCCGCCGGCTTGTCAGCCGTCATAGTCGACGGTGACCTCGGCGGTGGTGGGGCGCGACTGGCAGGTGAGGACGTAGCCGGCCTCCACCTCATCCGGTTCCAGCGCGTAGTTTTCCTCCATCTCCACGTGGCCGGACACCAGCTTGGCCCGGCAGGTCCCGCACACGCCGCCGGCGCACGCGAACGGCACGTCGGGGCGCACGCGCAGGGCGGCGTTAAGGATGGATTCGCGGGCGTGCGTGGGGCTGAGGATGTCCGCCTTCAGCCCGTCCAGCGTGAAGGTGATCTTGTACGTTTCCTCGGACTCATCCATCACCACGGGGCGACCGGCCTGGCCTTCCGGGCGGTCCGGGCGGCCGGTGGTGAACAGCTCAAAGCGGACCTGGTCCCGGGGCACGCCGCGGGCCTCGAGCACGTCGCGGCACAGCTGCACCAGCTCAAACGGGCCGCACAGGAACCACTCGTCGACGTCGTCGGCGTGGATGGCGGTGCCCAGCAGGGCCTCCAGCTTGTCCGCGTCCAGGCGCCCGCTCATCAGCGGAGCGATGCGCTGCTCGCGGGAAAGCACGTGGTGGAGCGCAAACCGTTGCGGGTACCTGTCCTTGAGGTCCGCCAGCTCTTCCAGGAACATGACATCCATGGTGGCCTTGTTGGCGTAGACCAGGTCAAGTCGCGTCTCGGAGTTGGCGGCCAGCAGCGACTTGGCCAAGGCCATGACCGGGGTGATGCCCGAGCCCGCCGCGATGGCCACGAACGTGCCGGCCTCGCGGTTCATGGTCTCGGGGTGGTTCATGCTGTTGAGCACATTGGCCACGTCCGGGCTTTGGGCCGCACCGCCGTCGGAATCGGCCTGGGCGGGGCCGCCGTGCTTGGAGATGAACGCGCCCATGGGGCTCATGACCTCCATGACGGCCCCGGCCGCCAGTTCGGCGTTGGCCCAGGTGGAAAATTCGCCGCCGATGTCGCGTTTGATGGCCACCCTGATCTCGGAGCTGCCGTCCTGGAATTGCACCGGGACGGCGCAGATGGAGTAGGAGCGCCGCACTTCGCGGTCCACCCCGTTGGCGTCGGGGCGGTGCACGCGCAGGGCCACGTATTGGCCGGGCAGGTAGTCGTAGTAGCCGGCGAGCTCGGCGGGCACCGCGAAGGTGACCTCGATGGCGTCCTCGGTGAGCCGGCGGACCGCCTTCACGCTGAGTTCATGGAAGGAGGCCCGACGCCGGGCGGCGGCATCTGCGGGAACGGTCATTAGAGCACCTTGAAGTAGTCAAACGGTTCCTTGCAATCCTGGCAGACGTAGAGCGCCTTGCAGGATGTGGAGCCGAAGCGGGTAAGTTCCTTGGTATTGAGCGACTGGCATTGCGGGCATTTGACCTGCAGGGCCAGTCGGACGGGGCCGCTGTGGCCGCCGGCGCGCGAGTGGCCGCTGGGCGGGGCAATTCCATACTCTTCCAGCTTGGCCCGCCCGGCCGCCGTCATCCAGTCGGTGGTCCAGGCCGGGGAGAGCACCATCAGCACGTTGACGTTCCGGTAGCCTTCCTGGCCAAAAACCGTCACGAGGTCGTCCCGGATGGCGTCCATGGCCGGGCAGCCGGAATACGTGGGCGTGATGGTGACCTGGACGGCCGGAGCCGTTCCGCCGTCGTCGTAAACATCGACGCTGCGCAAGATGCCGAGGTCGGCGATGGTGAGCACCGGAATTTCGGGGTCGCACACGCGGGCGGCGATCTCCCAGGCGCTCTCCTGCTCCGTCGGCCGGGGCAGGGTTTCCTGCGGCGCGGCCACGGCGGTCACCAGCTCGCCCCGGGGTATTCGCGCGCCAACACCTGCATTTCGGCCAGCACGTACCCCAAGTGCTCGGAGTGGCGTCCGCGCCGTCCGCCGCCGGGGACCATGGGATGTCCGGAGACATCCAGCTCCGCCTCGGCCAGGACCTCGCCGGTGGCCCGGTCAAATTCCTCGCGCAGGCTCGAGGGCACGACGCCGGCATCGCCAAGTCGCGCCGTCAGCTCATCGTCCTCAAACAGTTCGCCCACAAACGGCCACATCAGGGTCAGGCCGGCGATCATGCGGCGGCGGGACTCCTCGGTGCCGCCGGCCAGGCGCAGCACCCACTGGGTGCTGTGGTCCAGGTGGTAGTCCACCTCCTTGACGGCCTTGGCGGCGATGGCGGCCAGCATGGCATCCGAGGACCCGGTCAGGGCGCGGTACAGCAGGAATTGATAGTTGGCGGCGATGAACTGCCGGGCGATCGTGGCCGCAAAATCGCCGTTGGGCTGCTCAAAAAGGTGCGCCGAGCGGAACTCCGGCTCGCGGCGGAAGTAGGCGAGGTCGTCCTCGGTCTTGCCCCAGGCGCTGCCGGCATACGTGAGGAAGGAGCGGGCGTGGCCCAGCTGGTCCAGGGCGATGTTGCCCAGGGCCACGTCCTCCTCAAGCTCCGGTGCCCGGGAAATCCAGTGGCCCAGGCGCTGTGCCAGGATCAGGGCGTCATCGCCCAGGCGCAGCGCATACTGCGCCACGTCCTCGCTGGGGGGCGCGGCGCCCTGCTGTGCGGCCAGGGCGATGTCCTCCGGGCGCAGGGCGTTGCCGGGGGTGATCCGGGTGGCACTGGCGGAGGCGTCGCCGCCCACGGCCGCGCCGAGGTCATGGGGTGCGTTCACAGGTGCTTCACCCCTTCGCTCTTGGTGTAGTAGGTGGCGTGCCGGTAGTCCTTGCCCTGCGGGGATTCAAAGAACGCTCCCTTGGCGTCCGGATCCGAGGCGGCGATGGCATCGGCCGGGACCACCCAGATGGAGACGCCCTCATTGCGGCGGGTATACAGGTCGCGGGCGTTGCGCAGGGCCATGGACGCGTCCGGCGCGTGCAGCGACCCGGCATGGACGTGGCTCAGGCCGCGGCTGGAGCGGACAAAGACTTCCCACAGGGGCCAGCGATGGGCGCCTGTGGCGGGGGCCGCCGTCGTGCTTTCCGGTGATTCTTGGGCGCTCATCTTTAAGCTGCTACTTTCTGTGCGTTCTTGGTGCTCTGCTTTTCCTGGTAGGCGGAAGCGGCCTCACGGACCCAGGCGCCGTCGTCGTGGGCTTCGCGGCGCCGTTCCAGGCGCTGCGCGTTGCAGGGGCCGCGGCCGGCCAAGACTTCCTTGAACTCTTCCCAGTCCAGGGGCCCGTGCTCCCACTTCTTGGTGTCCTCATTGAAGCGGATTTCCTCGTCGGGCAGGGTCAGGCCCAGCACCTTGACCTGCTCGGCGAGCATGCCCACAAAGCGGGACCGGAGCTCGTCATTGCTGAACCGCTTGATGTTCCAGGCCATGGACTGCTTGGAGTTGGGGGAGTCGTCGTCCGGCGGGCCGAACATCATCAGCGACGGGGCGTACCAGCGGTTCACGGCCTCCTGGGCCATGGTCCGCTGTTCCGGTGTGCCGTTGGCCAGCTCCAGCAGGATCTCAAAGCCCTGGCGCTGGTGGAAGGACTCCTCCTTGCACACGCGCACCATGGCACGCCCATACGGGCCGTAGGAGGCCCGGCACAGCGGCACCTGGTTGCAGATGGCCGCCCCGTCCACCATCCAGCCGATCGCCCCCATGTCCGCCCACGTCACGGTCGGATAGTTGAAGATGGAGGAATAGCGGGCCTTGCCGGCCACGAGCGCATCCATCATTTCATCGCGGGTGGTGCCCAGCGTCTCCGCGGCCGAATACAGGTACAGGCCGTGGCCGGCCTCGTCCTGGACCTTGGCCATCAGGATGGACTTGCGCTTGAGGCTGGGGGCCCGGGTGATCCAGTTGGCCTCGGGCTGCATGCCGATGATTTCCGAGTGGGCGTGCTGGGAGATTTGTCGAACCAGCGAGCGGCGGTAGGCGTCCGGCATCCAGTCCTTGGGTTCGACGCGGGAATCCTTGGCGATGATCCGGTCAAAGTTTTCCTGCCCGGCAACGTCATCCGCCAGCGGGCCTTCCGCCGATGGGCTCTGGGAGGAATGCCCCCCGGACTCCATAGTCTGTGCCATGACTTCTCCTTCACTTGCTGCCTAAATTAATTACCGACCGTTCGTTCAGGATATAGTGTGACTGAGACCTCGTCAATCAATCGGGCAGGAGCACCTGGCCCCGAAGTCCGCATTGACAGACGAGCCGCAAGGGTATTACCTAATGAACATTCGGTAAGAAAAGTGAGGAGTGACACATGGCGTCAGTGGAACCGGGTGTTGACCACCCGCTCCTGTCGAACGACTATGCGTCCGAGTGGCTGGGCATCGAGGTGCTCGAGATCAAGGACGGCCATGCCACCATCGCCATGACGCTGCGCCCGGAAATGATGAACGGGTTCGGCATCACGCATGGGGGCATGATTTTCGCGTTCGCCGACTCCGCCTTCGCCCTGGCCTGCAATTCCGCCCAGGGCGACGGGCGCACCGTCACGGTTGCCTCCGGCGTCGACGTCAATTTCCTGGCGCCCACCCACGCGGGCCAACGCATCACCGCGGTCGCCAATCGCCGGCAGCAGCAGGGTCGCAGCGGGCTCTACGACGTCCAAGTTGTGGCCGAGAACGACGACGGCCCCACCGTGGTTGCCGAATTTCGCGGCCGCAGCCGGACCATACCCAACAGGCATACTACGCAAGAGAGGTCCGTCTCCCGATGACCGATTCGACAACCCATGACCCTTCCCGGCTCGATGCCGCGGAGCTGATGAGCCGCGACGAGCTGGAGGCGCTCCAGCTCTCCCGGCTCCAGCACACGGTGGCCTACGCGTACGAGCGGGTGCCGCTGTACAAGCGAAAGTTTGACGAGGCCGGCGTGCACCCGTCCGACCTTCGCGAGCTCGCGGACCTGGCCAAATTCCCGTACACCACCAAGGAAGACCTCCGGCAGGAATACCCCTTCGGCATGTTCGCGGTCCCCCAGAGCGAGGTGCTGCGCATCCATGCCAGCTCCGGCACCACCGGCCGCCCCACCGTCGTGGGCTACACGCAAAACGACATCAACGTGTGGGCGTCCCTCGTGGCCCGGTGCATGCGCGCCGCCGGCGTCCGGCCGGGCATGAAGGTCCACAACGCGTACGGCTACGGCTTGTTCACCGGCGGACTGGGCGCACACTACGGCGCCGAGGCCCTGGGCACCACCGTCATCCCGATGTCCGGCGGCCAGACCGAGAAGCAGATCCAGCTGATCCTGGACTTCGAACCCGACGCGATCATGTGCACGCCCACCTACCTGCTGACCATCATGGACGCCATGGCCCACCGCGGCATCGACCCGCGCTCCACGTCGCTGAAGTTTGCCGTGTGCGGTGCGGAGCCGTGGACCGAGGAAATGCGCCAGGAGCTCGAGCAGGGCCTGGACCTGCGGGCCTGCGACATTTACGGACTGTCCGAGGTCATGGGCCCGGGGGTGGCCGGGGAATCCGTGGAGACCCAGGACGGCAACCATATCTGGGAGGACCACTTCCGTCCCGAGATCATCGACCCGTTCGACCATACGACCGTGCTGCCGGACGGGCACAAGGGCGAGCTGGTCTTCACCTCCCTCACCAAGGAGGCCCTGCCGATCATCCGCTACCGCACCAAGGACCTCTCCAGCCTGCTGCCGGGCACGGCCCGCCCGTCCATGCGCCGCATGGCCCGGATCTCCGGGCGCAGCGACGACATGATCATCCTGCGCGGGGTCAACATGTTCCCGTCCCAGATCGAGGAGATCGCGCTGCGCATCCCCGCCCTCAGCCCGCACTTCCAGCTCGAACTGACCCGCACGGGCCGCATGGACGCGATGACCATCCACATCGAGCCGCGCGAGAACACCACGGCCGAGGAGCGCACCGCCGCCGCCGCAACGTTGAAGTCGCAGATCAAGATCCACGTCGGGTCCTCCTGCACCATCGACGTGGTAGAGCCGGGCTCGCTGGAACGCTCCAACGGCAAGATGCGCCGCATCTATGACAACCGCCCGAAAGGCTGATCCGACGGCCTGAACCGGGTCAATCACCGGCGGTCGAGACCCACATGAGAAACTAGGAGACATGCCCACCACCGCCGCCACGTCCACTTCGCCCACCAACGGCACCCGGCGCGGCCGGCCCGGCTACGACCAGCAGTCCGTGTTGCGGATCGCCGTCGAGGTCTTTAACAAGCACGGCTACGAGGCCACGTCCATGGGCATCCTGGCGGAGAACCTGGGCATCTCCAAGTCCGCCATCTACCACCACGTCCCGTCGAAGGAAGACCTGCTGCGGCTGGCGTTGGAGGAGGCCCTGGGCGGGCTGGAAGGGGTGTTGACGCTCGACGCCGCCACCTCCGGGGCGGCCGACGCCCGCCTCGAGTGTGTCCTCCGGGGCACCGTCGCGGTGCTCGTGGAAAGGCTGCCGTTCGTGACCTTGTTGCTGCGCCTGCGCGGAAACACGGAGATGGAGCGCGAGGCGCTGGCCCGGCGCCGCGCCTTTGACCGCACCCTCACCGAGCTGGTGGCGGCGGCCCAGCAGGACGGCTCGCTGCGCATCGACATGGCCCCGGGCATCATCACCCGCCTGATTTTCGGCACGATCAACTCGATCGTGGAGTGGTACAAGCCCGGCGGCCCGCTGTCGGCCGAGAAACTGGCCGACGACGTCATCACCCTGGCGTTCCAGGGCCTGCACAAGTAACCAAGGGAACGGGCTCTTCGATTCCGCGGAATCGAAGAGCCCGTTGCCCCTTTATGCGTAGAGGGTATCTTCCTTTTCCACCAGCGTCAGCACGTCGTAGGTGGCCACGGTCTCGCCGTTTTGGTTGTGCAGAATCGCGTCCCAGCAAACCTCCCCGTATTCGTCGGTGACGCGCGGGGTGATCTTCTTGGCCGTGAGCGTCACCCGGATGGAGTCCCCGGCCGCGACGGGCGTGATGAACCGCAGGTTCTCCAGGCCGTAGTTGGCCAGCACCGGGCCCGGGGCCGGTTCCACGAACAGTCCCGCCCCCCAGGCGACCAGCAGGTAGCCGTGGGCCACGATGCCCGGGAAGAACGGGTTCTTCTGGGCGGCCGCGGCGTTGGTGTGGGCGTAGAACGTGTCACCCGTGGAGTTGGCGAACGCCGTGATCTCCTCCAGCGTCACCTCCCGCAACCCCGACGCAAACGCGTCGCCGATGTGCAGTTCCGCCAGCGACTTCCGGAACGGGTGCACCGTCCCGGCCACGGCGCCAAACTCGGGATCGCCGGCCGTGACGCGGTCCGCGCCGGTGTGCCACACGCCGGTCACGGCGGTGAGCATGTTGGGCGAACCCTGGATGGCGGTGCGCTGCATGTGGTGCTTGACGGAGCGGATGCCGCCCAGCTCCTCGCCGCCGCCGGCCCGGCCGGGGCCACCGTGCACCAAGTGCGGCACGGGCGAGCCGTGGCCGGTGGACGTGCGCGCGTCTTCACGGTTGAGCACGAGCACGCGACCGTGGTGGGCGGCGATGCCCGTCACCAGCTGCCGGGCCGTGGCGGGATCGTTCGTGCACACGGTGGCCACCAGGGACCCGGCCCCGAGCGCGGCGAGCCGAACCGCCTCGGAGACGTCGCCGTCGTGCGTGTCATAGCCGATCACGCTGGAGACCGGGCCAAACGCCTCGAGGGAGTGCACCTCGGGGGCCTGGGCGTCGGCCCAGCTCAGCAGCACCGGGGACATGAACGCGCCATCGGCGACGGCGGCCACGGTCCCGTCCGCGCGCGTCACCTGGGGGGCGTCAAGGGTGCCGTAGACCAGCTCGCCGCCGGCGGCGATCATGGTCTCGACGGCGGCGCGGACATCCGCCAGCTGCTCCAGCGACGCGAGCGCACCCATGGTGACGCCCTCGGCGCGGGGATCCCCGAGCACCACGCGCTCGCTGATGCGCGCGCCGATGGCCTCGATCACGGCGTCGCGCAGCTCGTTGGGGACGATGGTGCGCCGGATGGACGTGCACTTTTGCCCGGCCTTGACGGTCATCTCCGTCACCACGGACTTGATGAACGCGTCAAATTCCGGCGTGCCGGGGACGGCGTCCGGGCCCAGGATGGCGGCGTTCAGGGAGTCGGTCTCGGCCGTGAACCGGACGCCGCCGCGGGCCACGTTCGGGTGGTTCTTCAGGAGATTGGCGGTGCTGGCCGAGCCGGTGAAGGAGACCATGTCCCGGTAGTCCAGCTCATCGAGCAGAGTGCGCGCGGAGCCGGAGATCAGCTGGAGCGCACCGGCGGGCAGGATGCCGGAGTCGATGATGGCGCGTACGGCGGCGGCGGCCAGGTAGCCGCCGGGGGTGGCCGGCTTGACGATGGTGGGCACGCCGGCGATGAACGCCGGGGCGAACTTCTCCAGCATGCCCCAGACCGGGAAGTTGAACGCGTTGATCTGCACGGCCACGCCCGGGATCCGGGTGTAGATGTGCTCACCGACGAAGGAGCCGTCCTTGGCGAGGACCTCGGCCGGGCCGTCGAGGATGACGTTGGAGTTGGGCAGTTCGCGCCGGCCCTTGGAGGAGAAGGTGAAGAGCACGCCGATGCCGCCGTCGATGTCCACCATCGAGTCGATCTTCGTGGCTCCCGTCTGGGCCGAGACGGCGTAGAGCTCCTGCCGGCGGTCGTTGAGGTATTGGGCCAGTTCGCGCAGCTTCAGGGCGCGCTCGTGGATGGTCAGCCGGCCCAGTCCGGCCTGGCCAACGGTGCGGCCGTGCTCGACGGCGCCGGCCAAATCCAGCCCGTCGCTTGAGACCCGGGCCAGCAGTTCCCCGGTGCTGGCGTCACGGGCGTCCGAGCCCGGGGCCCCGCCGGCGGGAGTCCACCAGGCGTCCCGGACGTAGCTCGGTACCGTTTCAATTAACGTTGCAGTGGTCATCGCCGCCCCGTCCTTTCCATGTTGGTCGTGGTGCGGGCCGGTCAGGCCCAGTCGAAAAATCCCTTGCCGGTCTTGCGTCCGAGCTCGCCGCGGGCCACCTTCTCGCGCAGGATCTGCGGCGGGGCAAAGCGGTCCCCGAGGGTTTCGTGCAGGTATTCGGCGATGCCCAGGCGCACGTCCAGGCCGACGATGTCGGTGGTGCGCAGCGGGCCGGTGGGGTGCTTGTAGCCGAGCACCATGGCGGCATCGATGTCCGCCGCGCTGGCCACGCCCTCCTCCACCATGCGCATGGCCTCCAGCGCGATGGCCACGCCGAGCCGGGAGGAGGCGAAGCCGGGGGCGTCCTTGACCACGACGGCGGTCTTGCCCAGCGCCGCCACCCAGTCCCGCGCCGTCGTCACCAGGGCGCTGCCGGTTTGTTTGGCGATGACGACCTCGATGAGGGTGGAGGCCGGCACCGGGTTGAAGAAGTGCAGCCCCAGGAAGTTGTGCGGGCGCTGAAGTTCGGCCGCCAGCCCGGACATGGACAGGGAGGAGGTGTTGGAGGCCAGGATCGCCGTCTCGCCCAGTTCCGCCTCGACGGCCCGCAGCGAGGCCACCTTCAGCTCCCAGATTTCCGGGACGGCCTCCACCACCAGGTCCCGGTCGGCGAAGTCGGCGTAGTCGGTGGAGACCCGCAGCCGGTCCAGGTGCCCGTCCACCGGGCCGGCCAGGCCGCGCTCGACGGACTTGGCCACGGCGGACGCCACGCGTTCGCGTGCCCCGGCGGCGGCGGCGTCGTCGCGCTCGACCACCAGCACCTGGCAGCCGCGGATGAGGAAGGCGTGGGCGATCCCGGCGCCCATCCGCCCGCCGCCCAGGACCCCGATCCGGGACGGCAGGTTCGCGGGAAGGGCCGCGGGCGGCGTCGGATTACTCATGTCTATTTCTTCTTTCGGTCGAGGAACGCCTGCATGCGCTCAAACTTCGCCGGCGATTCAAACAACTCGGCCTGGGCCAGGTTGTCCACCTCCGGGTGGGCCTCGCGCGGGGCAGCGAAGACCCGTTTGGTGGTTTGGATGGCCAGCGGGTCCTGGGCGCCGATCTGCTCGGCCAGCGCGTGGGCGGCCGTGAGCAGTTCGGCGGATTCCACCAGTTCCGTAACCAGCCCGACGCGCAGGCAGCCCTCCCCGGTGAGGATCTTGCCGGCGAGCAGCATCTGCTTGGCCACGGGTTCGCCCACGAGTTCCTTCAGCCGCCAGGTGGCGCCGGCCGCGGCCATGATGCCCAACCCGGTCTCGGGCTGCCCCATGCGCAGGGCGCGCGTGCCGATGCGGAAGTCCGCCGCGTACGCCAGCTCCGCGCCGCCGCCGAGCGCGTACCCGTCGAGGGCCGCGATGACGGGCATGGGCAGTTTCGCGATCCGGTCGAACAGGGCCGAGTTGATGCCGGCCAGTGCGTCCGCGCGGCGGCGCTCGCGCAGTTCGGCAATGTCCGCCCCGGAGGCGAAGATCCCCCTGGTGCCGGCGGCCTCATCGGCCGGGATGCCCGAGAGGATCAGGATCTTCGGGGTGCGCTCCAGGTACGTGCAGACGGCGTGCAGCTCCTCCACCATGGCCTGGTCGATGGCGTTGCGGACCTCGGGCCGGTACAGCTGGACGGCCAGGCGGTCCGCCGCCTCGGTGACCAGCAACGTGGTGAAAGTCGCCGAATCCAGGCCGGACCCGGCGTCGGGCCCGGCCTCCTGCCCGGCACCGGACCCGGGAGTGGACGCCATCACAGGCCCTCCACCAGCAGGGCCGCGCCCTGGCCCACGCCGATGCACATGGTGGCCAGGCCCAGCCCGCCGGGCGCCTCGCGTTCCAGCCGGCCCAGCAGCGTGATCACGATCCGTGAGCCGGAGGAGCCCAGCGGGTGGCCAAGGGAAATCGCCCCGCCGTCGTTGTTGACAGTGCCGGGATCGAGTTTCAGCTCGCGCATGCTGGCCAGCGACTGGGAGGCGAACGCCTCGTTGAGTTCGACGGCGCCCAACCGGGCGACGTCGATCCCCTGCCGCTCGAGGACCTTGCGCGTGGCCGCAACCGGTCCCATGCCCATGATCTCCGGGGCCAGGCCGGCCGCGGCGCCGTCCAGAATGCGGGCGCGGGCCACCAGGCCGTACTTTTTGAGGGCGCGTTCGGAGGCGACGATGATGGCCGAGGCGCCGTCGTTTAGGGTGGAGGCGTTGCCGGCCGTGACCACGGTGCCGCCGGCCACGACCGGGCGCAGGCCGGCCAGGACCTCCGCGGTGGTGCCCGGGCGGGGGCCCTCATCGGTGTCCACGACGGTGGCGCCCTTGCGTCCCTTGACCGTGACGGGGACAATCTCCTCGGCGAAGCGCCCGGCCGCGATGGCCGCCAGGGCGCGCTCGTGGGAGCGGACGGCGAAGGCGTCGCAGTCCTCCCGCGAGGTGCCGTACACGCGGGCCACCTCCTCCGCCGTTTCCGGCATGGAGAACGTCATCTTGCCGTTGCGCGAGAGCTCCCCGGAGAGAAAGTTCGGGTTCGGGAATCGCCAGCCGATGGACGTATCAAAGGACGCGCCGGGCTTCGCAAACGCCTTCTCCGGCTTCGCCATCACCCAGGGCGCCCGGGACATGGACTCCACGCCGCCGGCCACCACGATGTCCGCCGCCCCGGCCTTGATCATGTGACCGGCCATGGTGATCGCGCTCATGCCGGAGGCGCACAGCCGGTTGACCGTGATGCCCGGAACGGTGTCCGGGAAACCCGCCAGCAGCCACGCCATACGCGCCACGTTGCGGTTTTCCTCCCCGGCCCCGTTGGCGTTGCCCAGAATCACCTCATCCACATCCGCCGGGTCAATGCCGCTCCTGCGGACCAATTCGGCGATGGTCAAAGCGGCAAGATCGTCCGGGCGGACGGAACTCAGCGCTCCGCCGTAGCGTCCCACCGGCGTGCGGACGCCGCCCACCAGGTATGCCTGCGGTGTTTCAGTGGCCATGAACGTACCCTTCGAACGTGCTGTGCGGCGTGGCAATTGCCGCCCGCCAAGGACCCGGCCGCCAATTTACCGACCGTTCGTTCTATAAATATTCCATGTGCGGGGCACACGGTCAACCGCCACGTCACGGCAAGCCGCTTTTGCCGCTCCGCTGTGGGCATACTCGGGCGCCGGGGAGGGCCATCGTCTATACAGTGGAAGCCATGACCACTTCCGATGCGCTCGCCCTCCCGTCCGCCCCGCAGTCGCCCCCGGCCGGTGCCCTGCCGGCCCCGCCGGTGGCCAAGAGGGTGCCTGTTGCCCGCACGCACCACGGGGATACGTTCATGGACAACTACGAGTGGCTGCGCGAGAAGGACAACCCCGACGTCCTGGCGCACCTTAAGGCCGAGCAGGCCTACACGGATGCCGTCACTGGCGGCCAGGAACAGCTGCGCCAGGACATCTTCACCGAGATCAAGAACCGGACGCAGGAAACGGATCTGTCCGTCCCCAGCCGCAAGGACGGCTGGTGGTACTACTCGCGCATGGTGGAGGGCCAGGCCTATTCCATCCAGTGCCGGGTGCGGGCCGACGGCGACGGCAGCGCCGTCGAGGACTGGACTCCGCCGGTGGTTGAGCCCGGCGTCGAGGTGCCGGGGGAGGTTGTCCTCCTTGACGGCAATGCCGAGGCCGAGGGCCGACCGTTCTTCTCCCTGGGCGGCGCCGCCGTGACGCGCGACGGAAACCTCTACGCCTATGCCGCGGACTTCGCCGGCGATGAACTCTTCACGGTCAAGATCCTGGACCTGCGCACGGGCGAGCTGCTCCCGGACGTCATTGAAAACGTCTTCTACGGACTGGCCTTCTCCCCCGACGGCGGCACGCTGTACTACATGGTGGCCGACGACGCCTGGCGCCCGTACCAGCTCAGGGCCCACGTCCTGGGCACCCCCGTGGCGGACGATGCGATCCTCTACCAGGAGGACGACGTCGCCATGTGGACCGGCTTCGGGCTCTCCGCGGACCGCCGCCACCTGGTCGTGAGCATCGGCTGCTCCGAGTTCAGCGAAACCCGCATCCTGAACTTCGCGGACCCGGACGGGGGCCTGCGAACCTTGATCCCGCGCGGCGAACGCATCCTCTACGACGCCGAACCGTTCCTGCACGGCGGCGTCGAAAAGGTGCTCCTGACCCACAACCTGGACGCCGTGAACTCCATGGTCTCCCTGGTCGAAACGGCCGAATTCGCCAAGCCCGTGGCCGGGCAGCGGTGGGCCACGGTGATCCCCCACGACGACTCCGTGCGGATCAACGGCGCCACCGTCACGGCCACGCACATGGTGGTCTCGCTGCGCAAGGACACGATCGAACGCATCCAGGTGAGCGGGCTGGCAGGTTTGGGCACCGCGGAGCAGCCGGCCGCCGTCGAGCCGGTCTTTGCGGAGGAGCTGTACACGGCGTCCATGGGTGGGAGCGAGTTTGAGTCCCCGGTGATCCGGCTGGTGTACACGTCCAACTTCACGCCGCCGCGCGTCTACGACTACGTTCTGCCCACGGGCGCTTCGCCCACGGCCGCCGCGGGCGGGGAGCTGCTGCTGCGCAAGGAAACGCCGGTGCTTGGCGGCTACCGGGCCGCGGACTATGTGGCCACCCGCGAATGGGCCGTGGCCGCGGACGGCACCCGCGTTCCGCTGTCGGTGCTGCGCCGCGCGGACCTGGCCCAGGACGGCACGAATGCCGGTGTGGTGTACGGCTACGGCTCCTACGAGGTCAGCATGGACCCGGGCTTTGGCGTGCCCCGGCTCTCGCTGTTGGACCGCGGCGTGGTGTTTGTCATTGCCCATGTGCGCGGCGGCGGCGAGATGGGCCGGCACTGGTACGAGGACGGCAAGAAGCTGAACAAGAAGAACACGTTCTCCGACTTTGTGGCGGCCACGGACTGGCTGGCGGCGTCGGGCTGGGTGGATCCGGCCCGGATCGCCGCCATGGGCGGATCGGCCGGCGGGCTGCTGATGGGCGCCGTGGCGAACCTGGCCCCGGAAAAGTACGCCGCCGTCGTGGCGCAGGTGCCGTTCGTGGACGCCCTGACCACCATCTTGGATCCGCAGCTGCCGCTGTCGGCGCTGGAGTGGGAGGAGTGGGGCAACCCCATCACCGACCCGCAGGTGTACCGGTACATGAAGGAGTACACGCCGTACGAAAACGTGCGCGCCGTCGCCTACCCGAAGATCGCCGCCGTCACGAGCTTCAACGACACCAGGGTGCTGTATGTGGAGCCGGCCAAGTGGGTGCAGGCGCTGCGCTCGGTGTCCACCGGCACGGCGCCGATCGTGTTGAAGATCGAGATGGACGGCGGCCACGGCGGCGCCTCCGGCCGGTACGAAGGCTGGAAGACCCGCGCCTGGGACTACGCGTTTTTGGCGGACGCGATCGGCGCGACGCGACTGCGGCAAGCGGGCTAGCGGTTCAGGCTGACCGTGAACGTGTTGGGCCCGCTGCAGGTGACCGCGATGTGGTGCTTGGGGGCGTTGGTTCGGGTGGCAAGGTCGTGAACCGCCGCGTCCAGCGTGCGCTCAAGGGCGGACCGGTCCCAGATTTTCAGCGATACGGAGTCGGTGGATTCGAACGTCGTCATTCGGTGCCTCATTCATCAAGTCGCGGCCATCGCGTCGTTGCGAGGGCCGGGCCTACTGGTGTGGCCTCGTTGCGTCCACCAGCTTGGTGCTTCGTTCCATGATGCCCGGGCGGGCCCGGAGATCTCAAGCCGATATCCGATCATTGCGCGTGAGTCCCATCACGTTGTTCCGGGACAGTGGTCCCGGCACAGCCGCCGGGCGGGGCGGCGGGTCAGCCGCGCACCACGGCATAAATGGCCTCGGACGTCCATTCGCCCTTGAGGTACATGTTGTCGCGCAGCACGCCTTCGCGCTGCATGCCGAGCCGTTCACAAATGGCCGCGGAGGCGCTGTTGCGGGCATCGAGGCGGGCCTCCACCCGGTGGAAGCCCAGCCCGTCCATGGCCAGCTGGAGCACGGCCAAGGCCGCCTCCGTCGCCAGGCCCTGGCCCCGTGCCTGGGGCGCCAGCGTCCAGCCGATCTCCCCGACGCGCTCGGGCCCAACCCCGTCCTGGGACATCCAGCCGGCGCTCCACTTCAACGCGATCTCCCCCACGACCCCCGGCGTGTCGGTACGCTCAATCGCAAAACTGGCCCAGTGGCCCTCCCGGTCAAACGGCGCATCAACATACATGGCGATCCGCCCCATGCATTCGGCATAGCTGCGGGCCTCGTTGAGCAGGTACCGGGCAGTCTCTGGAAGCCGCTGATAGGCGTAGTAGTCGTCCAGGTCGCCCACGGAAAATCGTCGCAACACCAGCCGCTCGGTCGTCAGCGGGTACGGGATTTCAGCCATGAATCGAGCTTACGACAGCGGCCGTCGCTTCTGCTATGGCCCGCTCCTCGTCCGTGGGCACCACCAGGACCGGGATCGCCGATCCGGCCGCGCTGATCACCCGGGCCGAGCCCGAGCGCCCACGGTTCGCGCCGGCGTCGAGCGTGACGCCCAAGGCACCCAGGCGGGAGACCACCAGCGCTCGGAACGCCGCGGAATTCTCGCCGATCCCGGCCGTAAACACGAGGGCCTGCGCGCCGCCCACGGCCACGTGGTAGCCGCCAATGTATTTCGCCAGCCGGTAGGAGGCGACCGCCAGCGCCATCTGCGCGCGCTGGTCCCCGGCGTCGGCGGCGTCGACAATGGCGCGCATGTCATTGATGCCGGCGAGCGCCTTGAGCCCGGATTCGCGGTTGAGCAGGGTGTCAATCTCATCCGCGTCCAGCCCGGTGCGCTGGAGGTAGATGAGGATGGACGGATCCAGGTCGCCGCTGCGGGTGCCCATGACCAGCCCCTCCAGGGGGGTGAACCCCATGGACGTGTCCACGCTGGCCCCGCCGTGGATGGCCGTGAGGGAGACCCCGTTGCCCAGGTGCGCCACCACGGCGTTGAACCTCTCCAGCGGGACGCCCAGGAGTTCGGCGGCCCGGGTGGTGACAAATTCGTGCGAGGTTCCGTGGAAGCCGTACCGCCGGATCCCGTACCGCCGGTACAGCGAATCCGGCACCGCATAGCGCCACGCATGCTCGGGCAGCGTGCGGTGGAACGCGGTGTCAAAGACGGCCACCTGTGGCAGGTGCGGCCATTTTGCCGTGATGGCGCGGATGCCCAGCACGTTCGCCGGATTGTGCAGCGGCGCCAGCGGGTTCAGCCGCTCGATGGCGCGGGTGATCTCATTGTTGATCAGCACCGGCTCGCCGAAGCGTTCCCCGCCGTGCACCACCCGATGCCCGACGGCGTCCAGCGGCTTCCCGGCCGGCGCGCCTTCCAGCTCGGCCGCCACCTGGTCCATGGCCGCGCCGTGGTCGGCCGACCCGCCGGCACCCTCGCCGATGCGCTCGATCAGTCCGTGCGCCTCGATGGTGTTGGTGCCCGTCTCCCGCACCTGGTACTTCAGTGAGGAGGACCCGGAGTTGATGACCAGCACCCGCATTAGGATTCCTTCGGCTCGGTGGCTGCGTCCGGGAGGGACGTCCCCTGCGCCTGGATGGCGGTGATGGCCACGGTGTTGACGATGTCCTCCACGGTGCAGCCGCGGGAGAGGTCGTTGATGGGTTTTCGCAGGCCCTGCAAAACGGGTCCGACGGCCACGGCGCCGGAGGACTGCTGCACGGCCTTGTAGGTGTTGTTGCCGGTGTTCAGGTCCGGGAAGATGAACACGGTCGCCTGCCCGGCCACGGCGGAGGCGGGCAGCTTGGAGGCGGCGATGGAGGCATCCACGGCGGCGTCGTATTGGATGGGGCCCTCGATCGGCAGGTCGGGGCGGGCCGCGCGGACCAGCTCCGTGGCCCGGCGCACCTGGTCAACGGCGGTGCCCGTGCCGGAGCCGCCGGTGGAATAGGAGAGCATGGCGATGCGCGGCTCGACGCCGAACCGGGCGGCCGTTTCGGCCGAGGCGATGGCAATGTCCGCCAGTTGTTCCACGTTGGGCTCGGGGTTGACGGCACAGTCCCCGTACACCAGTACCCGGTCGGCCAGCAGCATCAGGAACACGGAGGAGACTATGCGCACGCCCGGGCGGGTTTTCACAAATTCCAGGGCGGGGCGGATGGTGTTTGCCGTGGTGTGCGCCGCCCCGGACACCATTCCGTCCACCTGGCCCAGCTGGACCATCATGGTGGCGAAGTAGGAACCATCCGCCATCACCTCCCGGGCCCGGGCCAGCTCCACGCCCTTGTGCGCCCGCAGCCTCTGGTACTCGGCCGCGAAGCGTTCGCGCAGCTCCGAGGTTTCCGGGTTCAGGATCGCCACACCGTTGAGGTCGATGCCGTGGGCGGCGGCCCGTTCCAGGATGTCCTTGGCATCGCCGAGCAGCGTCAGCTCACATACGTCGCGGCGGTGCAGGATTTCAGCGGCCCGCAGCACCCGGACGTCGGTGCCTTCGGGCAGGACGATGTGCTTGCGGTCGCTGCGGGCCCGCTCGATCAGCTCGTGCAGGAACCGCAGCGGCGTCATGGTGGCCGGGCGCGGCAGCGAAACCCGTTCCAACAGCTCGGCCTCGTCCACATTGCGCGCCCACGCCCCCATGGCCGCGGCCACCTTTCGCCGCTGTCCGGAATGAATTTCGCTGCGCACCTCGCTGACGGCCCGCGCGACGGTGAACGTGTCCTCCGGGGATGCGAAAACGGGGAACGGGGCATGCGCCAGGAAAGGGAGCACGTGCGAGTCCGGGGCCAACCCGCCGGTGAGGATCATGGCGCTGGGCACCGGGAAATCGGGCGAGAACGCCGAGGCCAGGCTGGCCACCATGATGTCCGCCCGGTCGCCGGGGACGATGACCAGGTCCTTGGCCTCGAGCAGGTGCAAGAAGTTGCCCACGGTCATGGCGGCGACCTTGATGGCGTGGATGTCACGCTCCAGCTCCGGGCTGCCGGCCAGTTGGTGCAGTGTCAGCGCGGCAGCGACCTCCCCGACGGTGGGGCGGGCAATCTCGGCAATTTCGGGAATGACATACACGGGGCGGTTGCTGGCGCCGGGGCGCACGGCGGCCTTGATGGCGGCGACGGCGGCGGGGTCGGCCCGGTTGACCATCATGGCCAGCAGCGAACACTTGGCCGCCACCAGCTCCCTGCGGGCCACATCGACGGCGTCGGCCGTTTCCGCGGGACTGAGCCCCCGGGCGCCAACGACGGCCAGCACCGGCAGCCCCAGGTTGTTGGCCAGGCGGGCGTTGAGGTCGAACTCCACGGCGGCGTCCTGGCCGGTGAGGTCCGTGCCTTCCACGATCACGACGTCGCAGGCCTTGGCGATCCGGCTGTAGGTTTCCACGCAGCGGGCATCGATCTCGGCCCGGTTGCCGGCGGCCAGCAGCGCCCGGGCCTCGGCCCCCGTCAGGGCGCTGCGGCACACTTCCGGCGCCAGCTTGAACATGCGCCGGAGCATGGTGACGGTGGGGTCCCGTTCCGGGTCGGTGCCGGAGGTGATGGGCCGAAAGAAGCCGATCCTGTCCGCGTGCCGGTGCAGGGCGTCGGCCAGCCCCAGAGAGACCAGCGTTTTCCCGGAACCGGGCGTAGTGGCACTGACGTAAATTCCACGGGTCATCCTGGCGAACCGCCTTTCGAGCGTCTGCTTCCATCCAAGCACGGCGCACCCCGAACCGGGGTGGAAAGCGTGAAATTCCATCATTGACGGGTCGGCCCCGACCGTGATCAGATGGCTGTGCTTGCATGTTTCCCGGTTCGCCCGATTCGATCCCAAGGAGGACACCATGAATGCTTTTGCAGCTTTTCGCGCCCAAAACATCACCTTGTCCTGCCACAGGAGTCGAGTCACCCATGAAGAATTCTGCTGACCAGCAGCACCTCGAACCGCCCTCCGTTGCCACCCAGAAGTCCATCCGGCGCAGCCGTGCCATGAAGGGGACCGACTGGAACATCCTCGACGACTCACTTGCCGAGAACCAGCGCTGGTCCACCTGGCCGGAGCTTGAGAAGCTCATGCGCGGCCCCAAGCCCTATCCGGACCTTGTCATCGAGGACGCCGGCGCCATCGACACGGAGCTGGGCGTCTTGAAAACCGGCAAGGAGGCGGACGTCTTTCTCCTCGAGCGGGCCACCGAAACCCGCCGTTCCCTGCTGGCCGCGAAACGGTACCGCGGCGCGGACCAGCGCCTCTTCCACCGCTCCTCCGCGTATACCGAAGGCCGCTCGGTGCGCCGCTCCCGGGATGCCCGCGCCCTCAAGAACGGCAGCAGCTACGGGAGGGAGGTGGAGGCGTCGCGCTGGGCCGACGCCGAGTGGACGTTCCTGTGCATGGCCCACCAATGTGGCATCCCCGTGCCCTATCCGGTGCAGATTGCGGGCACGGAGATCCTGATGGAGTTCATTTCGGACCCCGCAAATCCGGGCGTTGCCGCGCCGCGCCTGCAGTCCGTCCACCCCGGCCCGGACCAGCTGCAGGACTACTGGGCCCAGATGGTCGAGGCAATGACGGCGTTTGCCCGGATGGGCTTCGCCCACGGGGACCTGTCCCCGTACAACGTCCTGGCCGCCGGGGACCGCCTGGTGGTCATCGACCTGCCCCAGCTCGTGGACCTCGCCGGCAATCTGCAGGCCGCGGACCTGCTGGCCCGGGACTGCCGCAACATGTGCGCCTGGTTCACCGCCCGCGGCCTGGCGGTCGACGACGGGGAACTCCTGGGCGAACTTCTCGCGGCCGCCACCAAGTCCGCCTCATCCCCGGCGCTCAACCCGGCGCCCAGCTGCCGGCCGGCCCACGGCTCCTCCGACGCGATGATGTCCCGAAACGTTTCCACGAGCGGTCGCCGGACCAGTCCCAGCCGCAGCGCCCGCGCGTCGGAGCGCCGGGCAAACCCGAAGTAGTCCTGACCGGGCGGCAGCACCAGCGGCAGCGAGCGCGGACCGCTCCAGGGGGAAACGTCGTCGTCCGTCATGGCGTCCAGGGGATAGGGGGCAAGCCGGGGATTGGTGCTGGCCGCCACCCGCGCCGCCGTCAGCGCGTCCGCCAGCGACATGCCGGGGCCCACCGCATTGACGGCACCGCCATGCCCGGCCAGGCCGGCGTCGAGGATGAACGCGGCCAGGTCCCGCACATCGACGACTTGCACCTGTGGGTCCCGGGCGGCTCCGGCGTCGACGGGGACCAGCACCGGCTCGCGCGGATCGGCCAGGCGCAGCGGCCAGTAGGTGCTGCGGCCGGTGGGGTCGCCGGGGCCGCCGATCAGGCCCGGCCGGACCAACAGGGCCGCCTCGCCGCGGGTTGCCGTGGTCGCCCGCTCGCAGCCGGACTTTGCTTCGCCGTACAGCTCGGGCGAGTACGGCTCTTTGGCGCCCAGGGGCGTCAGCAGCGGCGCATCCTCGCGCGCCCCGGGGTTGGACTGGTCCGCGTAGACGGAACAGGAGGAGACGAACACCCAGTTCCTGGCCTGCAGCGCCTGCGCCGCCGCCCGGGCATGGGCCGGAAGGCGGGTCAGTTCCACCACCAGGTCCCAGTGCGTCCCGGCGGCCCGGGCGTAGGCGCCCGGCCCGTTCCGATCCGCCACGACGGTGGCCGCACCCTTGGGGAAGCCGCCGGATTCCCCACGGGCCAGGCAGGTGACGGCGTCGCCGCGGTCCAGGGCCAGCGCCGCGATGGTCCGGCCCAGCCATGCGGTGCCGCCGAGGATCAGGATGTTTGCCATGCGCTCCAGCCAACCCGCGGAGTCGCCCGGTGGCAAGGAGTTTCACGCTCGGCGCAGGAAGTCCCGGCGTTTTCGCATAGGCTTCGAGGCGTGTTGACTGCAGAACTTCTTGGAGCCGTGTCCGACTGGTGGCGGGCCGTGCTGGCCGGCTTTGCCCGCACCGACGCGCCCGCGGTGCCCGTCCCGGTGCTGGCCGGCATTTTGGCGGGGGCCATCGTGCTGAGCATCCCGCGGGCCACCTGGCGCTGGTTTGGGCTGTATGTGACATTTGTGCACGAGTTGGGCCACGCGTTTGCCGCGCTCATGACGGGGCGGGTGGTCCACGGGCTCCGCATCGGGCTGGACCACTCCGGGCAGCTGACCAGCAGCGGCCGCCGCGGGTTCGGCGCCGCATGGTCGGGTTTTKGGGGCTACCCGACGCCGGCCGTGGTGGGCGTTGCATTGGTGTGGTCGGTGTCCGCCGGGTGGGCGGGGGCGGCCATGTCCATCGGGGCATTGCTGCTGCTGGCCGCACTCATCTTCCTGCGCAACCTCACCGGGATTGTGGTGGCCCTGTGCAGTGCCGCCATCGCGCAAACCCTGGTGATGTTCGCCGACGCCCGCACGCTCAGCTATGTGGTCCTGGGCCTGGGCATCGCCCTGGGCGTGGGTGCGGTGCGCGACTGGGTCAAGGTGGCCGCCGTGCACACACGCCGGCGCGAGCAGCTGGCCAATTCCGACGCCTACATCCTGTCCCGAGCCACCGGCGTGCCGTCGTTTTTCTGGCTCACCGGCTTTGCCCTGGTCATCGCCGCCGCGACGGCCGCCTCGGCGTATCTGTTGTGGGGCCTGCCCGCCCGTTAGCCCGTCACCGCATAGTGGAGATGGACGACGCCGTTGCCGAACGTGCGCTGGTCCAGCAGTTCCAGCCCGGTCCGGACACCGGCCGGCAGGGCCGGCTTGCCGCCGCCGAGGATGATGGGCGAGAGGAACAGGTGGAGCTCATCCACCAAACCCGCCTCGAGGGCCTGCCCCGCCAGTCCCGCCCCGCCCACGGAGAGGCTTTCCTGCGCCGCGGCCTTGAGTTGGCGGACGGCGTCCGGATCAAAACGGCGTTCCAGGCGGGTCCTGGCGGTGGGTGCCTGGTGCAGGGTGGCCGAATACACCACCTTCTGGGCACGGTGCCAGATGTTGGCGAAGTCACGCACCACCCGGAGCTGGTCGGCCTGGCCGTACATTGTTTCCCAGGCCATCATCACCTCGTAGAGACGCCGGCCGTAGAGGTAGGTGCCAATCCTGCGCTCCAGGTCGTTGATGAACGCGTGCACCTCCTCATCCGGCACGCCCCAGTCGAAGCTGCCGTCGGCGTCCGCCACGTAGCCGTCCAGCGACGTGATGGCCGCATAGATGAGTTTGGCCATGGCGATGCTCCTTCCCGCTCCCAGTATTCCCCCCGCACCGTCCCGGCACTAGAGGGTACCCGGGTCATCGGCACCTGGCCACGACCGCCGCAACCTCCGCGGCGCTGACCCCGTGGGCCAGCAGGAACGCGCGCACGTCCAGTCCGTCCACAAACCCCGCGAGCGCCCGGCCGCGATCGGCCACCACCTCCGCCAGCTCGCCGGCGGCCAGGTAGTGCTCGTACGGGTGCTTGGCGGGCGCCACCAAATGCCAGTCGTTGATGCCGCGGGCGGCCTTCTCGTCTTCCGGCACCGCCCGGTCCGCCTGCCCCAGCAGCGCCAGCAGCAGCGAGGCAATCAGTCCCGTCCTGTCCCGACCCGCGGAGCAGTGAATCACCACCTTGCCCCGCGCGGCCGCCAACTCCTTGAACACCGCGGCCACCCGGTCCGGGAACAGCCGCAGGATGTCCGCATACAGGTTGGGATGGTTCATGTACGGGCGGCACAGGGCCTGGTATTCGACGTTGTTCGGATCCTCCGTGGGGACATTGACCACCACGAACCCCGCCATCGCCTCCGGCCCCACCACCGGGTCGGTCGGCCGGCGCGCCCGCTCCCCGGGGTTCCGCAGGTCGATCACGGTCCGCACGCCGTCGCGGTGGACTTGCCGCCAGCCGTGCTCGGTGAGCCACTCACTGCGGCCCATCCGGTAGATGTCGCCCGCGAGGAGGCGGGCGTTGACGGCGCCCTCCCAGTGCGGATCCGGGCTCGCCCTCATGTGCGCCGTTTGGCGACGCGCAGGTCCAGGCCGTTGCGGACCTGCGGCCACTCGGCGGCGAGGATGGAGAAGACCACGGTGTCGCGCAACGAGCCGTCCGCCATGCGCCGATGGGAGCGCAGAACACCGTCCTGCTTGGCGCCGAGGCGGGCAATCGCCTCACGCGAGGGCATATTCATCCAGTGGGTGCGGAACTCCACGGCCACGCAGCCAAGGGTTTCAAAGGCGTGCCCGAGGAGCAGCCGCTTGCTGTCCGGGTTGGTGCCCGAGCCCTGCACGCCGGCCGCGTTCCAGGTGTAGCCGATTTCCACCCGCGGCAGCTCCGCGTCGATGTTGCAAAAACTTGTCATGCCGATGATCCGCCCGGGCGCGGCGTTGAGCCGGGCGGCGAACGGGAGCATCGTCCCGGCCTCCTGCAGGGCCAGGCGGCGCCGGATCTCGGCGCGCATCTCCTCGGGCCGCGGGACCTGCGTGTACCAGAGGTTCCACAGCTCACCGTCGGAGGCCGCCTCCACCAACCCGTCATGATGGTCCTCGGTCAAGGGCTCGAGGGTGACGTACTTTCCGTGCAGGGTGACCGGTTCAATGACTGCCATGGGAAAAACACTAGCGGATGCCGCAAAACTGCCGCTGGACGGCCGGCGGACCTCTCCGGCAGACTTTTTCCCATGGCCTATTCACTGCAAATCGTCGTCGACGCCTTCAAGCCCCACGACCTTGCCGACTGGTGGGCGGAAACCATGGGCTGGAGCGTGGAGCCCTCGGACGAGGCATTCATCCGGTCCATGGTGGCCCAGGGATTTGCCGCCGAGGACCAGACCCTCCGGCACAACGGCGTCCTGGTCTGGAAGGACGGCGCCGCGATCACGGCCGGCCGGGACGCCGGCAGCGGCCAACCCCGGATCCTCTTCCAGTCCGGGGATCGGGAGAAGGCCGGCAAGAATCGCGTGCACTGGGACGTGCGGCTCGGCGGCGAGGACAAGTCCGCGGTGCGGGCCCGCCTGGAAGCGCGCGGGGCGAGGTTCCTGTGGGAGGCCAGCCAGGGCCCGCATGCCTGGTTCACCATGGCCGACCCCGAAGGAAACGAGTTCTGCATCAGCTGACGCCGGCCCGCGCCGCCCCGCCAGCTAAGATCGTGAGGGTGAGCGCAGAGAATCTCCCCGAGCAGGTATCCGACATTTTCGACCCCACCCGCTGGCGCGTGGTGGAGGGCTTCGACTTCACCGACATGACCTACCACCGCCAGGTGGAACGGGCCGACGACGGGACGATCGTCCGCGACCTGCCCACCGTGCGCATCGCCTTCAACCGCCCGGACGTCCGCAACGCGTTCCGCCCGGGCACCGTCGACGAGCTGTACCGGGCCATGGACCATGCCCGCATGACTCCGGACGTGGCCACCGTGCTGCTCACCGGCAACGGCCCCTCCCCCAAGGACGGCGGGCACAGTTTTTGCTCCGGCGGCGACCAGCGCATCCGCGGCCGCGACGGCTACAGATACGCCAACGGGGACACGCAGGAAACCATCGACCCCGCCCGCGCGGGCCGCCTCCACATCCTGGAGGTCCAGCGGCTCATGCGCACCATGCCCAAGGTGGTCATCGCGGTGGTCAACGGCTGGGCGGCCGGCGGCGGGCACTCCCTGCACGTGGTCGCCGACCTCTCCATCGCCTCCCGCCAGCATGGGAAGTTCAAGCAGACCGACGCCACGGTGGGTTCCTTCGACGCCGGTTACGGCTCCGCGCTGCTGGCCCGCCAGATCGGGCAAAAGGCGGCCCGTGAAATCTTCTTTCTGGCCCGTGAATATTCCGCCGAGGACATGGTCCGCCGGGGCGCCGTCAACGAGGCCGTCGACCACGAACGCCTCGAGGAGGTGGCCCTCGAGTACGCGGCGGACATCGCCCGCCAGTCCCCCCAGGCCATCCGCATGCTCAAGTTCGCGTTCAACCTGGCCGACGACGGGCTGGCCGGCCAGCAGGTCTTTGCCGGGGAGGCCACCCGCCTGGCGTACATGACCGACGAGGCCGTGGAGGGCAAGGAGGCCTTCCTGGAAAAGCGCGACCCCGACTGGTCCAGCTTCCCGTACTACTTCTAAGGCGCCCATGACCATCGAACCCCTCCTGAAGGCCCTCGCCGCGGCCCTGGCCGGCGAGGGCCCGGCCGTCCAGATCATGGCCGGGCCCGCCGGCGCGGCCGAGTTCAAACTCATCCCGGACGCCGAGCTGGGACTGCCGGCCGGGCACGCAGCCGACATCGCCGCCGTCGTGCTGACCTCCGGCAGCACCGGCCAACCGAAGCGCACCCTGCTGAGCGTGGATGCGCTGGCGGCGTCCTCGATGGGCACGGCCATTGCGCTCGGCGCGGAGGGCCAGTGGCTGCTCGCGCTGCCCGCGCACTATGTGGCCGGGCTGCAGGTTCTGGTGCGCAGCCTGTTCGCCGGAACGCGCCCGTGGGTCATGGACTTGCGCGGCGGCTTCACCGCGGAGGCGTTCACGGCGTCCGCCGGCGAGCTCACCGACACGGTCCGCTACACCTCCCTGGTCCCCACCCAGCTCACCCGCCTGCTCACCGATCCGAGCGCCGCGACCCTGACCGCGCTGCGCCGCTTCAACGCCATCCTGCTCGGCGGCGCGCCGGCCAGCCCGGTGCTCCTGGAGGCCGCGCGCGGGGCCGGCATCAACGTCGTCACCACCTACGGCATGAGTGAGACCTGCGGGGGCTGCGTGTACGACGGCGTCCCCCTGGACGGCGTGCACGTGGCCCTCCGCGACGGGCGGATCCGGCTGGGCGGGGACGTCGTGGCCGCCGGGTACCTGGGCGATCCGGCCCTGACGTCCGCCGCGTTCTTTGACGAGGAGCTCGACGGCGGGCCCGTCCGCTGGTACCAGACCGGGGACCTGGGTGAATGGGACGGCGAGGGGCGCCTGCGCGTGCTCGGCCGCGTCGATGACGTCATCATCAGCGGCGGGCTAAAGATTTCCGCCGCCGCCGTTGAGCGCGGGCTGCAGCGGGTCCGCGGCGTCCGCGAAGTGTTTGTGGGCGGCGTGGACGACGCCGAATGGGGGCAGCGGGTCGCCGCCATGGTTGTCGCCTCCTGCACCCCGGAGGAAGTGCGTGCCGGGGCGGCCGCCGTCCTTGAGCCGCACCTGGTGCCCAAGACCGTGGTGCTTGTGCCCGAGCTGCCCGTGCTCTCGACCGGGAAGCCGGACCGGGCGGCGATCCTGGCCCGCCTGGCCGACGCCGCCGCGGAGGCAGCACCAACGCAAACCCGCGCACGACCGCGCACAACAAGCTAGGAGCACACCTGTGGCCACAGCTGGTCAGTGGATTGAGGGGGCCCGGCTGCGGACCCTGCCGATGGCGGTTGCCCCGGTGATCATTGGAACCGCCGCGGCCTTCGATCTGGGCGCCCTCCATTGGGGCCGAGCCGTCCTGGCCGCGCTGGTGGCCCTGCTGTTGCAGATCGGCGTGAACTACGCCAACGACTACTCCGACGGCATCCGCGGCACGGACGAGGTCCGGGTGGGTCCGCTGCGCCTGGTGGGCTCCGGCGCCGCCGCGCCGCAGCACGTGAAAATGGCGGCCCTCGGCGCGCTGGGCCTGGCCATGCTGGCGGGGCTGGCGCTGGTGATCCTCTCCCAGGCCTGGTGGCTGCTGCTGGTGGGCGCCGGCGCCGTCCTGGCCGCATGGGGCTACACGGGCGGGAAGAACCCGTACGGGTACATGGGCCTCGGCGACGTTTTCGTGTTCATCTTTTTCGGCCCGGTGGCCACGCTGGGCACCACGTTCACCCAGGCCGGGGCGGTGAGTGCGGCGGCGGTCCTGGGCTCCGTCGCCACGGGGCTGATCGCCGTCGCACTGTTGATGGCCAACAACGTCCGGGACATTCCCACGGACCGCGACGTGGGCAAGCGCACCCTCGCCGTGCGGCTGGGGGACGCGAATGCGCGGCGCAGCTATGTGGTGATGCTGGCGCTGGCGGTGGCCGCCATGTTGGTCCTGGTGCCGGCGAAGCCGTGGCTGCTGCTGGTGCTGGTGCTGGTCCCGTTCATGGTCCGGCCCAGCTGGCTGATGCTCACGGGCAGGAAGCGCAAGAGTTTGATTCCGGTGCTCAAGCAAACCGGGCTGATCAACCTCGGCTTCAGTGTCCTGTTTGCCGCGGCCATGGTGTTGACCGGGCGGTAGGGCGTCGGCAGCCCCGGGGGTTCGCGCCGCTAGCCTTCCCGCGTGACGGGCGGGCGGTGCGCCGGACGGTCCGCGTCCACCCAGACATCGGGGTTGCCGTCCACCAGCGTGTCTTCGGCGTTGGCGTCGGCAATGGCACCCGTGGACTGGGTGGTGTCCGCGTTGGGGGCGAAGCGGTCGGCAATGATGGCCGTGGCGCCGTCGCGCTGCCTGCGCAGGAAGATGAAGCTGACCACGAAAGCACACAAGGCGGCGATCAGGGCCGCGGTGAGCGGAGTGAAGTTCAGCGCCATCTTGGCAACGAGGAAGAACGCCAGGAACAGCACGCCGCGGATCAGGGAGTATTTGAAGAAAGCCACGCATCCAGTTTAGAGGGTCAAGCTGAATGCCGCCCGATCGTGCCGATTAGGTGGAAAACGTTAGAATGGAGCATGCGTTATATCCCAGTGATCTTCGTTGTGGTTCTCTTCATCTACGGACTGATTGATTGCCTCCGCAGCGCGCCCGCGGATGTGCGAAGCATCCCCAAACCCGCTTGGATACTGGTCATTATCCTGCTCCCCTTCATCGGCGTGCTCCTCTGGTTCTTCCTGGGCCGGCCGCAATATGCCGCCATGGCGGGCTCCGGCACCTCAGTGCGCGTCGGCGGATCGGCCCCCGGGCCCTCGTATTCCCCACGCCCCAGCCGCTCCACCGCCCCCGACGACGACCCCGCCTTCCTGCGCAATCTCGAGGTCACCCGGGCGCAGAAGGCCGAGGCCGAGCGCCTGCGCAAGCTCAAGGAGGAACTCGACGCCCGCGAGGCCAGGCTGCGCGACCAACACCCGAACGACGAGACCAAGCACTAGCCCGCACGCGTCGAGTGCGTAGATAAGGCGGTTCCCACCGATGGGAACCGCCTTATCTACGCACTCGGGGCACGGGGCCCGATTTTTCCGCGGCGTTCAGGGCTAATCGGGCGCGGTTATCCACAAAATGGCCGCTTCCTGGCACAAGGCCACCCGCCGCGTGCGCCACTGGGCGCTAATGGACTCATGAGAGAGCCCGCACCCCTGCCCCTGCACCTGCACCTGGCCCAGCGGCCGTTCACCCTGGAGCAGGCCCGGGCGGCGAAGGTGTCCAGGGGGCGTACGCGCTCCCCCGACCTGTGGACGCCCAGCCGCGGGATCCGGGTACCCCGGGACGCCGTGTTTAGCCTGCTGGACCGGTGCCGTCCCCACACGGCCGTGACGGATTCCGGTGTCATCAGCCACCTCACGGCGGCGAGAATCCATGGCCTGTACCTGCCGTCGTGGTGTGAAGGGGAACGGCCGATTGACCTGTCCCGTCCCAAGGGAGCCAGCGCACCCCTCCGGAAGCATGTTGTGGGACACCGGCTGGATCTGGGGCCCTCGGATGTGGTCGTGATGGGCGGGGTGCCCGTGACGTCCCTGCCGCGCACCTTCTTGGACCTGGCCCCGCTGCTGGGCCTGGATGCGTTGGTGGCAATCGGAGACCAGATCGTGTGCGAACACGACCGGCATTTTGGCCAACGGAAGCTCGCCAGGGTGCCACTGGAGGCCCTGAACACGTACATCGCGGCGCATCGGGGCGGCCGCGGGCTGAAGAAGTTGCGCCAGGCCATGGATTTGGTCCGCGTGGGCGTGGACTCCCCCCGGGAGACGCGGCTGCGCCTGATCATCGTCCGCTCCGGCCTGCCCGACTTCGAACCGAATCTCACGCTGCTGGATGCGGCCGGGTGCCCCGTCGTTTGCCCCGACCTGGTCTGCAAGGAGTACAAGACGTGCGCGGAATACGACGGCGACCACCATTTCAGCGCCGAACAGCAGGCCAAGGACCACGACCGGGACTTCATCACCGAATCGTTGGGGTGGCACCAGGTGAAGATCAACAAGGAAGACCTGCGGATGGGCGAGGCTGTGGTTGTCACCAAGATCGCCCGCATGCTGGTCAGGGGCGGCTGGGCGGATCCGCAAAACCTGGCCGGCCGGTCGCTCCGCGGGGTTCTGGGCGTGCGAAAGGACTTCCACTGAGCCCAGTGCGTAGATAAGGCGGTTCCCGTCCCCGGGAACCGCCTTATCTACGCACTCGAGGGGCCGTGACCCCTAGCCGCCCACGCCTGCGTAGGAGTGCAGGCCGGAGAAGTAGATGTTCACGATTGTGAAGTTGAAGACCACGCACAAGTAGCCGACGATCGACAGCCAGGCCGCGCGGGTTCCGGTCCAACCGCGGGTGGCGCGGGCGTGCAGGTAGCCGGCGTAGACCACCCAGATTACAAACGTCCACACTTCCTTGGTATCCCAGCCCCAGAACCGTCCCCACGCCTTTTCGGCCCAGATGGCGCCGAACATGAGGGTCAGCGTCCAGCCCACAAAGGCGATGCCGTTGATCCGGTAGGACAGGTTTTCCAGGCTCAGGGCGTTCGGGACCATCCGCATGAACGGCAGCCGGTCCGCCCTGCCGCCGCCGATGGCAGCCTCCCGCCGCGACTGCAGCAGCTGCAGCACGGACATGGCAAACGTGAGCGTGAACAGGGCCGAGGACAGCACGGCGATGGAGACGTGGATGACCAGCCAGTAGCTTTGCAGGGCCGGCACCAGGTGGCCCACGGGGGTCCAGAAGGACACGGACGCGGCGGTGAGCATGACCAGCACCAGGCCGATGACAAATGTGCCCAGGAAGCGCAGGTCGCGGCGGGTGAGCACAATCAGGAACACGACGGCCACGGCCAGCCCGCCGGTGGTGCAGAATTCGTACATGTTGCCCCACGGCACGCGCCCGGCGGCCAGACCGCGGAAGAGCACGGCCAGGGCGTGGACGACGGCGGCCACCACCGTCAGTGCGACCGCCACCCTCGCCACGACCCGCCTTTGGCGCCCGTAACGCATGGTGTCGCCGGCGGTGATGCCGTCCGAGCCGGAGTGGGTCTTGCTGCTGGGGCGCTCGCCGCGGCCCTCGGGACCGGCGCCGAGGCCCAGGCCCGAGCCCGCCTCCAGGCCGGCGGCCTGCGCCCCGGCGCCCACCAGCTGGTGCGCCCCGGCCCCCTGCTGCGATGCGCCGGCGGCCAGGCCCTGCCGGATGGCCTTGTTGTAGGTCACCAGGTCCCACGTGTAGGCGCAGAACGCGACGACGTAGGCCAGTGCGGCCATCAGCATGAATTGCTCGCTGAGCACGCCAAGGCCTTCATTAATCTGTGGCATTACTGGTCCTTACTTGCCATGGTGGCGCCGGAGCCGGCGTCGGAGTTGGGAGCGTCTAGGTCATTGGAGGCGGCCCGGTTACCATCATGCACCGTCGGCTCGGTGGGCACCACCCATTTGGCGTGCAGGGCCTTGTCGATGGCGGCGGATTCGCCGGCCAGCCGATGGTCCTCTCCGCGGGCCAGCAGGCCGTATTCGACCATGGTGCGCCCGTCCGGGTGGTTGCCGGTGCGGATCCACACGCGGCGCCGGTTCAGGAACAGCGAGCCGATCAACCCGGCCAGGGCCAGCACGGAGAAGATGAGCACATACACCTGGCCGGGGTCGTGGCGGACGTCCAGGGCGGCAAAGCGCTTGATCCCGTCAAAGCTGATGGAGCCGTTGCCGTCGGGGAGTTGGTACGTGTTCCCGGGCGCCAGCACGATGCCGCCGGCCTTGAGGTCGCGGCCGTTGATTTGCTTGAGCTTGGAGGTGTCCAGCGTGTAGACGTTGCGCGGGATGCCGTTGTCCAGGCCGAGGTCGCCGGTAAACGCGTTCAGGTTCAGCTGCGGGTTGAACGGGTCCGGGTCGGAGCCGTACGCCACGCCCTTCTCATCCACGAGGGCCGTGGGCAGGAAGAATCCGACAAATCCCAGCTGCCGGGGCCTGGCGTCGGGAACCTTCAGGACCATCAGGGAGGTGTAGGCCCCGTCGGTGGGCACGGCGATGACGGGCCCCTGGAAGGCCACCTTGCCCTGCCCGTCCTTGACGGTGATGACCGGCGCGTAGCCGTTGCCCACCAGGTACAGGTTGGTTCCGCCCAGGGCGACGGGGTCGTTGACCTTCAGGATTTGCTTCCTGGCGTCCGCCCCGGGCCCGTCCTTGGTGGTCAGGGTGGCGGTGAAGTCCAGGGGCTGGCCGTAGTGGGCCTTGGACTCGCGGTCGTACTTGACCTCCAGCTTGTCCAGCTGCACCGAGTACGGCGCCAGCCGCCCATCCTTGAAATATGCGCCGGGCTTGAACGTGTCATACCCGACCAGCGTGTTGACGAAGGTGTCGCCCTCCACCAGCACGCGCTGGCCGCTGTAGCCGAAAAGTCCGCTGAAGGCGATGGCCGCCAGCACACCGATCATGGCGGTGTGGAAGAGCAGATTTCCCACTTCCTTCAGGAAGCCGATTTCCGCGCCAACGGAGGGGCGGTCCGTGTCCAGGTCCCGCACGTCCACCCGGTAGCCGCGCGATTTCAGCACGGCCGCGGCATCCTGGACGGCGGTTGCGGCGTCGACGCCGCGGCCCGCCGGGATCTGCACGGTGCCGTACTCGGCCAGCCGGGACAGGCGCCGCGGGGTCCGCGGCGGGGCCGAGCGGATGGCCTTGTAGTGGATCTTGGCGCGCGGGATCACGCAGCCGATCAGGGAGGCGAACAGCAGCAGGTAGATGGCGGCAAACCACGGCGAGGAGTAGACGTCGAAAAGCTTGAACCAGTCCAGGATGGGTCCGGACACCGGATTGTCCGCCAGGTACTTGGTGACCTCGGCCGGCTTGGAGGCCCGTTGCGGGAACAGCGACCCCGGGACCGCGCCGACGGCCAGCAGCAGCAGCAGGAACAATGCCGTGCGCATGCTGGTCAGCTGCCGCCACGACCACCGGAGCATGCCGACAAATCCCAGCCGGGGCACCTCGACGTCCTCCGCGGACGGCTTCTTGCTTTGCGCTTCTTGCACCGAGTCTTCCCTCATCAGATTGGCAGTCTCACTTCACCGGCAAACCAGAATTGCAGCTGGTTGATCCAGGCGCCCCACTGCCCGGTGACCATCAACAACCCCAACACAATCAACATGCCCCCGCCGAACCATTGCAGCCCGCGGCGGTGCCGGCGGAAGAACGCCAGCGCGCCCAGGCCGCGGCGCACGCCCAGGGCGATCAGCAGGAACGGGACGCCCAGCCCCAGGCAGTAGACAAAGGTCAGGAACGCGCCCTTGGCGGCGGAGGCGCCGTCGGAAAGCACCAGGGTCTGCACGGCGCTGAAAGTGGGTCCGATGCACGGCGCCCACCCCAGTCCGAACGTGATGCCCAGCACCGGGGCGCCCCACAGCCCGGCCGGCGGTTTCGCATGCACCTTGGCCTCATTTTGGAACCAGCCCATGCCGCCCAGGAACACGACGCCCATCAAGATCACCACCAGGCCCAGCACCTGCGTCACCCAGGCGGCGTCGGCACCCTTGAGCCAGGCACCGAGTTGGCCAAAGACGGCCCCGATGAGCATGAACACGGCCGAAAACCCCACGACAAACAATCCGATGCCCGCGAACATCCGCCCCCGGCGCTGGTTTTGCAGGTCGGCCCCGGCCAGCCCGCTGACGTAGCCCAGGTATCCCGGGACCAGCGGCAGCACGCAGGGGGAGAGAAACGACACCAACCCGGCCAGCAGGGCGACCGGTATGGCCAGCAGCATGGAGCCGCCGATGATGGTTTCCGCGAATGGGTTGTTGACCAAGGCCGTTACTTCACGGCCAGGGCGGTGGTGATCAGGGCCTTCAGGGTACCCTTGTCCGCGGTGCCCAGGATCCGGGCCGAAACCCGTCCCTGCTTGTCCAATACCAAGGTGGTGGGGACGGCRGCCGGCGGGACAAATTTGGTCAGCGCCAGCAGTACGCCGCCGTCCTTGTCCATCAGGCTGGGATAGCTCAGCTTGAAGGTGCGCTCAAAGGCCTCGGCCGTCGCTTTTTCGTCCCGCACGTTCACGCCGTAGAAGTTCACGCCGTTGGGGGCAAATTCGGTGTGCAGGGCCTGCAGGTCCGGCGCCTCCAGCCGGCACGGGGAGCAGGCGGCGTACCAAAAGTTCAAGATGGTGACCTTGCCGCGCAGCGCCGCCGCATCCACGGTGGTGCCGTCAAAGAGCTTCCCGGAAAATTCCACCGGCTGGGACCTGTCGTGCGCGGCGTATTCGGTCACGGAGCCGTCCCCGGCAATGTAGTTCTTGTTGTCCCCGGCGTTGGCCTGCCGGGCCAGCGGGTCGTTGGCCGTGCAGGCCGCCAGGGCGACCGCCAGCGCGGCACCGGAGGCGGCCAGCAACGATCTACGGCTCATCGAGGAAGTCACAAGGAAAAGTCTTTCATCTAGGGGCGGGGCCAACGGCACCGCAGAATTGCCTATCGGTTTTCTACACTACGTCGAAGAGGGTGGTTTCGACCACCCGGCGCCCTTTATGCCCCCGGCGTGGTCGCCGCGCCGGGCAACAGCACCGCCGCGGGCTCGCGGTAGCTCACGTCCACCACGTCGTCGCCGTCGAACGTGAGGGTGGTCAGCGACGCCAGCGTGCATTCCCGGTTGCGGGGATCGTGCCACAGGCGCTTGCCCTCGGCGCTGCGCCGCGCCGCCCAGATGGGGAGCTGGTGGCTGACCATGACGGCCTGTGCGCCGTCCCCGCCGATTTCCCACGCCCGACGCCGGGCGTCCCGCGCCGCCGCCAGCATGCGTTGCGCCTGGGCCGCGTATGGTTCGCCCCAGGACGGGCGCAGCGGGTTGAGAAAATAGCGCCAGTGCCGGGGTTTGATCAGCTCCGACTTGCGGACCTTCATGCCCTCGAAATGGTTTTCGGCCTCGATGATGCGCGGGTCGGTGACGATCTCCAGGCCGAGCGCGACGGCGGTTGGCTGGGCCGTCTCCTGGGCACGGGTCAGCGGCGAGGCGACCAGGTAGACGGGAGCGCCGGCGTCGTCCGCCGCCGCCGCAAAGTGCTCGGCAACCAGGTCCGCCATGGCGCGGCCGCGCTCGGAGAGGTGGAAGTTGGGCAGCCGGCCGTACAGGACGGCGTCGGGGTTGAATACCTCACCGTGGCGCAGAAGATGAACAGTGACTCGGGGCATGTAGCCAAGTTTCTCAAAGTTACGCGGGAACAGGTTAATCAGGCAATTCCCAGCCTTCTTGGGCAGGCTGTAAAAAAATTGTCAAAGTTTTTTTGGCCCGCCGGGAATATTACATGCAAACGCATGCTTATATCCGGTGAAGGACCGCCGGAAGGTGTCCTGACCCCCGTATCGCACCACCCATGAGGAGAACCGCCATGACCGCAACCGCCATTGAAACCACCGGACTGACCCAGGGCACCTGGACCTTTGACGCCGCACACTCCGAGGTTGGCTTCACCGTCCGCCACGCCGGCATCAGCAAGGTCCGCGGGAAGTTCACGGCGGTTGAAGGCACGCTGACCCTGGGCGAGACCATCGCCGACTCCGCCGTCACCGCCACCGCCCAGGCCGCCAGCTTCAACTCGGGCGACGAAAACCGCGACGGCCACGTCCGCAGCGCCGACTTCCTGGACGTCGAGACCTACCCGACCCTGACCTTCACCTCCACGTCGGTCTCCGGCGACCAGGGCTCCTTTGAGCTGACCGGCGAGCTGACCATCCGCGGCATCGCCAAGACGGTGACGTTCACGGGCGAATTCAACGGCGTTGCCGTTGACCCGTTCGGCGCCACCCGCGCAGGCTTTGAGGCCAAGACCGTCATCAGCCGCAAGGACTTCGGCCTGACCTGGAACGCCGCACTCGAGGCCGGCGGCGTGCTGGTCAGCGACAAGGTCACCATCACCTTGGACATCGCCTTCGTGAAGGCCGCATAAGCACCCTCACGCAGCAGGCACGGTGCCGGTCCGCCACGTGGCGGGCCGGCACCGTGCGTTGAGGCCGGTCTAATGCGGGCGCGTGCCCGCCTCAAAGCGGCGCCGGATTCAGGGAGGTCGCGTAGGGTTGAACTCACACTCTGCGCGGCCTCCTCCGCCGTCCCTGCGCGTACCGGACGGCAATTCCCACTGAAAAGGATTTTCCATGACCACTCCTGACGAACAGCCTCAAGAGCGGCCCACCCCCGGTCCCCGGCCCGGGCACTATGGCGAGATCTCCCCCGGCGTGCCGCGCTACGGCCAGTACGCGCCGCAAGGATGGGCACCGCCGTCCCACGATGCCCAGGCTCCGGGCGCCAAGGGGACCTCCGACGCCGGGACCTCCGACGCCGGGACCTCCTTTGGCCTGCCCCCCGCCGCCGCGTATCCCGGCTTCCAGGGCGGCGCCCGCCCCGGCCCGGTGCCGCCCGGAACGCCCCTGATCGCACCGCGGCAGGTGGTGCGGGCCACCCGGCTCATCGCCCTTGCCGGACTGATCCAGGCCGGTTCCGGACTGTTGCTGCTGGCGGTGTTGTTCCTGCCGGCCGGCCGGAGCATCATGGTCGATGCCATGAAGTCCGCCATGCCCAAGGACCCCGCCTACGATTCGTTGTTTGCCGATCCCGGCCTGGTCACCACGCTGCTGGTGCTGGCCATGCTCGTCAGCCTGGTCGGCGCCGCCGCGTACTTTTGGTTGGCCGCGAAGATCCGCAGGGGCCGCAACTGGGCGCGCACCACGGCCGCGGTGCTGGCCGGGGTTTCCCTGCTGGGCCTGGTGCAGCCCAATTTCCTGGCCATGTTGCAGGTCGGGCTGGGCGTGATCGCCATGATCATCTTGTTCCGGTCCCCGGCGAAGGAATACTTCGCCACGCCACACCCCGGAGGGGGCCCGCGCGGGTACTGAGCCGCGCGCCGGCCCTTAGGCGCCGGCCCTTAGGCGCCGGGGCGGTCCTCGGCAAGGCCCGGAACCTGCAGGCGCTGGGCGTGGTAGGCCAGTATTTGCAATTCGGTGGCCATGTCCACCTTGCGCAGGTTGACGAAGTCGGGCACCTGCAAGGCGACGGGGGCAAAGCTGAGGATGCTGTGGACCCCGGCCTCCACCACGCGGTCGCAGACGTCCTGGGCCGCGCCGGCGGGCAGCGCCAGCACCACCATGTTGGCCCGCGTCTTCTCCAGCACGGCTTCCAGGTCCACGACGTCGGAGACCCGCAGCCAGCCGATCTCGGTGCCCACCAGCATTTGGTCGGCGTCCAGCAATGCCACCACGTCAAAGCCGCGGGATTCAAACCCGGCATACCGGGCCAGGGCCCGCCCCAGGTTGCCGGCACCCACGATGGCCACGCGCCATTCATGCGTCAGGCCCAGCGCCTGGGCGATCTTCCGGCTCAGGTGGGCGACGTCGTACCCCACCCCGCGCGTCCCATAGGAGCCCAGGTAGGACAGATCCTTGCGAACGTTGGCGGAGCCGACGCCCGCCGATTCCGCCAGGGCCTCGGAGGACACCCGTTCGGTTCCCTCGGCGAGCAGCCCGTTGAGGGTGCGCAGGTACAGGGTCAGCCGGGAGACGGTGGCGGGCGGAAGCTGCCGGGGCGCCGCGTCGGGCGCCGGCACGTCCGGGGACTTCGCTGAGGTCACGGTACTGCTCCAAGTTCTGCCAATGACCGCGCGGCGACGGGAATCAAAGTTGCCCCGGTGCGCCGTCGGCCTGATTCAACTCTAGGACCTGCCGGGGCGCCGGCCAAAGCGGTCCACACAGCGGTCGGCGAACTCAGGGCCGCGCGCCCATGGCCCGGACCAGGATGGTCCGCAGCCGGACCGGGTCAATGTGCCAAAAGTCGCGCTGGACGCCGTCCACCAACACCACCGGAATTTCCTCGCCGTACCGGGCTCTCAGGGCCTCGTCGTCGTCAATGGAGAGCTCCCGCCAGGGAAGGCCCAATTCCTCGGCGACCCCGGCCACCACCGCCCGGGCGTCGGCGCACAGATGGCAATCGGATTTCGTGACCAGGTCCAGCCCGGGGAATGCCGGGGCGCTTGCGGCGTTGTCCATGCCCTACAAACTACTGCGCGCGGGAGCCCAGACCCAACTTTGCCCGTTGTTAACCGTCCCGCGATGTGGCGCGGCAGGCAACGATGAGCCGGATTGACTAGACTTGTTTCATGCCCGACGTGACTACCACCAGTGCCGAGGCCGCCTCGGATACTGTCACTCACCGGGGCGAGGCCGCATTCTTCGACGTGGACAACACGCTGATGAAGGGTGCCAGCCTCTTTCACGTGGCCCGGAAGATGTACCAAAAGAAGGCGTTCACCATGGGCGACGCCGCCGGCTTCGCGTGGAAGCAGGCCAAGTTCATTTTCCGCGGCGAGAACCTCAACGACGTCCATTCCGTGCAGGATTCGGCCCAAAAGCTCGCCGCCGGCATCAGCACCGACTTCGTGCGCCAGCTGGGCGAAGAAGTCTATGACGAGATGATCGTCTCCAAGATCTGGCCCGGGACGCGGGCGCTGACGCAGGAACACCTGCGCTCCGGCCGCCAGGTGTGGCTGGTGACGGCGACGCCCGTGGAGGTGGCCAGCGTCATTGCCGATCGCCTGGCGCTGACAGGCGCGTTGGGCACGGTGGCCGAGATCGAGGACGGCCTCTACACCGGCAAGCTGGTGGGCGAGATCCTGCACGGACCGGCCAAGGCCCGCGCCGTCCAGGCCCTAGCCATTGAACAAGGACTGGACCTGGGCCGGTGCTGGGCCTACAGCGACTCCTACAACGACATCCCGCTGCTGACGGCCGTGGGCAACCCGGTGGCCATCAACCCGGACACGCGGCTGCGCGCGCACGCCCGCGATCACAACTGGCCCATCTATGACTTCCGCTCCGGCCGCCGCGCCGCCACCCTGGGACTGCGGGCCGCCACGGGCGTCGGCGTCGTGTACGGGCTGTGGAAGGGCATCGCCATGGTGCGCCGCCGCTAAGGGCGCAAACAACAAGGCACCCGCCACCAATGCGGTGACGAGTGCCTGTCCGGCAAGAAGTCTTACTTCTTGTTGCGGCGCTGGTGGCGAGTCTTGCGAAGCAGCTTGCGATGCTTCTTCTTCGCCATCCGCTTGCGGCGCTTCTTAATAACTGAACCCATGAAAGTCCTCACAAACTACATAGAACGGCCTCGAGTGAGGCCGAAATCGATTAGGTCGACCGATCGCAGGAATCGGTCAAAGCCGAAATGGATCTTTCCTAGGGTACCGCCTCTAACCGGTATGCGCCGAACCGGAGGCGCCCTCGGTGCCCGTGCGATCCACCACTGCCGATTTCAAGAAACCCTCCACGGCGTTTTGCGGCACACGGTAGGACCTGCCAAAGCGCACCGCCGGCAGCTCCCCGGCGTGCACCATCCGGTACACGGTCATTTTCGACACACGCATGAGCTCGGCCACCTCTTGAACCGTCAAGAAGTTCACATTGGAGAAGTTTTGCTCCGGCGCCATGGTTCCAGTACTCATTTCCGTGGTCATGAGCCGGCCCGCGGCCGGCAAATGGGGTGGACAAATCGGCTGCTGGACCCCGCCAACCCATCAACCCTTTAGCGATAACTGTAGGGGCTGATGGGGCCAATGTGAAAGTCCCAGCGGCGAGCAAACTCCAGCCGCCCCGCCGCGGGCTCCCGGCGGGCACGGCAATGCCCGCCGTTTGCCCGACCAAAGTCACCGCGCCGGGGCTTGGCGCGTGCGGCGGGCGCGGGAGCTGCGCGCCAGATTCGCCAACACCTCGGCGGTGACGTTCCACTCCATGCAGGCGTCCGTGACGCTTTGGCCGTACGTCAGCTCCGCGGTGCCCGCCGCGACGGCGTCCACGTCCAGGTTCTGCGCCCCGCCCACCAGGAAGCTTTCGAGCATGACGCCGGCAATGGTGTCCGCGGACGGGGCGTCGGCCTCCAGCTGGGCACCGATTTCCAGGGCAACCTCGGCCTGGCGGTGGTGGCTCTTGCCGGAATTGGCGTGGCTGGCATCGACGATCAGGCGCGGGTTCACCCCGGCCGCGGCCGCGGCGGCAGCGGCGGCGGCCACGTCGACGGCCGCGTAATTGGGCCCCTTGCGCCCGCCGCGCAGGATCATGTGGGTGTCCCGGTTGCCGGCCGTGCTCACCAGGGCGGCCCGGCCGTCGGCGTCGATGCCCAGGAACGACTGGGCGGCCCCGGCGGCGGCGCAGGCGTCCAGCGCCACCTGCAGTCCGCCGTCGGTACCATTCTTGAACCCGACGGGCATGGACAGGCCGGAGGAGAGCTGGCGGTGGATTTGGCTTTCGGTGGTGCGAGCCCCAATGGCACCCCAGGAGATCAGGTCCGCCGTGTATTGCGGGCTGATCGGTTCGAGGAATTCGGTGCCGGCGGGCAGTCCGAGGCGGGCCACCTGGAGCAGGAATTCCCGGGCCAGGCGCAGGCCGGCGCCTATGTCGTGGCTGCCGTCCAGCAGGGGGTCGTTGATCAGGCCCTTCCAGCCCACCGTGGTGCGCGGCTTTTCAAAGTAGGCGCGCATGACGATGAGCAGATCCTCGCTGTGGGCCTGCGCCGCGGCGGCCAGGCGGCGGGCGTAGTCCAGGCCGGCGGCGGGGTCATGGATGGAGCACGGCCCCACGATCACCAGCAGGCGGTCGTCCACCCCGTCCATGACGGCCCGGACCTGGTCCCGGCCGCGTTCGACGACGCTGCGCGCCACCGTGTCCAGCGGCAGATCCGCGGCGATCGTCGATGGCGTCGGCAGGGCGGTGAAGCGGCTGACGCGCAGGTTGGAGGTGGTGGTGGTTTCAGGTGTTGCGGTGGTGGTCACTGGCTGGGTCCTTGGTTCTGAGGCCGGCAGCGAGCCCTTTTCAGAAACCCGCCCGGAAATGGCGAAGGACAGGGGATGATCCCTGTCCTGTTGGCTCTGAAGGTGTGTGGATGCGTGTCAGTTAGACGCGGGCCCCTCCAGAGCCAACGAAAAATACGCATACCAACGGTTTGTCATGCTCACACCCTAACCGGCTTGCGGCGCGGCCACAAATCCGCGTGACCCTCCCCGGTCCGCGCTGTCTTCACCCGCCGACGGCTGGGAGCCGCCCGGCAAGCGAAGAAAGCGCGGACCGGTTGCCGGAGCGCCCGCGGATCAGCGCAGCGGATTGAAGTGGCGCATGACGGCCGGGGTGGTGTCGCCGCTCATCTGGGCCGCGAGCATCTTGCCGGTGAGCGGACCCAGGGCGACGCCCCACATGCCGTGTCCGCCGGCCACGTGGACCCGGGAGGACTTGGTGGCGCCGATCAGCGGGAAGCCGTCCGTGGTGCACGGGCGGGCACCGACCCATTCCTCGGCCCGGTCATCCCAGTCGATGCCGGTGAACATCGGGGCGGCCGCGTCGATGATGGCCTTGATGCGGCGCGGGTCCAAGGGGGCGTCGGCGTCGCGGAACTCCATCATGCCGGCCACGCGCAGGCGGTCGCCCAACGGGGTGCACGCCACGCGCTGTGCCGGGAAGTAGATGGGGTTGCGCGGCAGCACCTCCGGGACCACGGTGAAGCTGTAGCCGCGGCCGGCCTGGACCACGCGGCGCACGCCGAACCGGCGGGCCAGCCGGCCCAGCCAGGCGCCCGTGGCGACGACGACGGCGTCGGCCGCCAGCAGCCGGCCCTCGGAGCCGATGACCTCCACGCCGGCACCGGTGTCGCGGATGTCGACCACATTGAAGGCGCCGACGATCTCCGCGCCCCGGGCCGTGACGGATTCGGCGAGCGAGTCCATGTAGACGGGAGGGTTGAGGAAGCGCTGGTCGCGGATCGCCACCCCGGCCACCACGCCGTCGCCAAGCGTGGGCTCCAGCGTGCGGATCTGCTCACCGCTCATGAGGCTGAAGTCCACCTGGCCGCCCTGCTGGCGGATGACGTCGAATTCCTTCACGAGGGCGTCGCGGTCCTTCAGCGAGGCGAAGCCGGTGAGGAACGGGTCGGCCACCTTGGTGGGCTCGGCCACGGGGTTCAGGCCCTGGGCGATCTCATCGAACGCGTCCAGCCCGGTGCGGCTGATCTCGGCGAAGACTGACATGGCGGCGCGCCACTTGCCGGGGGTGCAGTTGCGGGCAAATCCGGCCAGGAACTTCAGCAGGGTGGGATTGGCCGACAACGGGATGTAGAGCGGCGAGGCCGGGTCCAGCATGGCCTTGAGCCCGTAGGTGAGCACGGACGGCTCACTCAACGGCAACGTCAGTGCCGGGGTCAGCCAGCCGGCATTTCCCCAGGAGGACCCCGAGGCGACCCCGCCGCGGTCCACGACGGTGACCTTGATGCCGCGTTCCTGCAGGTACCAGGCGGTGGACAATCCGATGAATCCGGCGCCAACCACAACCACATGACCAGGCGACTTTGCACCGACCACGATTCACTCTCCTTCGTCATTGGCCGGCTACCTTGTGACCGACGCAACCTTTAGAGTAGCCGCAGTGATGGCCGGCGCCGGAATTCGAGGGGTCCGCGGCCGCCCCCAAGGGTCCGCCTAGTCGCGGACCGGGTGCTCCGCCACCAGCTCGGAGTCGGCACGCACCGGTTCATTGTCCCCGGCTTGGGCACCGGCATGGAACAGCCCGCCCCGGCGGTACCGGTACACGCCGATCGCCACGACCAGTGCGGCCAGGGCGGTCGAGAGCAACAGTGCCTCGCGGGTCTCGGGCACGATGACCATTCCGACCAGCAGCGCCACGATGGTGATGATGGACAGCCACGTCAGGTACGGGAAGAACCACATCTTCAAGGTGAGATCCCTCGCCTCGGCGCCCATCCGGCGTCGCAAGATCAGCTGCGAGATGGCGATGACCAGCCACACGAACAGCGCAATGGCCCCGGAAGTGTTCACCAGGAACAAGAACACCGAGTCCGGCGCCAAATAGTTCAGGCCCACGGTGATGAACCCGACCACCGTTGAGGCAAGCACCGCGGTGGCCGGAACGCCCCGCCTGGAGATCTTTCGCCAGGACTTGGGGGCATCACCGCGCGCGGACAGGGAAAACACCATGCGACTGGCCGTGTAAAGGCCGGAATTCAGGCAGGACAGCACGGAGGTCAGGACCACGATGTCCATGATGACCGCCGCTCCGGGAATGCCGAACAGTTCGATGACGGCAACATAGGGGCTCTTGGCAACCGAGGCGTCGTTCCACGGCAGCAGTGTCACCACGACGGCGATGGAGCCGATGTAGAAGATCAGGATGCGCCACACCGTGGACTTGACGGCCTTCTTGACGGCGTCGACCGGGTTCTCGGACTCACCAGCGGCAATGGTGGCGATCTCGGCCCCGAAAAAGGAGAAGACAACGACCAGGATGCCGCCCAGGACCGCCCCGTAGCCGTTGGGGAAGAAGCCGCCGTTGCCGGTGAGGTTGCTCAACCCGGGGGCCGGAACACCGGGCATGAAGCCGAGGATGGCCACGACGCCCAGCAGGAGGAAGAGAATGATCGCCGCGACCTTGACCGAGGCAAACCAAAATTCAAATTCCCCGTAGGACTTGACCGAGGCCACGTTGGTCATCGTCAGCAGGACCATCAAGATCAGCGCCCAGACCCACTGGTCCACGCCGGGTACCCAGCGGTGCATGATCGCCGCCCCGGCGGTGGCTTCGACGCCGAGCACGATGATCCAGAACCAGGCGTACAGCCAGCCAATGCTAAAGCCCGCCCACCGTCCCAGGGCCTTGTCCGCGTACGTGGAGAAAGATCCGGTCTCGGGGTTCGCCGCGGCCATCTCCCCCAGCATCCGCATCACCAGGATCACCACGACGCCGGCCGCCGCGTACGCCACCAGGATCCCGGGGCCGGCCTGGCCGATGGCGACGCCCGAGCCGACAAAGAGACCGGCGCCGATGACGCCGGCGATGGCGATCATGGACAAGTGTCGAGGCTTGAGGGTTTTGGATAATTGTTGATCTGTTGGCATTGGCAATACTTCCTCTTGGTTGCCCACGCCGCGGCGTCAGCGCCACGGCCACCCATGACTTCGCTCACAGAGACAATTCATCGTAAAACGACTCATTTTGAACATGTTTGGTCAGCTGTACAAAATGTCTTCCCCGTATCTAGAGAAATGCACGCAAAGCCCCCGGGGACCACCCAAAAGTTTGCTATTGGTAAACTCTAGGGCGAAAAGAAAACCCCGAGCGATCGGGGTTTTCGCTTCGTGCGCCGCCTCGGCTTAGCTTGCCTAGATCAGGCCCTGGGCCAGCATGGCGTCGGCCACCTTGACGAAGCCGGCGATGTTGGCGCCCACCACGTAGTTGCCCGGCGAGCCGTAGGTGTCGGCGGTTTCGGCGCACCGGTCGTGGATGCCGACCATGATCTGCGTCAGGCGGTTCTCGGTGTGCTCGAACGACCACGCATCCCGGCTGGCGTTCTGCTGCATCTCCAGGGCGGAGGTGGCGACGCCGCCGGCGTTGGCCGCCTTGCCGGGGCCAAAGAGGATGCCGGCCTCCTGGAAGACGGCAACGGCGCCGCTGGTGCACGGCATGTTGGCGCCTTCGGCGATGGCAACCAGGCCGGTCTTCACGAGCCGGGTGGCGGCCTCGGTGTTGAGTTCGTTTTGCGTGGCGCACGGCAGGGCGACGGCGGTGTCCACGTCCCAGACGGAGCCGCCTTCCACGTAGCTGACGGAGGCGCCGCGCCGCACGGCGTATTCCTTCAGGCGGCCGCGCTCCTTCTCCTTGATCTGGCGCAGCAGCGCGACGTCAATGCCGTTCTCGTCCACGACGTAGCCGGAGGAATCCGAGCAGGCCACCACCGTGGCGCCAAACTGCTGGGCCTTGGCGATGGCAAACGTTGCGACGTTCCCGGAGCCGGAGACCACCACGCGCTGGCCATCGAAGGACGTGCCGCGGGTCTTGAGCATCTCCTGCGTGAACAGGACGGTGCCAAAGCCGGTGGCCTCCGGGCGGACCAGCGAACCGCCCCAGCCAATGCCCTTGCCGGTCAGGACGCCGGATTCGTAGCGGTTGGTGATCCGCTTGTACTGGCCGAACAGGTAGCCGATCTCGCGCCCGCCCACGCCGATGTCGCCGGCCGGGACGTCGGTGTACTCGCCAATGTGGCGGTACAGCTCGGTCATGAACGACTGGCAAAAACGCATCACTTCGCCGTCGGACTTGCCGCGCGGATCAAAGTCGGAACCACCCTTGCCGCCGCCGATCGGCATGCCGGTGAGCGCGTTCTTGAAGATCTGCTCAAAGCCGAGGAACTTCACGATGCCCAGGTAGACGGACGGGTGGAAGCGCAGGCCACCCTTGTACGGGCCAAGGGCCGAGTTGAACTCGACGCGGAAGCCGCGGTTGATCTGCACGCGGCCGGCATCATCGGTCCACGGCACCCGGAAAATGATCTGGCGCTCCGGTTCGCACAGGCGTTGCAATACGGCGGCGTCAACAAATTCCGGATGCTTGTCCAGCACGGGCCCGAGGCTTTCGAAAACCTCCAGGACGGCCTGGTGGAATTCCTTTTCCCCGGGGTTGCGGGCCAAAACTTGCTCCCGAATGGCTTCGAGCCTGGTGTCCATGAGTCTCCGTAAAAAGGGTGGGGCGCCGGTCCGCGGCGCGAAATGTTCTCCCCTGCAGTTTTCCAGCCGCCCGTGGGGTTAAGCGACTTCCTCTTGCATTTCGAGACCAGATGCACGATCATGCACATTCACGCGGGGCGGCGGCACGTCCCGCGCCCTTTTGCGGTTCCTCAGTCCCGCCGGCGGCGGAACGCGGGCAGGTTGGCCAGGAGGTCGGCGGCCTTGTTGGCGGCCCGCCCCATGCCGCGCGTGATTTGTGCCGGCACCGAGGCGTCGTGCTCACCCTGCCGGACGACGACGTGGGCCGGGGCGGCGGGGGTCTCCGGGACGGGTGACCCGGCGGGGAACGGCACCCGCAGGGCCTGGCCCCTGCCTCCGCCGGCACCCGCGAACCGCGCCGAGGAGGCTCGGCTTCCGTCCACGGCAACCGTGGCGGCACCGGCTGCGGACGCCCCCGGGCCGGCCCCGAGGCCGTCCAGCCACTCGGAGACCAGCATTAGCGGGGCGGTGTTAATGCTGTAGAAACGCTTCTGGCCCTGCGCGCGCATGGTCACCACGCCGGCCTCGCGCAGCACCCGCAAATGCTTGGACACGGTGGGCTGTGAGACGCCCAGCTCGTCCACCAGCTGGCCGACGGCCTTTTGGTCCTCCGCCAGGGCCTCGAGGATGTCCCGGCGAGTCGCTTCGGCAATGACGGCGAATACTTCCTCTATGACCATGCCACCACCCTAACGACATATGCGTTCCACGGCATCTTCGACCCGCCGGGCCCGTGTTGCCGGGCCCGGAGCCGGTGGGGTCAGTCAAACCAGGGGTCCAGTCCGTACAACGGGAACACGGCCTTGCGCGTGGCCATGACGGACCTGTCCACGGGGTCGGACGGGTTGAAGCCAACCTCCCACGACCTCCACCAGGTGTCGGCGTCCTCGCCCATCAGCAGCGGTGCGCTCACGCCAAAGTGCGCCCGGACGTACTCACGCCATGGTTCGGGCACCGGCGTGTGCAGCGGCACCGGCCCGCCGGCCACGACGGCCATCAGATGCGACCACACCCGGGGCACCACGCTGACAATGTTGTACCCGCCGCCGCCGGTGGCGATCCACCGGTCCCCGCATAGCCGCGCCGCCAGCCCGGCTATGGTGAGTGCGGCCTCGCGCTGGGCGTCCACGCTGGTGTTCAGATTCGCCAGTTCGTCGTCGCGGTGCGAGTCGCAACCGTGCTGGCTGACAATGATGTCGGGGGCGAAGGCCTGCACCAGGGCCGGCACGACGGCGTGGAAGGCCCGGAGCCACCCGGCATCGGAGGTGCCGGCCGGCAGGGCGACGTTCACGGCGCTCCCCTGCGCGCCGGGACCGCCGATCTCGTTGGCGAAGCCCGTGCCGGGGAAGAGGGTCAGCCCCGACTCGTGCAGGGAAATGGTCAGCACCCGGGGGTCGTCCCAGAAGATGTTCTGGGTGCCGTCGCCGTGGTGGGCGTCGATGTCGATGTACGCGACCTTCCCCACCCCGGAGTCCAGCAACCGGCGGATGGCGAGGGCGGCGTCGTTGTAGATGCAAAAGCCGCTCGCCTTGTCCCGGGAGGCGTGGTGCATGCCGCCGCCAAAGTTGACCGCCCGCGGCACGGTGCCGGAAATGACGGCGTCGGCGGCCTCCAGCGACGCTCCGGCCAGCCGCGCCCCGGCCTCATGCATGCCGGCAAAGGCGGGGTCGTCCTCGGTGCCCAGTCCGCGGTCGGGATCGGACCGGCTGGGGTCCTCGCCCACCCGGCGCACCGCGGCAATGTACTCCCGGCTGTGGACGGTGGCGAGTTCGTCGTCGCCGGCCACCCGGGAGGCAAGCATCCGCACCTGCGGCCGGTCAAAAATACCCAGCTCACGGGCCAGCCGCGCGGTCAGCTCCAGGCGCTTTGGCGACATGGGATGGTTCGGGCCAAAATTGTACGCCGACATGGCCGCGTCGCAGACTATGCTTGTCGGGACGGCGGCCGGCCCCGGGCTGGCGAATGATGACATCCATCACAGGCTACCCAACTCGGGGCGCCAATGCCGTATCGCGGCTTGCACAAGACATTTACGGGCAGGAGGGGCAACACGGCGTTGGCCACTACAAATACCCTCCCGGCACGGTTCCTGACTCCGCGGGCCGTGGTCGTCACAATCCGCGACTTTGTGGACCGGTTCGCCAACAGCTCCCCCGCCCGGCTTGCACTGATCGTCTTCGCGCTGGTCATCCTGGCGTTCACGCTCACGCTCTCCCTGCCGGCGGCCGCCACCGACGGGAAGGTCACGGCCTTCCACGACGCCTTGTTCACGGCCACGTCCGCCGTCTGCGTGACCGGGCTGACCACCGTCTCCACCGCCTTGCATTGGTCGTTCTTCGGCCAGCTGGTGATCCTGATCGGCATCTTCGTCGGCGGCCTGGGCATTCTCACGCTTGCCTCCCTGATGTCCCTGATGGTCAGCAAGCGCCTGGGCGTGCGCGGCAAGCTGATCGCCCAGGAGGCCATGAACGCCGGCCGCCTCGGGGAGGTCGGTACCCTGCTGCGGATCGTGATCACCACCTCCGTGGCCATTGAGCTGGTCCTGGCCCTGGCCCTGGCACCGCGCTTCCTGATCCTGGGCGAGAGCCTGCCCGAAGCCATCTGGCATGCCGCGTTCTACTCCATCTCCTCCTTCAACAACGCCGGTTTCACACCCCATTCCGACGGCGTTGTCCCCTACGAGGCGGACCTGTGGATCCTGGTCCCGCTCATGATCGGCGGGTTCATCGGCTCGCTCGGCTTTCCGGTGCTCATGGTGCTGCTGACCGTCCGCCACCATGTCCGCCGCTGGACGCTGCACGCCAAGCTGACCATCCAGGTCTCCTTCGTGTTGCTGGTGGCCGGAGCCGTCCTGTGGGGCGCCTTCGAATGGACCAACCCGGCCACCATCGGCACCATGAGCGTGGGCGACAAGGTCACGCACTCCATCTTTGCCTCCATCATGACCCGCTCCCTCGGCTTCAACCTGGTGGACATGAATTCCATGCACACCCCCACCATGCTGCTCACGGACGCGCTCATGTTTGTGGGCGGCGGATCCGCGTCCACGGCCGGCGGCATCAAGGTCACCACGCTGGCCGTCATGTTTTTGGCCATCGTGGCCGAGGCCCGCGGCGACTCGGACGTGAAGGTGTACGGGCGCACCATTCCCCAGGGCACCATGCGCGTGGCCATCTCCGTCATCATGATGGGCGCCACGTTCGTGATGGTCGCCGTCGGGCTGCTGCTGGCCATCAGCGGCCAAAGCCTGGACCGGGTGCTCTTTGAGACCCTCTCGGCCTTCGCCACCGTGGGGCTGAGCACGGGGCTCAGCGCCGAGCTGCCGCCGTCGGGCGTGTATGTCCTGAGCGCCATGATGTTTTTGGGCCGCGTCGGCTCCATCACGCTGGCCTCCGCGCTGGCGCTGCGGCAGCGCCGCCAACTTTTCCACTACCCGGAAGAAAGGCCGATCATTGGCTGACAAAACGAGCTCCAACAACCGCCCGCCGCACAACTCACCGGTCCTGGTGATTGGGCTGGGCCGGTTCGGTGCGGCCACCGCCGACCAGCTGGTCAAGCAGGGCCGGGAGGTCCTGGCGATCGAGCGGGACCCGGCGCTGGTGCAAAAATGGGCCGGCGTCCTGACCCACGTCGTGGAGGCCGACGCCACCAACATCGACGCGCTGCGCCAACTCGGGGCTCAGGACTTCGCCTCCGCCGTCGTCGGGGTCGGCACCTCCATCGAATCCAGCGTGCTGATCACCGTCAACCTGGTGGACCTGGGCATCGCGCACCTGTGGGTCAAGGCGATCACGCAGTCGCACGGGAAGATCCTCACCCGCATCGGCGCCAACCACGTCATTTATCCGGAGGCCGACGCCGGTGTCCGGGCCGCGCACCTGGTGGGCGGGCGCATGCTGGACTTCATCGAATTCGACGACGACTTCGCGATCGTGAAGATGTATCCGCCCAAGGAGACGCAGGGGTTCACGCTGGCCGAATCCAAGGTGCGCCAAAAGTACGGCGTGACCATTGTGGGCGTGAAGTCCCCGGGCGAGGACTTCACCTACGCACAGCCGCACACCCGGGTCTCCAGCCGCGACATGCTCATCGTCTCCGGCTACGTGGACCTGCTCGAACGCTTCGCCGCCCGGCCCTGACCTCACGTTTTTTGGCCGGCCGGCGTCTACAGGGCAGGGAGGTAATGTTCACATGAGTTTGTACACAGTATTTGACTCACCCATCGGCCCGCTCACCGCCGTGGCGAACGACGCCGGGCTGGCGGCCGTGTACATGGCGGAGCACAGGCGCCGCCCGGCCTGGGAGACGTTCGGGAACCGGGTGGCCGGCTCCGCCTCGCCCGTGCTTTCTGCGACGGTGGAACAGCTGGGTGAATACTTTGCCGGCGAACGGCGGGAATTTTCCGTGCCGCTGGCCCCGGCCGGGAACCCGTTCCAGCGCCGGGTATGGGACGCGCTGCGGGAGATTCCGTACGGTGAACTGCGCAGCTACGGGGACCTGGCGGCATTGTTGGGCGACCGCTCCATGGCGCAGGCGGTGGGGTCGGCCAATGGTCGCAACCCCATCAGCATCATCGTCCCGTGCCACCGCGTGGTGGGCGCCGACGGGTCCCTGGTGGGGTACGCCGGCGGGCTGGAGCGCAAGGAGTTCCTGCTGGAGTTGGAAAACCCGTCCAGGACACACACCGAAGCGTTGTTTTGAGCGCGGCACGGCGGGGCCCGGCGGACTCGCTGCCGCCGTTTGAGGTGGTGGTGACCACCCACGGACCGGCCGTGCTGCGTGTGTGCCGGGCGCTGGTGGGCATGCAGGACGCCGACGACGTATGGCAGGAAACCTTCCTGGCGGCGCTGCGGGCCTACGAGCCGTCCGGCGGAATCGGCAACCTTGAGGCCTGGCTGGTGACCATTGCCCGGAACAAGGCCATGGACCACCACCGTCGGTCCGCCCGGCTGCCTGTCCCGGCCGGCTTCGCCGGCGACCGCGACGCTTTCGGCCCCCACGGGGCGGGCGAGGCGGGGGGTGCGGACGACGTCGTGGGCGCCGTGGAGGCGGGCGAGGACGCGGCCCTGGTGTGGGGCGCACTGGGCGGGCTGCCGCCAAAACAGCGCGAGGCCGTGGTGTACCGCCATCTGGCCGGCCTGTCGTATGCGGCCGTGGCGGGACTGTTGGGAAATTCCGAGGCCGCGGCGCGGCGGGCGGCCGCCGACGGGATGAAGGCGTTGCGGGCCCGCCTGGCGGGAACGGGTGCAGGGCACATGGCGGAAGGGATCGGGCAATGATCACGAACGTGGGCCTGCCGGCCGAGCTTGCGGCGGCGGCGGCGGATGAGGGCGAGGCGGTGGCGCGGCTGCGCCGCTCGCTGGGCGCGGCGGCACAGGCCGAGGGGCTGGTGGACGTGGCGTACCGGCTCATGGATTCGCCGGTGGGCACGCTGCTGCTGGCCGGGACCGAAGCCGGGCTGGTGCGGGTGGCATTTGCCGTGGAAGGGCACGATGCCGTCCTGGCGCAGCTGGCCGCGACCGTCAGCCCGCGCATCCTCGCCGCCCCGGCCCGGTTGGACGCCGCGGCCCGCGAGCTGGACGAATACTTTGCGGGGCGACGGCGCGGCTTTGACCTGCCGCTGGATTTCCGCCTTGCCGCCGGATTCCGGCGCGAGGTCCTGGCCCGGTTGCCCTCGATCGGCTACGGGCACACGGCCAGCTACGCGGCCGTCGCGGCCATGACGTCCAGCCCGCGGGCGGTGCGGGCCGTGGGGACGGCGTGTGCCCGGAATCCGCTGCCCCTGGTGGTCCCGTGCCACCGGGTGATCCGCTCGGACGGCAGCCAGGGGGCGTACTTGGGCGGCCCGGCGGCGAAGGCACTGCTGCTGGCGCTGGAGGCGGGCGGAGCCCCCGCTTCTTGAGCGGGCGGCCGAACCGGACATTCGCGGGCGTTATTTTCCCCCGCGAATGTCCGTACCGGCCGCGGAACCGCTACTGGCCGGCGAGTTCGGCCGTGATCTGCGCGGCCCGGGCGGCGGCAGCCTGCGCGCCGGCCGAGACAATGGCCGCCAGTCCCTGGGCATCGAAGGTGGCGATGGCCTGTTCGGTGGTGCCGTTGGGGCTCGTCACGCCGCGGCGCAGCGTGGCCGCGTCGGCGCCCGGCTCGGCCAGCATGAGCCCGGCACCGGCCACGGTTTCCCGGGCCAGGATCCGGGAAATCTCAGCGGACAGGCCAAAGTTCTCCGCCGCGGCCGCCATGGCCTCGGCCAAGTAGAACGCATAGGCCGGACCCGAGCCGCTGATTGCCGAGACCGCGTCCTGCTGGTCTTCCGGGACGTCCAGCACCACGCCGGAGCCGTCAAAAATTTCGTGCGCGGCGGCGAGGCTGTGCTCATCCACCGAGGTGCCCGGGGACAGCGCGACGACGCCGCGGCCCACCTTCAGGGGCGTGTTGGGCATGGCCCGGACCACCGGCTGCCCGGGCTTCAGGGCGCCCTGGAGCTGCTCCAGGGAGACGGCGGCGGCGACGCTGATGACCACGGCCGACGGGTCCAGGTCCCCGGCAATCTCGCGGCAGAGTTCGGCCGTGCCAACGGGTTTTACCCCGAGGATCACGGCGCCGGCTCCCAAGACGGCCTGCGAGTTGGCCCGGGGTTCCTCGTTGGAGGCCAGCGCCGTCACCCCGTGGCGCTGGGCCAGCTCCTCGGCCCGTTCGGTCCGCCGGACGGTTACGGTGACGGACTGTGGGGCGGTCCCGGCGGCAAGGAGCCCGGTCAGTATCGCCTCACCCATGGACCCGCAGCCTAGAAATACTATCTTTTTGGTCATGTCCCCATCCTTTCCTGCCCGGCAGGTGCCACGCAACCGCGGAATCGTCCGGCGCTCCGACGCCGGCGGGAGGCTGGCGCACCGGCGGCACGGTACCGGCGCGCACTGCCAGAGAATTCCCAGCCGGGCGCAAGACTTCGCTCAGGATGGGTCCCTACAGTTCTAACTACCTCATATAGGTGCAAGTGATGGCGGACCGGCTGTTGTATCCGGCAGGCGGTCCGCGCGCCGGAGGCGGCCTGGATTTTCCCCCAAGATCCAGCTTCCGCCTCCGGCGCCTTGCTTTAACAGCCCTGTTTTAACAGCCAATGCCCAGCCCGCACTCCGGTTGCTCCCAACGTCGGCTTCTAGAGTTGCATTACCTCATAAGGGTGCGAGTGATGATCGGACTGGACCTGTCCTGAAGGCCAGTCAAATCGCCGAAGAACCTGGCCAGCGTTCCCCCCGTCCGCCGGCCACGTTCTTCGGCGATTTCGCATTTAAGGCCGGTTCCGCCCCGGGCCCCGGGTTTCGCCACCGCCTACGGCAGGGTTTGGCCCAGGCTACGGCAGGGTTTGGCCCAGGTGGACGCGGGCGAATTCCAGCGATTCGGCCAGCCATTCCTCCCGCTGCCCGGCACCCTTGGCCTTGCGGGTGGAGATCTCGGCCACCACGGCGCCGTCGAACCCGTTATGGGCGATGTGGTTGAGGACCTCGACGCATTCCTGGTTCCCGTGGCCGGGAATCAGGTGCTGGTCCTTGCCGGTGGAGGTGCCGTCGGTCAGGTGCAGGTGCCGCAGGCGACCTCCCAGGGCCTTGACGGCGTCCAGGCTGGAGGCCTCGGCGGTGGCCGCGTGGGAGAAATCCCAGGTGACGTCCACATAGTCCTGCGGCACCGGGTCCCAGTGCGGCAGATAGGCCAGCGCCTCCCGGCCCCGGACGCGCCACGGGTACATGTTTTCCACCGCGATGCGCACGCCGAACGCATCGGCGATGTCCCGCACCCCGTGGGCGAAGGTTTCGGCGTAGTCGTTTTGCCAGCGGAACGGCGGGTGCACCACCACGACGTCGGCGCCCACGTCCACCGCCATCTGCGCGGAGCGCTGCACCTTGTTCCATGCACTGCCCCAGACCTGCTGGGTGAGCAGCAGCGTGGGCGCGTGAATGGCCACGATGGGCTGGTCGTACCGCTCGGCCAGGGCCATCAGGGCCCGCGCGTCCTGGCTGACCCCGTTGTGGGTGACGAGGATTTCCACGCCGTCGTAGCCCAGGTCGGCGGCCACCGCGAAGCCGTCGTGGACGGACAACGGGTACACCGAGGCCGTGGACAGGGCGACGGGGATGTGCCGGCCCGTGGGCGGTCGGCCGGGTCCGGCCGATGCGGGCCCGGGGGCCGGTGGGGTGCGCGAATCCGACGAGGAGGGTGTCATGGCTGCCTAAACTGTTGCCGAATTCGTCAGTTTACCAACGTGCGCCGGCGGGTCCAGCGGGCCGTCAAAGACGAGCTGGTCCAGGCGGCGCAGGATCAGGCCCTCGCGCAGCGCCCAGGGGCTGATCTGAAGGGACTGGACCTTGAACATCTCCAGCGCCGCCTGCGCCACGAGCGCGCCGGCGAGCACCTGCCTGGCCCGGGCCTGGGAAACCCCCGGCAGGTGCAGCCGGTCGGCGGAGGACATCGCGGACAGCCGCTGCGTCCAGAGCCCCAGGTCGGTCAGGTGCAGTTCGCGCTTGACGTAGGGCCCCATGGACGACGGCGCCGCCCCCGTGATGCGCGCCAACGCCCGGAACGTCTTGGACGAGCCCGTGACGAGGGTCGGCGGCCCCAGCTTTTGGGTGGCGGCAACGGGTGCCTTGAGCGTGGACTTGATGTGCCGGCGCAGTTCCTTGACGCTCTTGGCCGTGGGCGGGTCCTCGCTCAGCCAGTCGCGGGTGAGCCGCCCGGCACCCAGCGGCACCGAGTGGGCCAGGTCCGGAAGTTCATTGGAGCCCTGGGCGATTTCAAAGGAGCCGCCGCCAATGTCGAGGTTCAAGAGGGTGCCCGCGTCCCAGCCGTGCCAGCGCCGCACGGCAAAGAACGTCATGGCCGACTCCTCGTCGCCGGTCAGCTCCGTGAGCCGGACGGTGGTTTCATGGCGCACCCGCTCCAGCACCGCGGCACCGTTCGTGGATTCCCGGATGGCCGAGGTGCAAAAGGCCAGCAGGTCCTTGGCCTTGTGCTTGGCCGCAAATTCCCACGCCTCCAGGACAAACTCGATCAATTCGGTCTGGCCCTCGTCGGTGATGTTGCCGTCGCCGTCCAAATACTGCACCAGGCTCAGCGGCCGCTTGTGCGACGCATAGGCCTCCGGCTTCGCCCCGGGGCGGGCATCGACCAGCAGCAGGTGGACCGTGTTGGAACCAATGTCGAGCACGCCTAATCTCATGTGCCCATTATCCCGCGTTGCCCCCGGGAATACGTTCCCGTCCCCGCCGGAGCTCGCGGGGGCCCCGCGCGGGGACGCCCCGCGAGGGGCGCGCCCTATTTCTTGGCCGCGGCCTTCCGCTTCGCCGGGGCCTTCTTGGCCGGCGCCTTGGCGGTGCGCTTGACCGGCCCCCGTTCGCGCTTGTCCGCCAGCAGTGCGACGGCGGTCTCCCGGGTCAGCTCCTGGACGTCCGTGTCGCGGGGCACGGTGATGTTGGTGACGCCGTCGGTGATGTACGGGCCGAAGCGGCCCTCCTTCACCACGATCTTCTTCCCGGAGACCGGGTCCTCGCCGAATTCGGCCAGCGGGGGCACCGCGGCCCGGGCGCCGCGTTGCTTGGGCTGGGAGTAGATCGCCAGGGCGTCCGCGAGGGTGATGGTGAAGATTTCCTCCTCGGTGCCGATGGAGCGGGAGTCCGTGCCCTTCTTCAGATACGGGCCGAACCGCCCGTTCTGCACGGTGATCTCCACGCCTTCGGCGTCCGTGCCCAGCACGCGCGGCAGGCTCATGATGGCCAGCGCCTCGTCCAAGGTGACGGTGTCCACGGTCATGTTCTTGAACAGGGAGCCGGTGCGCGGCTTGACCTTCACCGGCTTCTTGGCCGGCTTCGGCTTGCCGTTCTTGTAATACTCCACCGGCTGGTTCGCGAGTTCCTCCTCGGTCGGCTCGGGGATGATCTCGGTGACGTAGGCGCCGTAGCGGCCGTTCTTGGACACGACGGTGCGCCCGCTGGCCGGGTCCACGCCGAGCACCCGCTCCTCGGGCGCGGCGGTCTCCATGAGTTCTTGCGCCTTGGCGGGCGTGAGCTCGTCGGGGGCCAGGTCCTCGGGCACGTTGGCCCGGGCGGACTCAATGATCTCCCCGGTCTTCGGGTCCACCGTGGGCACGGTGCTTTCCAGGTACGGGCCAAACTTGCCCACGCGCAGCACCAGCGTGTCGGTGATCGGCACCGAGTTGATGTCCCGGGCGTCGATCTCCCCGAGGTTGTTCACAATGCTCAGCAGGCCGTCGTCGCCCTCACCGCCAAAGTAAAAGTGCTTGAGCCACTCGGAGCCCTTGTCCTGGCCGTTGGCGATCCGGTCCAGGCCGGTCTCCATGCCGGCGGTGAACTTGTAGTCAACGTAGGACGTGAAGTGCTGCTCCAGGAGGCGGATCACCGAGAAAGCCACCCAGCTGGGCACCAGGGCGGTGCCCTGCTTGCGCACGTAGCCGCGGTCCATGATGGTGGACAGCGTGGACGCGTAGGTGGAGGGCCGGCCGATGTCCCGCTCCTCCATCTCCTTGGTCAGGGACGCCTCCGTGAAGCGCGGCGGCGCGGACGTCTCGTGCCCGGCGGCAACGACGTCGGCGGCCGTGAGCCCGTCCCTGGCCTGCACATTGGGCAGCCGGCGGTCCGAGTCGTCCGCGTCGTTGCGGGACTCGTCGCGGCCTTCCTCATAGGCGGCCAGGAAGCCGCGGAACGTGATGACGGTGCCGGAGGCGGAGAACTCGGCGTCCCGCCCGTCGGCCGTGACCGCCCCGAGCTTGATGGTCGCCGTCGAGCCCTTCGCGTCGGCCATCTGGGAGGCGACCGTGCGCTTCCAGATCAGCTCGTACAGCTTGAATTCATCCCCGCGCAGCGCACCGGCCACCTGCGCCGGGGTGCGGAAGGCGTCCCCGGCGGGGCGGATGGCCTCGTGGGCTTCCTGGGCGTTGGAGCTCTTGTTCGCGTAGACGCGCTTGGCGGCCGGGATGAACTCGGGCCCGTACAGCTCGGAGGCCTGGCGGCGGGCGGCGTTGACGGCCTCATCGCTGAGCGCGGACGAGTCCGTACGCATATACGTGATGTAGCCGTTTTCATACAGGCGCTGGGCGATCTGCATGGTCGACTTGGAGGTGAAGCGCAGCTTGCGCCCTGCCTCCTGCTGGAGGGTTGAGGTCGTAAACGGCGCGGCGGGCCGGCGCGTGTAGGGCTTGTGGTCAACGGAGCGGACGGCAAAGTCGGCCTGCTGCAGGGCCGCGGCGAGCGACGTCGCGGCGGCCTCGTCCAGGTGCGCCACGTTCCGGCCGGTCAGGGCGCCGGCGTCGTTGAAGTCCCGGCCCGTCGCGACGCGCAAGCCGTCGACGGCGGCCAGCTTGGCCTTGAAGGAGTCCCCCGCGGCCGCGGCCGGGGTGAAGGTACCGGTGAGGTCCCAGTATGACGCGGACCGGAAGGCCATGCGCTCGCGTTCACGTTCGACGACCATCCGGGTCACCACGGATTGGACGCGGCCGGCGGAGAGCCCGCGGGAGACCTTGCGCCAGAGCACCGGGGAGATCTCGTAGCCGTACAGGCGGTCCAGGACCCGGCGGGTTTCCTGCGCGTCGACGAGGTCGGTGTCCAGCTCTCGCAGGTTGCCCAGGGCGCGCTGCAGGGACTCCTTGGTGATTTCGGCAAATGTCATCCGGTGCACGGGCACCTTGGGCTTGAGCACTTCCAGCAGGTGCCACGCGATGGCCTCGCCCTCGCGATCCCCATCGGTTGCGAGGTAGAGTTCGTCGGCGTCCTTGAGCTGCGCCTTGAGCTCGGCCACCTTTTTCTTCTTGTCCGGGGACACCACGTAGTACGGCTTGAAGCCGTTTTCCAGGTCGACGGCGAACTTGCCGATCGAGGACTTTTTCAACTCAGCAGGCAGGTCCGAGGGCTGCGGCAGGTCACGGATGTGGCCGATCGAGGCCTCGACGACGAATCCCTCGCCAAGGTACTTGCCAATGGTCTTGCTTTTGGCAGGGGACTCGACGATGACGAGCTTCTTGCCGGTTTTCGGCTTGCTGGCTGCTGCCTTGCTGGGCACGGTACTCCTACATGGAATGAGAGGTGGGCGGACGGCGCCCCCAAGAGCCTAGTTCACCATATTTTTACCGCGAACGCGTATTGGGCAAGAAACCGGGACCGGATTCCGCCCCCGATTCCGGGCCCCGGCCTGGCCGCCTGCCGCACATGGCACCGGCGGCCAAACACGTTCAGGCGTGACGGCCCTGGGAGACCGGAGCGCCGCCGGGAGGTCGGCGATAGTGACGAACGTCGCAGGCGGGCCGCGCGATTCATGGCAGGCCGGGGAGGCCCTCAACCGGCAGCAGGAACCCGTCCCGCACCAGGTTGCGGATATCCCGGGACAACGCCGCGGCAAAGTCGGCGTCCTCGCGTTCGAGCAGGGCCGCGAGCGCGCCGACCAGCGCTCCGACGGTCAGCTCGCCGTCGCTGGCCGAGACAAAACCGGCCAGCTCGGTGCTGAGCAGGTTGGTGCGGCGCAGTCCGGCGCCCTGGCGCAGCAAGATCACGCCGGGATGCTCGGCGCCGGGTTTTTGGTGGCGTTCCTCCGTGACGTCATCGGCCACCACGAGCCGTTCATCCAGAAGGGAGGGGTGGGCCTCCAGCCAGTCTTCCCGGTCCAGGGCGGCCGCCAGGTGCGGGCCCACCGGCTGCTCGATCGGGTACAAGATCTCCTCGAACCGTGTCCGGCCGGCGTCCGCGGCGGGGACGAACGGAACCGGCCGGCGCAGCAGGATGTAGCCGAATCCGATCCCCGCCACGTCCCGGGAGGCAAAGTCGTGCAGGTAGTCGGCGTAGGCCAGCGCATAGCTCTCCGCGTCGCGGCCCTGCGAGGCGTCCTGCAGCCAGGTTTCGGCGTAGAGGCCGGGGCTGACCTGTTCGCGCTGGATGAACCAGGCCTCGATGCCCTCCGGCACCCACCGGCGGGGGCGCGCCGACCACGCCGCCGGGGTGCCGGCGTCGTCCGTGCGGCCAGGGGCGTGCGCCGCGATCTCCCAGTTGCCCAGCATCTGGGCGATGCCCCCCGCTGCCAGCACGTCGGGGAGCCCGCGGACCAGGGTCTCGACGATGGCGTCCCCGGCCAGTCCGCCGTCGCGGTAGGTGAACTGGTCCCGGGCCCGCTCGCCGCGGTGCCGGGGCGTGATGACAAACGGCGGGTTGGAGACCACCAGGTCAAAGGTCTCGCCCCGCACGGGGGCCAGCAGGCTGCCCAGGCGCAGCGAGACGCGCGCGCCCGGGTTGGCCGGGTCGAAATCCGCCGGGACCAGACCCAGCGCGGGGGCGTTGAGCACAAGGTTGAACCGGGTGAAGGCCAGGGCGCGGACGGAGATGTCGGTGGCCACCACGGAGCGGCAGTGTTGGAGCAGGTGGAAGAGCTGGATGCCGCAGCCGGTGCCAAGGTCCAGCGCCCGCCCGGCCGGCCGGCGGATGGTGGCCTGTGCGAGCGTCAGAGACGCCTGGCCGATGCCCAGCACGTGGTCCGGGCGCAGCACGCCGGGGCGCTGGTGGGCGCCGAGGTCGCTGGCCACCCACAAATCCGTGCCGGTCCGGTCGGGGGCCTCGGCCGGCCAGCCGTAGGGGCGCAGGTCGACGGCCGCGCGCACCGTGCCGGTCATCCCGTCCGGCCCGCCCTCGAGGAGCCCGAGGGCGGCAAGGGCCTCGAGCCCGATGCCGGGCAGCGCCGCGGCGAGCGCGGCCGCCGTGACGGGTTCGGCCAACAGCCACAGCCGGACCACGGTGGCCAGCGGTTCGGCGCGCTCCCGCAGCGCCAGCGACGCCGGGACGGTCTGGTCCCGCTCCAACGCCTGGTGGGCCTCGGCACCCAAGAGTGCCGCGACGCCGTCGACCGTGTAGTCCACGGCGGCGAAGCCGGCGGCGAGCGCGGCCAGCAGGGCGGGCCGGTCGCTGCGGGGCGCGTCCAGGACGGCGGCGAAATCGGTCATTGGACCAGCCTAGCGATTCCGGCCGCGGCCGGCTGGCCTATGATGGAGCCATGCACACCATCCAGCGATTTACCTGCCCTCGGCCGCATCCGGCCGCCTGGGCTGCTTCGCTGACGCGCTGAGTCCATCCGGTCGCGGCTGAGGGTCCCCCGCCCACCGCACCCGGACTTGAAGGATTCACCATGCACACCCACCTTTCCCTTGCCGAACTTAATGCCGCCCTGGGCATCGTTGACCTGAGCGACCCCGCCGCCGGCCACGCCCTGTCCACCCTGCTGGCCAACGTCACCGGTGCGCTGGCCTCCCGCTGGGGCGTGCCCGTTGCCGAGCACCGGCACAACCCGTTGGTGGCCACGCGGGACAACTATGACCGGTTGGGGTACGCCCCCACGGACATCACCCGGGACGCGCGCTATTCCCGCCATGTCAGCCCGACCGTCATGTTGCGCAGCCACACCTCCGCGGGCGTGCCGGCCGTGCTGGACGCCCTGCGCCCCGAGCTGGGCCGCTACGACACCCTGCACGTGCTGCCCGGGCTCGTGTACCGGCGCGATGCCGTGGACCGCACCCACGTGGGCACCCCGCACCAGGTAGACCTGTGGCGGCTGCGCTCCCGCGCGCCGCTGGGCGTGCCGGAGCTCATGGACATGCTGGGCACCGTGGTCGAGGCCGTCCTGCCGGGCGCGCGCTGGCGGGCCGTGCCCACCACGCATTCCTACACGACGGCCGGCGTCCAGCTGGACGTGCAGGTCCGCGGGGAGTGGCTGGAACTGGCCGAGGCCGGGCTGGTGGCGGCCTCGGTGCTGCGGGCGTCCGGGCTTGACCCGCGGCGCTGGGGCGGGCTGGCGCTGGGCCTGGGCCTGGACCGGGCGCTCATGCTGCGCAAGGGCATTGACGACATCCGCCTGCTGCGCTCCGCCGATCCCCGCGTGGCCGCCCAGATGGCCGACCTCGCTCCGTACCGGCCGGTCTCCGCCATGCCGCCCGTGCGGCGGGACCTGTCCCTGGTGTGCGCGGACGACGTCGATGCCGAGGTTTTGGGGGACGCGGCCCGGTCCGCCCTGGGTGCGGACGCGGAGGTGCTGGCCGGGCTGGAGGTGCTGGCCGTGACGCCGGCCGCCGAGCTGCCCGCCGCTGCCGCCGCCCGCCTGGGCCTGGTGCCGGGCTCCGGCCGGGCGAATGTGTTGGTGCGGCTGACGCTGCAGTCGCTGGAGCGGACCCTGACCGCCACGGAGGCGAACCGGCTGCGCAACCGGGTCTACCTGGCTCTGCACGACGGCCCGGCACGGGAGCTGATTGCGGTGTGAGGCCGGGCCCCGCCCGCCCGGCTCCCGGGACAACGGGCAGTGGGGCCTAGTCCGTGCACCCCTGGGGGCACTGCAGGGTCCCCGGGTCCGCGGCACAGTCGGCGCAATACAGGTTCAGGTTGCGGCAGCTGAGGTTGGAGCAGTTTTCAAACTTGTTCGTGGGCGCTGCGCAACGGACGCAGCGGCCGATCGTGGCGGCCGCGTCGCTGAATTCCATGTGCATGCGCTTGTCAAAGACGTAGAGAGACCCCTCCCACAGGCCGGCATCCTTGAAGGTTTCGCCATAGCGGGCGATGCCGCCGGCCAGCTGGTACACCTGCGTGAAGCCGCGGTTGACCATCAGCGCGCTGAGCACCTCGCAGCGGACTCCGCCGGTACAGTAGGTGACCACCGGCTGGTCCTTGAGACCGTCATATTTGCCGGAGTCCAGCTCGCCGATGAAGTCGTGGGTGGTGGCGACGTCCGGGACGACGGCGTTCTTGAACTTGCCGATCTGCGCCTCGAAGGCGTTCCGGCCGTCAAAGAACACCACGTCCTCCCCGGCGGCCTGCTTGGCTGCCACGAGTTGGTGCAGTTCCTCCGGCTCGAGGTGCCTGCCGCCACCGACGACGCCGTTCGCATCCACCACCAGTTCCCCCGGTGCGCCGAAGCTGACAAGTTCCTCACGCACCTTCACGCTCAGGCGCGGGAAGTCCGCCGCGGAGCCGTCGGACCACTTGACGTCGATCCCGTGGAACCCGGCGTATTCGCGGGTGGTTTTCACATACTGCTTGAGGGCGTTGAGCTCGCCGCCCACCGTGGCATTGATGCCGTCCGGCGAGAGCAGGATACGCCCGCGGAGCCCGAGTTTTTCACACAGGGCGCGCTGCCACAGGCGAACGGCCTCGGGATCCGGCAGGGGGGTAAAGCCATAAAAGAGCACGATTCGATTCAGGGCCACGTATTTAAGCCTACGGGGTGGCGCCAAATGCCCGGCCACCTTCGGACCGCCTTCCGAGCGCCGACCGGTTGGAAGCGGGTTGGGAGCCCGCGCGGCGGGACTTCGGGGCATAGGCTTTGACCATGACAACAGGTTCGACCGAACTTGAGGAACTTTTGGCGGCCTGGTTTACCGGGTGGACGGCGCTGCGCAGCTACAAAACCTCATTTGACACCGGTCATCCGGCCGCCTTGCGCCTTGATCGCAGCGGCGACTGGGAATACTTCATCTGCGACCCCCAGCCCGCACCGTTTGCCGCGCTGGCCGCCGTGGTGGCGCGGGCGCCGCGCCGGGCCATGAGCGTGTTGGGCCCGGACATCCACCGGTACGTCGCGCAGGCGCACCTGGCGGGGCTGGGCATGCTTTCCGCCTCGGAGCAGTTCATGGTGGTGGGCATGGAGACCCAGGACAACCAGGATCCGTTTCTCGGGGACCCCGAGCTGTCCCTTCGCGTGACCCCCATGGACGGGCGGCACACCGCCTCCGCCTGCCAGGCCCGCTATGCCATGGCCATAGTGCGCGGCGATGCCGTGCTGGCCAGCGGAACGGTGGCCATTTACGGCGACTACGCCGTGTTCGACCAGATCGAGACCAAAGCCGCGCACCGGCGTCGCGGTTACGGGCGGCTGCTGATGCAGTCCCTGTCCGCCCGCGCCAAGGAGCACCCGGTCGCCACCGGGCTGCTGCTGGCGAGCACCGACGGGCAGCGGCTCTACTACAAGATGGGGTGGCGCAGCATCAGCCCGGTGACGGTCCTGGTGCCGCGCGCCCGGCTGGAAGCGATCATGAAGGGGCGGTGACACAATGATGCAAGTGTCCGCCAACAACTCGCTGATTTCGCTGCTGGGCCGCGGCGACGCACCGGCCCAGCTTCAGCACGTCCGCCGCATCCCGGCCCGCCAGGCGGTGACCGTCCCGTGGCCGGCCTGGGCGCATCCGGATCTGCTCGCCGCCTATGCGCTGCTGGGCGTGGACGCCCCGTGGCGGCACCAGATCGCCGGGGCCGACGCCGCCCACGCCGGCGGGCATGTGGTCATTGCCACCGGGACGGCGTCCGGGAAGTCGCTGGCCTACCAGCTGCCCGCCGTGGACGCGGTTCATCGGGCCGAATTGCGGATCCTGGCCAACCCGGGCCGGCTGGAGGACGACGGCGCCGTGGCGCTGTACCTCTCCCCCACCAAGGCGCTGGCCGCCGACCAGCTGGCCGCCCTGGCGTCCCTGCACCTGCCGACGCTGCGGGCCGCGACGTACGACGGTGACACGGAGCCGGGCGACCGGCGCTGGGTGCGCGACCACGCCAATTTTGTGCTGTGCAATCCGGACATGCTGCATTTTGGCATCCTGCCCAACCACACCTGGTGGGCGCGGTTTTTTCGGCGCCTGAAATACGTCATCATCGACGAAGCGCACAGCTATCGCGGCGTCTTTGGTTCCCACGTGGCCAACCTGATGCGGCGGCTGCGCCGGATCTGCGCCCACTATGGTGCCAATCCGGTGTTCATTGGCGCCTCGGCGACCTCCTCCGATCCCGGCGCCTCCTTTTCCCGGCTCATCGGCGCCCCCGCCGTCACGGTGCAGGAGGACGAATCACCCCACGGGGCCACCACGGTGGCGTTTTGGGAGCCGGAACTGACCGACGCCAAGGGCGAGAACGGGGCCAGGTCCCGGCGCACCGCCATCGCCGAGACGGCCGACCTGATGGCCAACCTGGTCTCCGCCCACGTCCGCACAATTGCCTTCATCAAGTCCCGGCGCGGCGCCGAGACCATCGCCGCCACCACCAAGCGGCTGCTGGCGGAGGTGGATCCGAGCCTGCCGGGCCGCATCGCCGCCTACCGCTCCGGCTACCTGCCCGAAGAGCGACGGGCCCTGGAAAGGGCGCTGCGATCCGGGGAATTGCTGGGGGTCTCCAGCACCTCCGCACTGGAATTGGGCATCGACATCTCCGGTCTCGACGCCGTGCTGGTCGCCGGCTGGCCGGGCACGCGCGCCTCCCTGTTTCAGCAGATCGGGCGGGCGGGCCGGGCCGGCCAGGACGCCGTGGCCGCGTTCATCGCCAGCGACGACCCGCTGGACACGTACCTGGTGCACCATCCCGAGGCCATTTTTGACGTCCCCGTCGAGGCCACGGTCTTTGACCCGGCGAACCCCTACGTGCTGGGCCCGCACCTGTGCGCCGCCGCTGCGGAAATGCCGCTGACCGCCGCGGATCTGGAGATCTTCCCGCACTCCGCCGCCAAGCTGTTGGACCGCCTGGTCGCCGACGGGTATCTGCGCAAACGCCCCGCCGGATGGTTTTGGACCCACCCGCAGAGCGCGGCGGCCATGGTGAACCTGCGGGCCGACGGCGGCGGGCCGATCAACATCATCGAGGCCGACACCGGCGCGCTCCTGGGCACCATGGATTCGCCACAGTCGCACTACCAGGCACACCAGGGGGCCGTGTACGTGCACCAGGGCGAGTCCTATGTTGTGGCCGAGCTGAACGAGCAGGACCACTGTGCGCTGGTCCGCCGCGGCAACCCCGACTACTACACCACGGCCCGCGACGTCACCCAGATTGCCGTGCTCGAATCCCTGCAGCACGAGCTCTGGGGGCCGGTGGAGGTCCACTTCGGCGAGGTGCAGGTCACCACCCAGGTGGTCTCCTTTCAGCGCAAGGCCTTCATCTCCAACGAGGTCCTCGGCGAGGAACCCCTGGAGCTGGGGGCCCGGGACCTGTTCACCAAGGCCGTCTGGTTCACCATGGACAACGCCACCTTGCTCCAGGGCGGCCTGGTGGAGCCGCAATTCCCCGGGGCGCTCCACGCGGCCGAGCACGCCGCGATCGGGCTGCTGCCCCTGGTGGCCTCCAGCGACCGCTGGGACGTCGGCGGGGTGTCCACGGCCATCCATGCGGACACCGGCCAGCCAACGATCTTTGTCTATGACGGGCACCCGGGCGGGGCCGGGTTTGCCGAGCGCGGGTACGCGATGGCCCGCGTGTGGCTCACGGCAACCCGGGACGCCATCCGGGCCTGCGAGTGCGAGTCCGGCTGCCCGTCGTGCGTGCAGTCGCCCAAATGCGGCAACAAGAACAATCCGCTCGACAAGGCCGGCGCCGTCAGCCTGATCAACGTGCTGCTCAAGAACGCGCCCTGACCGCGGGGTCGGCGCCCCTACCGGCTGGCAGCGGCCCCTGCTCCGGCTTCGGGGCCCACGGTAGCCGGCGGCGGTCCGGCCCGGGCCCGGCCCCGGGCCGGCCACGGCAGCCCGGCACTCCGGACCTCGACCGCCACCTCCACGGTGTCCCGCGCCGCCCCGAGGACGGCGCATCGGCTCAACGTGGCGTGTTGGCGGGCGGCGAGTTCGGCTGCCCTGCGGCACGGTTCGCCGTCGGCCAGGCCGCGGGCGGTGTCCGCGGCGGCCAATGCGGCCATGTCGGCCGCCGTCGCGGCCCGGCCGGCCGCCACCACGGCCTGGCCCAGCCACACCGTGGCCAGGACGAGGAGCAGGAGTGCGACGGCCAGCCCGGCGGCCAGCACCGTTCCCGAGCCCGCCTCGCGCCGCCCCTTAGGCGCCGGCATGCGCGACGTCTCCGGGGACGGGGGACGGACGGGTCGCGGCGCCGACGCCCCGGGAAAGCGCGGCACGGGTCTCCTCGACAAACACCCAGCGCCATGGTCTCGCATCGGCGCGCAGCGGGGCCGTACACGGTGGGTACGGCCCCGCCCGCGCCACCGGATGCGACCCGGGCCGGCCGGGACCCGGCCCGCTCGGGCGGCAGGCCGCCTCTGCCGGCGCCACCTCAACCCGGGCGTCGGCCCGGGCCGATTGGCGCCACGGCACCAGGCCGGCCAGCGGGCCGGACAGCGTGCCGGTCACCGTGACGGTGGCGAAGCCGCCGGACACGCCGAGGGAGACGCTCACCTGCTCCCCGGCGGCCCGGGTGGCCAGCTCCACGGCCAGGGCGGATTCTTCGCCGCGGGCCAATGCCCTGACCCCGGCCCGGGCACCGTCCTCCAGCCGGAGCTGGAGGATCGCGGCGCCTGCCCCCAGGAACAGCAGGGCCAGCAACACCGTCAGGGCGGGCAGGACCACCGCCAGTTCGGCCGTGACGGAGCCGCGAACGGCTGTCCCGCGGCCCGGCCGAGGGCGGATTTTCCGACCGATTTGCCGCACGCGGCCGGGCCGGCGCTGATCGTGGCACACGATGCGCCGCGGCTAAAAGCTCAGCGCCGAGCGGATGATGTTCAGCAGGAATCCGCGAACCTCGTCGCTCTTGAGGATCACGACCAGCAGGCCGGCAAATCCCACGGCGGCCAGCGTGGCAATCGCGTATTCGGCCGTGGCCATGCCGGCGTCCGGGCCCCACCCGCCGCGGCGGGACCCCACGGGCGGCCAGGCGCTGGCACCGGGAAAAATCTCCCGGACGTTCTCCCGGCCGGCCTCGGGTGCGGCGGCGTCCGCCCCGCCCGCACTTCGGGAGGGTTCGATGATGTTCATGCCAACTCCTTTGGGGTTGTTCCTTGGCCGCCGCAACGGCGGCTATGGACGACTCTTCCGGCCCGCCTCCCGGCAGGAAAGAGCCCCTGCCCCATTGGTGGATCGTCCGGCGGCCGGGTACGCCTGTGGAGGGGGCGCCGCGCGAAATCCGGCCCCGGATCCCCTGCAGTCGGCCCATCTTGCCGGAACGGGGAACCGTCGCTAGAAGGTGGGGATCATGGCCAGCACCACGGGCACGACGCCGAGGCAGAGGAAGGCCGGCAGGGAGCACAGCCCCAGCGGCACCACCAGCTTGACGCCCAATGCCGCGGCCCGTTTTTCGGCGCCCCGCTGCGCCTGCCGGCGTCGTTGGGCCGCCTCCGCATACAGCAGGGGCGCCGCCGGGGCACCGGTCAGGGCCGCAAAGCCCAACGCAGCGTGCAGCTCCGCGAGTGCCTCCACGTGCCGGACGCCGGCCCACGAGTGTTCCCACGAGGCGCCGATCTGGAGCCCCGCCACCACCCGTGCCAGGTTGACCCGGATGGTCGGCGTGGCAACACGGGCCACCAGCTCCAGGGCCCCCGACAGGGACAGGCCGGCGTCCAGGGCCGCCCCGAGCAGCTCCAGCAGCAGCGGGACGTCGTCCACCGCGGCCTCCGCGAGCGCACGCGGGTCTCCGTCGCCGGGCGGGGCCCCGGCGCCGCGCCYGGGCGTGCCCGCACGGTCCCCGCCGGCCCGCCCCAGACTCTGCCAGCGGCCGGCACCGTCCGGCGCCGCGAAGCTGACGGCCGCCAGCGCCAGCAGGCCGAAGATCGCAACGGCGCCCATCACGGCGCCGGAAACCATGCGACGCCGGGCGTCCGCCCGGCCCGGCGGACCCCAAACGGCCTCCGCGTGGCGGTGCCCCGGGTGGCGGCCGCAATCAGCGTCGTGGACCACCAACGCCCCAGCCACACCAGCACCAACCCCGCGCCGAGACACCCCCAGCCCACGGGACCGCCCACGAGTACGCCGACCGGGTCCACGCCCATGGCCGTGCCCAACGCCAGTCCCACAAATGGCAGCCAGGTGAGTAGGCGGACGGTGGCCCGCGGGCCGGCCAGGGCCGTTTCCCTCAGGGCCGCCGCATCGGCCATCGCTTCCAAGCGGTCGGCCAGCCGCCGCAGGACCGCCGCCACGGGGGCCCCGCTGACCTCGCAGATTTCAAAACAGGCCGCCAGCTCCAGCCAGGTGTTCCATTGCGCGTTGGTCAGCTCGCCGGGTCGAGACCTGCCTCCGCCGCGTGGGTGTGACCCCGCTTCCTGGCGGCAGGCGGTGCGCAGGGCCGCCGCGGTGGGCAGGCCAAGCCGGCTGGCCCGCTCCGTGGCCGCCACCAGCCGCAACTCCGGCCGATCCCGTGCCCGGGGACCCTGCGGCCCGGCAGCACCGTACTCATTGTCCGCAACGACCGCGAGCGCCGTCCACAGCGCCGGCCCCGTCCGTCCGGAGGCCAGCAATGCGGCCAGCTGCCGGATCAGGCGCGGCATGTCCACGCCCGTCATCTCGCGGCTCCCCCGGCGCAGCAAGGAGCGGTACGCCGCGGGTCGGTGCGCCGCGGGCCACGGCCGCCCGGGCCGGATCAAGAGCCGGCATGCGCCGGCGGCCAGCAGGAAAATCGCCAGGGCCGTCACGACGAAGCCGGGCCCTGCGGCGGGGCGGCGATTCCGAGGCGGGCCGCCAGGGTGGGCCAGCCGGGTCCCCGGACCAGGGCGGGCTCTCCGGTTCCCGGCGGCGGCGCCGACACCGCCGGCACCACCTGCAACCCATCGGCCGGCATCCCGCCGGCGGTCGCGGCGACGACACCAATTTCGGCCACCCGGCGCCCGGCGGCGGAGCGCTCCACATGGATCACAACATCCAGGGCGCTGGCGGCCTGCAGGGCAACCGCCTGCGGGGTGAGCCCGGCCAGGGCACCGAGCGCGGCCAGCCGGGCGGGGACGTCCCGGGCGCTGTTGGCGTGGATGGTGCCCCCGCCGCCGCTGTGCCCGGTATTCAACGCCGTGAGCAGTTCCCGCACCTCCGGTCCGCGGCACTCGCCCACGATCACGCGGCCGGGCGTCATGCGCAGCGCCTGGCGCACCAATTCCGCCAGGTCCACCACGCCGGTCCCCTCCGTGTTGGCGTGGCGGGCCTCCAGGGTCAGCACATGCGGATGGTCGGGGTCGAGCTCGGCGGCGTCCTCGATGAGCACCAGCCGCTCCGATGCCGGGCACAGGCCCAAGAGCGTCGAGAGCAGTGTCGTCTTGCCGGCCCCGGTGGCGCCGCTGATGAGGAAGCTGAGCCGGGCGGCCATGATGCGCTCCAGCACACGGGCCATGTCCGGGTGCACGCTGCCGGCCTCCCGCCATTCGGCGAGGGTAAATACGGTGCGGCGCCTGATCCGGATGGACAGCAACGTGCCCGTGCAGGAGATGGGCGGCAGCACCGCGTGCACCCGGTATCCGGGGGCGATCCTCACATCGACGCAGGGCGAGCTGTCGTCCAGGCGCCGGCCGCCGACGGCGATGAGCCGCACGGCCAGGGCGCGCACGGCGGCTTCGCTCTCGAAGCCGGCACGCACCCGTTCCGGGCCGGCGCCCCGGTCCAGCCACACGGAATCGGGTGCATTGACGAATATGTCCGTGACGCGCGGATCCAGGGCCAGCGGTTGCAGGGGCCCCAATCCGTTCAGCTCAGCGCTGATGCGGTCCATGGCGGCCAGGGAGCCGGCAGCGCCCAGGAGCCGTCCGCTCCCGCGCAGGGCCGTGGCAACGCGCAAGTCCGTCACCGGGCCCGACTCGGCCAGCACCGTTTGCCGGACCGTTTCCAAGAGCGCGGGGTCGATGGGCGGACCCCCGACCGTCGCGGGCGCCCCGGGGCGGGCCGCGGGCGATGAGCCGGATCCGGCGCGATGGCGGGTCACGGCGCCGGGCTCCCCAGCCCGCCGGTACCGCCCGGCGCGCCCTCGGACATCAGCCAGTGCACAAGGTCGCCAACCAACAATCCGACGGGGCGGCGGCGTACCAAATCCGCCACCCTGCCCGCCGCCAGGGCCGCGTCCACCCGCCGCAGCCGGGGCAGCACGCCCAGCCCCGGCACTCCCACGGACCCGGCCACCAGCCCGGCGTCGATGCCCTCCGCCAGCGGGCCCCGGACCACCAGGCCCGCTGGAGCCGCCGGAAGCCGCGCCACCAGGCAGGCCGCCGCCGCGGCCGCCCGCAGCCGGGCGGGCACCACCACCACAAAACCATCGCAGTGCACGCCCAGGGCGTCCAACGAGTCCSGGGACCTGCCCAGATCCACCACCACCAGCCCGAAGCCGCCCCGGGCGGCCCGCATCACCTCGGCGGCGGCCGCCGCCACGCCGGCCGGGCCCGGGCCGGCCCCCTCCGCGCCCGAGGCGCGGGACAGCAAGGAAAACCCGGACGACTCGGGCAGCGACGCCGCCAGCTGTTCCGGGTTGATGGCCCCGGATGCGCGCAGCAGGTCCGGCCAGCGCAGGCCGGGCACGGCCTCGGCGGCCAAGGCCACCTCCAGCCCGCCGCCCCACCCGTCGCCGTCCACCAACAGCGTCCTGATGCCTCGCCCGGCCGCGCCGGCCGCCACCAGCGCGGCCAGCGTCGAGGCCCCCGATCCGCCGCAGCCGCCAACAATCCCCACCACGCCGGCCGTCGCGGCAGGGTTCCGCAAGCGGGTCAGGTGATTGGCCAGCCATTGGGCTGACTCGGGCAGCACCGCCACCCTGTCCGCGCCCAGCCGCGCCGCCTGGGTCCACATCTCCCCCGCGTCCCCGGCCGGACCCACCACCACGGTCGGTCCGCGCCAGCCCGCCAGGCCGCCGCGCACATCACTGCCAATGAGGATGGCGGCGATCCCGTCCCGGCCCGTGCCGATCCGGTCCACGGCGTCAACCACCACGAGGTCGACGGCGGCCGCCGCGCAGACACGGCCCACCGCACCCTGCAGGGTCGGCGCGGCCGAGACCAGCAGCACCGTGGATCCCTCGCCCGGCACCCATGGTTCCCTATCCGGCTGCGGGCCCATCCATTCGGCGGCCGCGGGGCGGGCCGCCGAACCGACCCTGGATCTTCTCGTCATGGCCCCACTCTGGGCCCCGGCCGGGGCGGCCGCCAGGGCCCGTCGCCGGATTGTGAACGGCACCGGGGGATCCTGTGGCTGTGGAGGAGCCCGCGCCCGCCACTATTCGATCGGCAGGCAAATCCTGCCAATTCAATCGTTCAAAGATTCGATTCGGCCCGGGGCAGGGGAGAATAGAGGAATGTACGCGCTGTTGGCCCACGCCCCCGACGGTTCCGCCGTGTCCGTTCAGCTGCTCGCCCCGGACGGCAGCCCCGCGGCACCGGCAAAAACCGTGGCACTTAACGGGCTGGCCGACGTCGTCCGGGTCCTGGAAGAGCGCCACCGCCCGCGCTGGGTGTGGGACAGGGCCCCCCACTGGTACCCGGGGCTGCTGGCCGCCAACGTGCGCGTGGAGCGCTGCCACGATCTGGCTCTGTGCCAGAGCATCCTGCTGAACGCCGAATCCGCCGCGGCCGGCGGCTACCGGCAACGGGCCATACCCGTGCCCGCGGACGACGGCCCGCTTCCGGCCGCCCAGGCCCAGGCCAGCCTGTTCGAGCGGCCGCCGGCCGGCTCGGGCTGGGACCAGGCGACCACGATGACCGAACTCATGAGCCAAATGGCTGCCATTGCGTCCTCCACACACCCCGCCAGGCTCACTCTTCTCCTCGCCGCCGAATCCGCCTGCGCCCTGGTCGCCGCGGAGATGCAGTATGAAGGTATCCCGTGGCGCGAAGACCTGCACAGGAGGTTGCTCAATGATCTGCTCGGTCCCGAGCCGGCCGGCCATGGCCGGCCGGCAAAGATGGACGCGCTCGCCGGCGCGCTGCGGACCGCCCTGGACGCGCCCGCCCTGAACCCCGACTCCCCCCAGGATTTGATGCGGGCCCTGCACCGGGCGGGGATTGAGGCAAAGTCCACGCGATCGTGGGAACTGGCGGAATTCAAACACCCGGCGATCGAGCCGTTGCTGGCCTACCGAAAACTCAGCCGGCTCTTCACCACCAACGGATGGGCCTGGCTGGAACAGTGGGTGCACGACGGCCGGTTCCACTCCGAGTATGTGGTGGGCGGGGTGGTCTCCGGGCGGTGGGCCTCGCGCGGCGGCGGGGCCCTGCAGATCCCCAAGCAAATCCGCGGGGCCGCGTGTGCCGAGCCGGGGCACAAATTCATCGTGGCGGACGCCGCCCAATTGGAACCGCGGGTGCTGGCGGCCCTGGCGCAGGATTCGGCCATGGCGGCCGCGGGCCGGGACAAGGACCTGTACGCGGGCATCGCCGCGCAGGGCTTCGGCGGCGAGCGGGCCATGGCCAAGGTGGCCCTGCTGGGTGCCATCTACGGCTCCACCAGCGGCGAATCGGGCCGGCTCATGCCACAGCTGACTCGCATGTATCCTCGGGCCGTGGGTTTTGTGGAGGACGCCGCGCGGGCCGGGGAACGCGGCGACACCGTCTCCACCCGGCTGGGCCGCAGCACCCCGCCCGTGTCACCGGAGTGGCGGGAGGGCCAGCGCAGCAGCAGCGCCGAGGAGCCGCGCAGGGCGGAATCGGCGGCCCGGTCGCGCGGCCGCTTTACCCGCAACTTTGTGGTCCAGGGCACGGCAGCCGAGTGGGCCTGCTGCTGGTTGGCGGAACTGCGACGCCGCTTGCGCGCCCTGGTGCCCGATTCCGGCGCCGCCGACGGCACGCCCCGCCCCGAATTGGTGTTCTTCCTGCACGACGAGGTGATGGTCCACTGTCCCGATGCCCTGGTGGACGCCGTGAGCGACATTGTCCACGAATCCTCACGGGCGGCCACCCGGTTGCTGTTCGGCGACATTCCGTTGGAATTTCCGGTTAATGTCACGGTCGTCGAGTCCTACGCCGACGCCAAGTAAGATGCCGGGGCCGGCGGGCCGGGCCCGGAGGCCCGGCGCAAGCGGCGCCTAGATGGGCGCGGGGATTTCCCGTCCCTCATTCCAGGGGACGGACCAGCCAAGCTCGTCAAAGACGTGCGTGATGATGCCGGCGGTGAAGCCCCACACCACTACGCCGTTGACCGTGAACGCCGGTCCCCGGTAGGTGCGCCCGGACCGCGTGAGCGTGGCCGTGACCCGGTTGTCCGGGTCCAGCAGGTCCCGCACGGGCACCCGAAACACCTGCGCGGATTCCCCGAAGTCCACCACATCCACGGGCGTCTGGCGCGCCCACCAGCCCAGCACCGGGGTGACGATGAAATTGCTGACCGGGACCGGGACGTCCGGAAGCACCCCCAGGATTTCGACGCCGGACGGGTCCAGCCCGGTCTCTTCCTCGGCCTCACGCAGGGCCGCGGCCAGCACCGACGCATCACCGGGGTCCACTCCGCCGCCGGGAAAGGCGATCTGCCCCGGATGGGCGGACAGTGTCGCCGCCCGTTCCACCAAAAGCAGGTCCAAATCGGCCGAAACCAGGGGCTTGCCGGAGGCCGCCGGCACGGTGTCCAATGCCCCGAACAGGAGCAGGACGGCCGCCGGGCGGGCGGCCGCCCGGTCCATGGGCACGTTCCACAGGGCGGGCCGGGGCACCCGGAAGTCGCCGGATCGGGCCCGCTCGGCCAACTTCTGCAGGTCCGCGTAGGCCGTCACGTGCCGGCTCCGGCGGGGCCGGCGCTCAGCCGGCCCTCAACACCACCGAGCCGGGCCGCGCGCTGCGACTCCTGCCGGTATTCGGCGGCCCGGCCGACGTCGGCCCGCATGCGGGCCAGCAGTTCTTCCTGCCCGGGCGCCAGCTCATACTTGAGCAGCTTGGCCGCCTTGACCGGATCGACCTCGCCGTCGCCGTAGGCCGGGCACAGGTGCGCGATGGGGCACGCCCCGCAGGCCGGCTTGCGGGCATGGCAGATCCGCCGGCCGTGGAAGACCACCCGGTGCGAAACCATGGTCCAGTCCCGGGGTTCAAAGAGGGCGGCCACGTCGGCCTCGATGCGCACCGGATCCGCGGATTCCGTCCAGCCGAAGCGCCGGGCCAGGCGGATGAAGTGCGTGTCCACGGTTATCCCTGGGACGCCAAACGCATTGCCGAGCACCACATTGGCGGTCTTTCGCCCGACGCCCGGCAGGGTGATGAGAGCCTCGAGCGTGCCCGGCACCTCGCCGTCGTAGTCGTCGACAATCCGCGTGGCCAGGGCCAGCAGGTTCCGCGATTTGGCCCGGAAGAAGCCGGTGGCCTTGATGAGGGTTTCCAGTTCCACCGGGGCGGCCTCGGAGAGGGCCCGGGCATCCGGGTAGCGGGCATACAGCGCCGGGGTGGTGGCGTTGACGCGCACGTCCGTGGTTTGCGCCGAGAGCACCGTGGCCACCAATAGCTCAAACGGGTTCCGAAAGTCCAGCTCCGCGTGCGCATAGGGGTACAGCAGTGCCAGCTCGCGGTTGATTTTCCGGGCCCGCCTCTTGCGCGCCAGCGCCGACTCCCCGGTTCCCACAGGTGTCAAGGTCTACTGGCCCTCGGGGGCACGCTCGATTCCGACCAGATCCAGCAGCACACCCGTCTTTCCATGGCTGTCCTGGACCAGGAAGCTGCTGCCCCGGTCCTCCAGGGCCAAAATCCAGGATCCCGGCGTCAGCTTGAACGCGAACTGGAGGGTGTGCTCATCCAACACGTTTTGCGGGCGGTCCACGGCAAACCAGAACGGATCGTATGCCACCGGGGCCGCGGTACGGGCGGCGGGGTCCACGGTGGCGCCGATGCTTTCGCGCGGTTCGGCGATTTGCGGGTTGATCATCGTGGCCGGGGCCGATTGGGCCGGCGTCGGCTCCGGGCCGGCGGGCGTGTGGGACGCCCCGGTGGCAGGGGCGACGCCGTCACTTACGCCGGTGCCCGGTTCGGCTGGCCCGGGCGTGGTCTCGGCCGGAGGAACCCGTGCCGGGTCGGCCGCGGGGTTCGCCCCGGCCAGGGGGGCGGCGGACTGCCCGCCCGGGACCGCGGCTTGGTGCATGGCGGTCTCGGGGACGGCGGAGTCGTGGGTGGTGGGGGCGGGCCCGGCGCCCCCGTCCGGTGTCGGGTTGTCGGGGGCGGGCGTGAAGATCTGTCCGGCCGGGACATGGAGGCCGGCTCCGGCCGGCTGGCCGGCATTCCAGCCGGACTGCACCGGGCCGGCCGCGGGCGCGCCGGCCGCATGGCCCGTTCCGGGCTGGGCATAGCCGGGCTGGGCGGCGTCGGGCTGGCCGGCGTCGGCCTGGACATAGCCCGGCCGCCCGGGCCCGGGGCGGCCGCCGGCGGCCGGCAGGGACAGCACCGGCCGGGGCGCAGCCGGCTTTCGCGCGGCGGGGAAGGCGTCACGGGCGACCGGGTGGGCCGGGAACTCGGTGCGGTCGGTGAAGTCGGCGGCAAAGAATGGAATCCACGGGGCCAGCACGGTCCCGGACAACAGGAGCAGTGACCCGGCCAGCCCCACCAGGTAGGAGGCGTGGAAGCTGGTGACCGTGGCCAGGAAGAAGAAACCCGTGGCAAAGCAGGCCACCACGGAACCGAACTGGTCCACGGACAGCGAACCGATGCGCGGTTTGGCGCCGGGAATCACGCGGCGCAGCACAAACAGTGCGCCCACCACGAGGGGCAGGAGCACCCCAATGCCCAGAAAATAGAGCGGCAGGTAATTCCACATATTGCCCGTCACCGCGAACCTGAACACGATCGGCAGGAGCGAGGCCACCAGGATTGCCACGACGGCGCCAAGGACGGCCACGTCTCGCGCAGTCAGGGGGCCAGCAACGGCGACGCTCCCGCGCGCGCCCTTGCCTCCGGACACCACCGCGGTCGTTGACGGATTTTGCTCAGTCATTTGGTCACTCCTCAAAGTCACGGTTCGTTTACAGCCTAATGAACGTGGGGAAGCAACACTAGCCAACCACGGCCGTTTGTCCGAAAGGCACCCCTCGGCGCGGCGGGGGCCCAATAGTCGCAGAACCGCCGAAACGTGCAATTGAGCGCAGATATGACCCCGTTGACCCCATGGGGCTGTGACGGCAAACACGTTTTGACCGCCGAAGCGTTAGAGTGAAAACAGGAAATACAACGATGCGCCGCCACGACTTTTCCCGTGCAGGAAACCAGTGCAGGAATCCATGTGCGCCGGCGCCCGCAGAGAAGGAAATAAGGGGTTAGAAGATGTCCAAGGACACCACCACCGCGGATCAGAGGACCGGCGACGCTCTCGAAAATCTCCTCCAGGAGAACCGCCAGTTCCCGCCAAGTGCCGAATTTGCCGCCAATGCGATCGTCAACGGCGACGAATACGAGGCCGCCAACGCCGACCGTCCCGCGTTCTGGGGCCGCCAGGCACGCGAGCTGCTGACCTGGAGCAAGGACTTCACCAAGACCCTTGACTGGACCAAGCGGCCGTTCGCCACCTGGTTTGAGGACGGCGAACTCAACGCCGCCTACAACGCGCTGGACCGCCACGTGGAGGCGGGCAACGGCGACCGCGTCGCCATCTACTTCGAGGGCGAACCCGGCGACACCCGCACGTACACATACGCACAGCTCACCGAGGAGGTCAAGAAGGCCGCCAACGCCTTTGAGTCCCTCGGCGTGGCCCGCGGCGATCGCGTCGCCGTGTACCTGCCCATGATCCCCGAGGCGGTCATCACCCTGCTGGCCTGCGCCCGGATCGGCGCCATCCACTCGGTGGTGTTCGGCGGCTTCTCCGCCGAGGCCCTGCGCAGCCGCATTGACGACGCCGAGGCCAAGTTGGTCGTCACCGCCGACGGCACGTTCCGCCGCGGCAAGCCAAGCCCGCTCAAGCCCGCCGTGGATGAGGCGCTTACGGCTTCCGGGCACTCGGTGGAGAACGTCATCGTGGTCAAGCGCAACGGCGAGGACGTCCACTGGGTCGAGGGGCGCGACCGCTGGTGGGACGACACCGTGGGGGCGGCCTCGACCGAGCACACCGCCGTCGGGCACCCGGCCGAGCACCCGCTGTTCATCCTCTACACCTCCGGCACCACCGGCAAGCCCAAGGGCATCCTGCACACCACCGGCGGCTACCTGACGCAGACCGCCTACACGCACAAGGTCGTCTTCGACCTGCACCCGGAGACGGACGTGTTCTGGTGCACGGCCGACGTCGGCTGGGTCACCGGTCACTCCTACGTCACCTATGCCCCGCTCATCAACGGCGCCACCCAGGTCATGTACGAGGGCACCCCGGACTCCCCGCACCAGGGCCGCTTCTGGGAAATCGTGGAGAAATACAAGGTCTCCATCCTGTACACGGCCCCGACGGCGATCCGCACGTTCATGAAGTGGGGCGAGGACATCCCCGCCAAGTACGACCTCAGCTCGATCCGCGTGCTCGGCTCCGTGGGCGAGCCGATCAACCCGGAGGCGTGGATGTGGTACCGCCGCGTCATCGGCGCCAACCTGGCCCCGATCGTGGACACCTGGTGGCAGACCGAGACCGGCGCCATCATGATCGCCCCGCTGCCCGGGGTCACGGCCACCAAGCCCGGTTCCGCCCAGACCCCGCTGCCCGGCATTGCCGTGGACGTGGTGGACGAGCTCGGCGCCTCCGTGCCGGACGGCCACGGCGGCTACCTGGTGATCCGCGAGCCCTGGCCGGCCATGCTGCGCGGCATCTGGGGCGACAACGACCGCTACAAGGACACGTACTGGTCCCGCTTTGACGACATGTACTTTGCCGGCGACGGCGCCAAGAAGGACGAGGACGGCGACGTCTGGCTGCTCGGTCGCGTCGACGACGTCATGAACGTCTCCGGGCACCGCCTCTCCACCACCGAGATTGAGTCGGCCCTGGTCAGCCACCCCTCGGTGGCCGAGGCCGCCGTGGTGGGCGCCGCCGACGAGACCACCGGCCAGGCGGTCGTGGCGTTCGTGATCCTGCGCGGCTCGGCCGTGGATGATGACGACATCGTCACCACGCTGCGCAACCACGTGGCCAAGGAAATCGGGCCGATCGCCAAGCCCAAGACCATCCTGGTGGTGCCGGAGCTGCCCAAGACCCGCTCCGGGAAGATCATGCGCCGCCTGCTCAAGGACATCGCCGAGGGCCGCGAGGCCGGGGACTCCTCGACGCTGGCGGACAACACGGTCATGAACCAGATCTCGGAGTCACTCAAGGCCTGACCCGCACGGCAGCTGACCCGCAATAGATGTCGAAAACGAGCGATTTTCCGTCATTTTTCGACATGTATTGCGGGTCAGTTCTGCGTGGGGAGGGGAATTTGGTGGGGAGGCACGCGGGCTTATGCCGCCACGCCGAGCCGGCCCATCAGCCAGTCCATGTTTTGGTACACCCCGTAGCGCCACGCCGGCCAGGCGTGCCCGCCGGGGGCCTCCTGCAGCCGGACCCCAATGCCGGCTTGGAGCATGGCCCGGTACACGTCCAGGCCCTGGGGCCGGTAGTGCGCGTCGGTGGCGCCCACGGTCACGATCCCCTCGACGCCGTGGTAGCTGCGCCGCGCCAACACATCCAGCGCGTTTTGGCCGGCAAAGTCCGCGGCGCTGTTGCCGAAGTACTTGCTCAGCAGGACCGCGTGACCCTGGCCGATGGTGGGCCGGGACTCCCCGGAACTGTCGATGAAGGTCGGGTACGCCTCGGGGTGGTTGACGGCCAGTGACATGGCGCAGGTGCCGCCGTAGGAAAAGCCGCCCACGGCCCACTGCCGCGGCGATGCCGTCCCCGCCCCAAACGTCGCCTTGACCCAGTTCGGCACGTCCCGGGTGAGGTACGTGGCACCCTGCCCCTGCCGGCTGTCCAGGCACAGTGGCGGGTACTGCGCCCGCCGGGCGCCGGCGTCGGGCATCACCACCACCGGCGCGAGCCCCCGGTGGGCGGCGGCGTACCGGTCCATGAACTGGTAGATCTGCCCGCCGCGCAGCCAGTCGATCGAGCCCCCGGGCACGCCGTGGATCAGGACCAGCACGGGCAGGTTGGCGCGCGGACTGCCCAGGTAGGCCGGCGGCAGGTACACGTAGGCGTCCGAGGAAACCGCATGGGAAATGGTTCCCGGAATGTGGACGGCCAGCACCTCCCCGTGCGCGGGCATGTTGGCCGGCGGCACCCAGGTGGCCGCCGTGGTCGCCCGCGCGGTAGCCGGCCGGGCCGCCAAGCGCCCGGTTTCGGCCTGGAACTGGCTCAGGCTCTTGATGGACGCCCCGGTGTCGCCAAATAGCGATCCCACGGTGGGGTAGTACTCAAAGCCCTGGTTCACCAGTCCCGCCCCGGAAAGCAGGACGACGACGGCGGCCGGCACCACCAGCAGGCGTGCCCAGGTGCGGCGCAGGGACAGGACCTTGGGAACCACCAGCAGGACGGCGAACAGTCCCAGCCCGGCGAAGACGTAGTCGCGGCCCGGCAGCGGTTCGCCCCATAGGTTCCACACCCGCTCCGCCAAGAACCAATACGTGCCCGTAGCCGCGATGGCCACGGCGAGGGCGGCGGGCACCCGCCGCGTGAGATGGCGGCGGTTCCCCACCGCCAGCCACAGCAGAGCGAGCAGGCCGACGGTGGTGAGGGTGCCCGGAATCGCTCCGGTGACAAGGGACAGCTGGGCAAGGGTGTGCACCTGCCAAGAATAGTGGCCGTTCCATGGTGCCCGGCTGGGAGTTTCCCGCGCGGACGGTCCCCGGCGGGCGGACGCCCGCCAATGTCACGAAATTGTGATCGAAAACTTTCTCTTTTGGGTCTTGACGTTCTTTTTTGGGAGTTTCATGATTGCTGTATGTGAACCACTTCACACTTTTGCGTTTCAAGGGAGAGATCATGGCACCAAATCAAGACCGGTCCCCGTTCGGCCCCAACCGAACCGGCATGGACCGGCGCACGCTACTGAAAACGTTGGGCATCGGCGCGGTCAGCGCGGCCGGCCTTCCCCTGCTGGCCGCCTGCACCGGCGGGGCCGGCCCCGGCGGCGCCGCCACAACGTCCTCGTCCCTGACGTTCGGCTCCGGCTCCTCTGACGATGTCCCCAAGGCCGCCTACAAGGCCGTCACCGATGCCTTCACCGCGAAGACCCAGATCAAGGTCACCACCAATGTGGTCCCGCACAACGACTTCCAGAACAAGATCGCCACCTACCTGCAGGGCAGCCCGGATGACGCCTTCACCTGGTTTGCCGGCTACCGCATGCAGTACTACGCCAAGCAGGGACTGCTCGCACCCATCGACGACGTCTGGGCAAAGATCGGCGCCAACTACTCCGACGCCATGAAGAAGGCCTCCACCGGCCCCGACGGCAAGATGTACTTTGTGCCCAACTACAACTACCCCTGGGGCTTCTTCTACCGCAAGAGCTTCTGGGCGGCCAAGGGCTACGAAGTCCCCACCACCTTCGATGCGCTCAAGGCCCTGTGCGTGAAGATGAAGGGTGACGGGCTGGTCCCGATCGAATTCGCCGACAAGGACGGCTGGCCCGCCATGGGCACCTTCGACTACATCAACATGCGCCTGAACGGCTATCAGTTCCACATGGACCTGACCGCCCACAAGGAATCCTGGGACCAGAAGAAGGTCAGCGACGTCTTTGACACGTGGAAGGCGCTGCTGCCCTACCAAAATTCGGCCGCACTGGGCATGACCTGGCAGGATGCGGCCATCTCCCTGGGCCAGAAGAAGTCCGGCATGTACCTGTTGGGCTCCTTCGTCACCCAGCAATTCACGGACAAGGCCATCCTGGACGACATCGACTTCTTCGCCTTCCCGGAGATCGCCATGGAGGGCCAGGACGCCGTCGAGGCACCCATTGACGGGCTGCTGCTCTCCAAGAAGGGCGGCGGCAACCAGGGCGCCCGGGACTTCCTGGCGTTCATGGGCACCGCGGAGGGCCAGGACGCCTACGCCAAGGTGGACCCGTCCAACATCGCCACCGCCAAGGGCGCGGACACCTCCTCCTTCAGTGCGCTGAGCAAGAAGTGCGCGGAGACCATCGCCAACGCCAAGAGCATCAGCCAGTTCTTTGACCGCGACGCGCTGCCGGCCATGGCCACCAATGTGATGATTCCGGCCCTGCAGGGCTTCATCAAGGACGGATCCATCAACGTCAAGAACCTCGAAGCCCAGGCCAAGGCACTCTACGCGGCCCAATAGGCAGCCCGCCAGGCAGCCACCGCGGCGGCGGGATCCAGCCCGCCGCCGCCCCCTGCCCCCACCGTTCCATTGAGGAAGCCAGTCATGAGCACGCCAATCCCGATTTCCGACACCTCATCCGCGCCGACCCGGGCCGCCGGCAGCCGGCGTGGGGGCTCCGCCGTCGCGCGCAAGGTCCGGCGGCTGTCCACCCGGGACAAGATTGTCCTGGGCTTCATGGTCGGCATCCCCACGCTGGTCCAGCTGGCCTTCGTGTGGATCCCCACCGTGCTGTCCGTGATCCTCTCCTTCACCCGCTGGAACGGCCTGGCCCTCTCAGACATCCGGGCCGCCGGGCTGGCGAACTACAGCTACGTGTTCAAGGACAGCCCCGCCTTTTGGCCGGCCGTCCAGCACAACGTCTTGTGGCTGCTGTTCCTGGCCGTCATCGCCACCCCGCTGGGCCTGCTCCTGGCCGTCCTGCTCGACCAGCAAATCCGCGGCAGCAAGATCTACCAAAGCATCTTCTTCATCCCGGTCATGCTGTCGCTGGCATTGATCGGCATCATTTGGCAGCTGTTTTACCAAAAGGACAACGGCCTGCTGAACTTCCTGCTCGGCACCGCCGGGACCCCCGATGCCGTCGACTGGTTCGGCAACTCGTCGATAAACATTTGGGCGGCCCTCATCGCGGCCACCTGGCGCCACGCCGGCTATGTCATGATCCTCTACCTCGCCGGGCTCAAGGGCGTGGACCCGTCGCTGAAGGAGGCGGCCTCCCTCGACGGCGCCAATGCCGGCCAAACGTTTTTCCGCATCGTCTTCCCGGCCATGGCGCCGATCAATATTGTCATCGTGGTCATCACCATCATTGAGTCGCTGCGCGCGTTCGACGTCGTCTGGGTGATCAACAAGGGCACCAATGGGCTGGAACTGATCAGCGCCCTGGTCATCACCTATCTGATCGGCGAGGGCCAGTCGATCGGGATCGGCTCCGCATTCGCCGTCATCTTGCTGGTCATCTCCCTGGTCCCCATCACCATCTACCTCGCGCGCACCTTCCGGAAGGAGACGTTCTGATGTCCACCACCGTCCGCCCGCCGCGTCCGAAGCACGACGCTGCCACCCGGCACAGCGGCAGCCTTGCCCGGCCGCACTACGGCACCCACCTTTTCCTGGCCGTCATGGCGGTCATGTGGCTGATCCCCCTCGGCTGGGCGTTGTTCACGGCGCTGCGACCCAAGGCGGACACCGACAAATACGGCTACTTCAGCCTGGGCGGGGCCTTCAACTTCGGCAACTTTGTCCAGGCCTGGAACCAGGGCGGCTTCCCGCGCTACTTCCTGAACTCGCTGATCATCACCGTCCCCACCATCATCCTGGTGCTGCTGTTCAGTTCGATGATGGCGTTCGCCGTCAGCCGGGTGAGCTGGAAGTTCAACATCACGCTGCTGATCATGTTCACCGCCGGAAACCTGCTGCCGCCGCAGGTACTGGCCACGCCGCTGTTTGAAATGTTCAAGTTGATCTCGCTGCCGTATTGGTTCAGCGATTCGGGCAGCCTGCTCAACACGTACATCTCGGTGATCATCGCCAACACGGCGTTCCAAACCGGTTTCTGCACGTTTGTGCTTTCCAACTACATGAAGGCCCTGTCCATGGACCTCACCGAGGCGGCACTGGTGGATGGGGCCGGAATCTGGCGCCAATACCGCTCGATCATCATGCCGCTGTGCAAGCCCGCCATCGCCGCCCTCGCCACGCTGGAACTGATCTTCATCTACAACGACTACTTTTGGCCGCTATTGTTCATTCAAAGCGGCGACCGCCTCCCGGTGACGACGGCCATCAACAACCTCCAAGGGGTGTTTTTGTCCAACTACAACCTGCTGGCGGCCGGCGCCACCATCACCGTCATCCCCACCCTGGTGGTCTACCTGCTGCTGCAGCGCCAGTTTGTCGCCGGCCTGACGCTGGGTTCCAGCAAGGGCTGATCCCCCTTCCCGGCCCACCGCTGGCCGACGAGCCGCCCCTACCGAAAGGAACACCATGCTCGCAGATGTCCGACGCAATGAAATTCTGGCCGCCGTGAGCCGGGAGCGCGTGGTGCGCGTCGCGGCCATGGCCGAGATGTTCGGGGTCTCGCTCATGACGGTGCGACGGGACATCGAGCTCCTGGACGAGGCCGGTCTGGTGCAAAAAATCCACGGCGGCGCGAAACTGCCCAGCGGGGCCAGCACGCACGAGCCCGGCTTCGAGCTGAAATCCACGCAATACACGGCGGAGAAGCGGGCCATCGCCCACGAGGCCGCGACGCTGGTCCGGGACGGCATGGCGATCGGGCTCAGCGCGGGCACCACCACGTGGGCGCTGGCCAGCATCCTGGCCCAGCGCAAGAAGCTGACCATCGTGACCAACTCGGTGCGCGTGGCGGATGTCTTCCACACCTCCGGGTCGACCCTGCCCGTCATCCTCACCGGCGGCGAGCGCACGCCGTCGGACGCCTTGGTGGGGCCCATCGCCGTCCAGTCCGTCCGCTCCCTGCACCTGGACCTGCTGTTCATGGGGGTCCACGGCGTGGACGTGGAGGCGGGCTTCACCACGCCCAATCTGCTGGAGGCGGAGATGGACCGGGCCCTGATTGCCGCGGCCCGAAAGGTGGTGGTGGTGGCGGACCACAGCAAGTGGGGCACGGTGGGGATCAGCACCATCGCCGAATTTGAGGACGTCGACGAGTTCATCTGCGACGACGGCCTCGGCGCGGACGCGCAGCGGCAGTTGCGCGACCGCATGGCACGGCTCCGGCTCGCCGGCGTGGCCGGGGCGGGTGCGCCGCAGACCCAGCAGGCCGCGCGGGCCGGGGCCGCGCAGGTCGGGGCCGCCTTCCCTTAGGCGCCGGCCCGGTTCGTTCATGGTGGAGCAATGATTGTCTTGGAGGCGTCTTCCCAATGGAGCAACACATGCAGCCCCTGTACCTTCGGTCCGCCGCGGTTGGCCTTGTCATCGACCTCAATGGCGGGTCGCCGCAGATCCTGCACTGGGGTGCCGATCTTGGCCCGGAACTGCCGGACCTGGCCGTCCTGTCCGACGCCGTGCCCCATTCGGCGATCGACTCCCCCGTGGCGCTGGAGCTGGTTCCGCAGGCTTCCTCCGGCTGGCTGGGCCGGCCGGGCCTGCGCGGGCACCGGGGGGGCCCGGGCGGGTTTTCGCCCAGGCTGCGACTGGTCGACGTTGCCTCGGGTCCGCAATTCGCGCACATCACCGCGTCCGATCCCGAGCTGGGCGTGACGGTGGCCAGTGCGCTGCGGCTGCACGACGGCGGGCTGCTGGAGGTGCGCCATACGGTGGCCAACGATTCCGACTCCGCCTTTGCCCTGGACGAACTCGGCATCGCCGTGCCCGTGGGCCCGGCCGGCACCGAAATCCTGGACCTGACCGGGCGCTGGTGCCGCGAACGCCACCCGCAGCGGCGGTCCGTCCAGCAGGGCACCTGGGTGCGCAGCGCCCGGCACGGCCGCACCGGGCATGATTCCTCCCTATTGGTGGCGGTCGGCACGGCCGGGTTTGGAAACCGGCACGGGAAGGTTTGGGCCGGGCACTTTGCCTGGAGCGGGGATCACGAATCGTTCGTCGACGCCGCGGCGGATGGGCGGACCGTGATGGGTGCCGCGGAACTCCTGGGCTCCGGCGAGGTGGTGCTGGCTCCCGGCGAAACGTACGCGACGCCGTCGTACTTTGCCGCCTACTCCGACCATGGCCTGGACGGGATCACCGCCGCGTTCCACGGCTGGTTCCGCGCCCGGGACCACCACCCCGCCACGCCGCGCCCGGTCGTCCTCAATACGTGGGAGGCCGTCTACTTCAACCATGACCTGGGCGTCCTGACGGAGTTGGCGGAATCAGCCGCGGACCTGGGTGTGGAGCGTTTTGTGCTCGACGACGGCTGGTTCCGGCACCGCCGCGACGATCACGCGGGCCTGGGCGACTGGTACGTGGACGCCGACGTGTGGCCGGACGGGCTGCACCCGCTGACGGAGGCCGTCACCTCCCGCGGCATGCAGTTTGGCTTGTGGGTGGAGCCGGAGATGGTCAACGTCGATTCCGATGTGGTGCGGGCACATCCGGAGTGGATTTCCGGCCCGGGTCACGGCCCCGGCCGTGTGCCGCTGGAGTGGCGGCACCAGCAGGTGCTGGACCTGGTGCACCCGGAGGCGTGGCAGTACGTCTTTGAGCGCATCGACGCCTTGCTCACCGAGTACCCCATCGCCTATCTGAAGTGGGACCAAAACCGGGACCTGGCCGAGATGGGCCACGCCGGCCGCCCCAGCGTGCACCGGCAAACCCTCGCCGCGTACCGGCTCCTTGAGGCGTTGAAGGCCGCCCACCCGGGCCTGGAAATTGAGAGCTGCTCCTCCGGCGGGGCCCGCGTGGACCTGGGCATCCTGGACCGGACGGACAGAATCTGGGCCTCGGACTGCAACGACGCCCTGGAACGGCTCACCATCCAGCGCTGGACTGGGCTGGTGGTGCCGCCGGAGCTGGTGGGCTCGCACATCGGGCCCCCCACGGCGCACACGACCGGGCGCACCCACGACCTGTCCTTCCGCGCCATCACGGCGCTGTTTGGCCACTTCGGGATGGAGTGGGACATCCGCGAGGTCACCGGCCCGGCCCGGGACGAGCTGCGCGAAGTGATCGGCCTGTACAAGAAACACCGCGGGCTCCTCCACACCGGCCGCGCGGTCCGCGCCGATGTTCCGGACCCGTCCCTGATGCTGCACGGCGTGGTGGCCGGGGACGGCGCGCAGGCGCTGTTCGCGCTGTCGGCGGTGGCGACGTCGTACTCGCAGCGGCCGGGCCGCCTGGCCGTCCCGGGGCTGCTCCCGGACGCCATGTATCGGGTGGCGGCGGTCTACCCGCGGCCCGGCGGGCACACCTACCTTCAGGCGGCCCCGCCCGCGTGGATGGCCGACGGCGCCGTGGCCTCCGGGCGCTTTCTGGCGGAGGTGGGGCTGCCGATGCCGATCCTGAACCCGGAACACGCGCTGCTGCTGGAGATTACGGCGCAATGAGCGGGCGCCGGCAGTTCCTGGGGCATTATTAAGCCATGACCTCCACGACTGCCGGCAGCGCCCGGGGCTCCCTGCTCATCCTCAACGGACCCAACCTGAACCTGCTGGGCACCCGCGAGCCGGCCATCTACGGCAGCGCCACCCTGGACGACGTCGCGGACCTCGCCGCGGCCGCCGCCGCCGCGGCCGGATTCAGCGCCGAGTGCATCCAGTCAAACCACGAGGGCGACCTGGTGGACGCCATCCACGCGGCGCGCGGCACGGCCGTCGGCATCATCATCAACGCCGGCGCCTACACGCACACCTCGGTGGCCATCCGGGACGCGCTGGCCGCCGTCGGCCTGCCGGCCGTGGAGGTGCACATCTCCAACGTGCACCGGCGCGAGGAATTCCGCCACCACTCCTACTTGTCGCCCGTGTGCGATGCCGTCATCGTCGGGGCCGGCATCCACGGCTATGAGCTGGCCGTCAGCTACCTGGACAAGACGCTGGCGTAGCGCCCGCCAACGGGAGCGGCCGGCCTTATTTGAGGCTGCACATTCCGGAACCCACGGAGCTGCTGAGCATGGGCGCGGCCGCGATGACGGGACCCACCTCGTCCATGGTGAACGCGAACCCGACCGGCTCCGAGGTCGTTGATTTCGCGAAGATGACCCCTACCACGTGCCCGGACTTGTCCAGCAGCGGGCCCCCTGAGTTGCCCGACTGGATGGTGCCCGCCAGCTGATAAACATCCAGCAGGGACTTCTTCGTGCCCGTAATGTCGGGAATCAACAGCGGCCCGGAGGTCATGACCGTTGCGGGGCGGACCTGTAGCGGCCCACCCAGCGGGTATCCGGCGAACGCTGCGGGGGAGTTGAGCGGCAAGGTGGCGGCCGTCGGCAGCGGCGGGACGGTGAGGCCGTCGACGGCGAGGACGGCCAGGTCCCGGATCTGGTCGAAGTACACCACGCGGGCCCGCAGCGAGCCCTGCGCGGGGGTCTGGACCACCGGCATCTGCACGCCCGCGACCACATGCGCATTGGTCAGGACCCGCCCGGGCGCCACCACAAATCCCGTGCCGGTTTGGTTTTGCCCGCATTGAAACGCGGTCCCGGAAATCTTCAGGACCGACTGGGCCGCGAGGTTGAAGGCCGGGGTGTCCGTGCTGGCGTGGGGCGCGGCCACCTGCGCATTGGGCCCGGCCGGATTGAGGATCTGCGGAATGCCCTCATCCAGCACCAGGGCGCGCAATTGGGCGGCCGCGGACTTGACCGGGTCAGGGGTCCAGGCGTCGATTCTGCCGATCACCACGGAGTCGCTGAGCTGCTTGGACACGGTCGGGATGCCCAGGTTGGAGACGCCGAACGCCAGCATGGAGATGACCAGGGCGCCAACCACCAGGTTCACCGCGCCGCCGAGAACCCGGTTCACGGACCGGATGGGCCCGGACTTCACGCGCCGCCCGACCGCCTGGCCAATGCGAATGCCCACCGCATGACCGAGCACAATCAAGATGACCGTCACACCCACCACGAACGCCGTCCGCCAGCCCGGACTCGGGGCGTATTGGTTCGCAATCGGGGCGGCGAAGAACGCGGCCACGGCGCCGGCGATGAAACCGGCGATCCCGCCGAGGCTCACCAGCAGCCCGGCGTTGAGCCCGTGGATCAACTGCCACAGCAGCCACAGGATCAAAACGGCGTCCAACCAGGAGAAACCGAACATGTACCCCTCTACTTTCTCCGGCGGCACCGCACCGGCGCCCGCCGTGCACATATTACCGGGCACACCGGTGCATTCGCTGAGTCCGAACCGGTCAAAACGCGGCGGGGGAACACCGCAGATGCCAGATTGGTCACAAAACGGGCAAACTTCTGAAAGAATCAGTATTAGGTCACAGCTGTTTAGTTAGATACTGAAGGAGATTTCATGGACATCGAGGTACTGCGCCGCGCACCACTTTTCACGACGCTCGACGACGAGGCCTTCCGCCTGTTGACGGACGAACTGGCCGAGGTGGACCTTTCCCGTGGCGCATCCGTTTTCCGTGAGGGCGACCAGGGCGACCAGCTGTATTTCATCGTTTCCGGCAAGGTCAAGCTCGGGCGCACCTCTCCCGACGGCCGTGAGTCCCTCGTCGCCATCCTGGGCCCGGGCGAGCTCTTCGGCGAGATGGCCCTCTTTGATCCGGCCCCGCGCAGCACCACGGCCACGGCCGTCTCGGAGACGCGCTTGGCCGGGCTGAAGAACGAATCCCTGAACGCCCTGTTGCGCAACCGCCCCGAGGTCTCCATGCAGCTGCTGCAGGCCCTGGCCCGCCGGCTGCGCCGCACCAACGACAACCTCTCGGACCTGGTCTTCTCCGACGTGCCCGGCCGCGTGGCCAAGGCCATCCTCGACCTGGCGGATCGCTTCGGCCGCCCGGCCACCGACGGCATCCTGGTGGCGCACGAGCTCACCCAGGAGGAACTCGCCCAGCTGGTCGGCGCCTCCCGGGAGACGGTCAACAAGGCCCTGGCCGAGTTTGTCCAGCGCGGCTGGCTGCGCCTGGAGGCCCGGGCCGTGGTCATCCTGGACGTCAACCGCCTGCGCCAGCGCTCCCGCTGATCCGCACCGGCCCGGTCACCCTGTGGTGACCGGGCCGCTTGCCCCCCGTTGAACTGACAGCACCTGCGGGTGCCCGCCCGTCCAACTGACAGCACCTGCGAGTGCCCACCCGTCCAACTGACAGCACCTGCGGGTGCCCACCCGTCGAGCTGACAGCACCTGCGGGTGCCTGTGGATAACTTTCTGCAAGAACCTTGAATCCGTTCCAGACTTTTTCTATGTCTAAACGGGCAGACCTTCCAGAAGAATTATTGCGTCGATCCTTCACTTGGATTGAGGGCAGGGCGCTTGGCCTGTCCGCGGGGAGGCTGCGGGCCATGGACCTGTCGTCACCCGGGAGGTAGATCCGCATCCCGCAGGGCGTCAAACAGGTGCTTCTGGATCAGGTTCGTCCGTATACCGCGTTGGGAATCGAAAGCTACGTATCCCACGTCACTGCCGCCCAATTGCACGGGATACCGTTGCCGCCATGGTTTGCTCATGAGGAGTCCATCCACTTAGCGCGGCCGGCGAACGGTTCCATTGCGCGGCGTCGCGGTGTAAAAGGACACCTCAATGTCCTGACACCGTATGAAACCATGCTCTTGGACGGTGTTCCCGTGACGACGCCGACCCGGACATTGCTGGACTTGGCCGCGCTGCTAACCCTGGACGACCTGGTCGCGGCAGCCGATTTCCTCGTCTGCGAGCATGACCGATTCTTTGAGGAACCAAAGACGGCCATCGTCACGGCCAGTGAGCTGCGAAGCTACGTCGACACGAAACACCGGCTACGCGGCCTCGTCAATGCCCGCCAAGCCATGGAGCTCATGCGCATCGGAGTTGATTCGCCGCCGGAAACCAAACTGCGTCTCATGCTCGGTCGATCCGGGCTCCCGGAGTTCACAACGAACTACGTCATGAGGGGTCAGTCCCACGAAGTCGAGGTCTACCCGGATCTTGCCTGCGAAGAGTACAAGGTGTGCGGTGAATATGAGGGGGCCATCCACGAAACAGCGGAGAAACAACGTTCGGATGCCCGGAGGGACCGACGCACCCGGGAGCGCGGATGGTTGCAGGTCAGGATCTACAACGCTGACATGCTCCGTGGCGACAATTGGGTGGTCGACAAATTTGCCAGGGAGTTGCGCAAGCGCGGTTGGCGGCCGTCGTAGCCGGCGTGAACCCACGCGTACTGCCACCTCAACGAGGACGCACCCACGGGTACTGTCACCTCAACGAGGACGCACTCACGCGTACTGCCACCTCAACGAGGACGCACCCACGGGTACTGCCACCTCAACGCTCGCGGCAGGCCGCGCCCTCGGAGGCGGGCGAGGCCTCCACCTCCAGGGCGAAATTGCCGTCATGGTCGGCGACCAGCGTGGGCTGGTATTCGTTGATGGGGCGCTTGTGGTTCAAGTACGCGATGCAACCGCGCGCGGTGGCCAGCTTTTCCAGGATGATCTCCACCCCGGGAACCAGCAGCTCCCCCAGGGTCAGCCCCACTGTGCTCTCCAGGCCGATCTCGTCACCGAGCGCCGACGTGGACCGGGCGGCCAGGATGTCGGCCGCGGACACCCACCGGCCCCAGACACCCTTGCTTGCCAGCAGTTCCGGTTCCTGGTTGACCGGGCGCGCTGCGGCGAAGTAGCGGGTGTCGAAGCGGCGGTGCGCAAAGTCGGGGCTCAGCCAGTGGCTCAACGGCTTGAGCAGATCGGTGCGCATGGCCAGGCCGCGGCGATCGAGCAGCTCGGCAAAGGTGGACTCCTGGGCCGCGATGGATTCGCGCGCCTTCATCCACTCTGGCCCGGACACGTCTTCAACCAGGGAGGAGGCGTCGTCGCCGGCCAGTAAAACGCCGGTTTCCTCAAATGTTTCGCGGATGGCGGCCACCACATGGCGCTTGGCCACCTCCACCTTCGCGGTCCCCAGGCTCTTGGCCCATTGCACGGGCGACGGGCCCACCCAGTCGGTGACGTCGTCGTCCGCGGGCTCCACGGTGCCGCCCGGGAAGGCCACAAGTCCCAGCGGCGACCCGCCCGGCCGGTAGGTCAAATACGTCTGCACCCCGGTGGGGCTGTCTTTCAACAGCACCACCGAGGAGGCAAGGCGGGGTTTGCTGGGCGTGCGTTCGCCAAAATCAACCCAGGCCTGTGCGGCGTCGCGTTGATCGGCGTTCAGCGGAAAACTCCGCTTGCCTGCGGGCCGTATGCCCGCGGGGGTGTTACTGGAACTCGGCAATCAGCTCAACCTCGACGGGTGAATCCAAGGGCAGGACGGCAACCCCGACGGCGGAGCGTGCGTGGACGCCCGCCTTGCCGAATACTTCCACCAACAGCTCGGAGGCACCGTTGATGACCCCCGGCTGGCCGGTGAAGGAGGGGTCCGAGGCCACGAACCCGACAACCTTCACGATCTGGGTCACCCGGTCCAGATCGCCGATGACGCTCTTGAGCGCGGCGATGGCGTTCAGGGCACACGTGGCGGCCAGGGTTTTTGCGTCCTCAGCGGAAATTTCGGCGCCGACCTTCCCGGTGGCCGGGAGCTTACCGTCGCGGAAGGGCAGCTGGCCCGAGGTGTGGATGTAGTTGCCCGTAATGACGGCCGGGACGTAGGCCGCGACGGGCGCGGCCACCGCCGGCAGGGCCAGGCCGAGCTCGGCCAGACGGGCTTCAATGCGGGCCGTCCCTTGATTCTGTACGGTTTCCACGGCTATGCCTTCTCTCGCTTCAGGTACGCCACGAGGCCGTTTCCGTCCGGTCCGGTGACAACTTGAACTAGCTCCCAGCCGTCTTCACCCCACTGATCCAAAATCTGCTTTGTCGCATGGATAATCAGCGGAATCGTGGCGTACTCCCATTTGGTCATGCTTCAAAGCGTAGCCCCTGCCGGTAAACTGGGAAAATGGCAGCAAAGAAGAACCCTCTGTTCGATACCGCCACGACCCTTGGAAAGTTAATGCTCTTCCTCGGTGTGAGCTCGATTTGCGGTGTCCTGGTGGCGGGACTGATGGTCCCCGCGGTGGCCCTGACGGGCACCACCGCCACATCCTCCATCAACTTCTTTGACGACCTGCCGGCGGAAATGAGCGTCGGCACGCCGGCGCAATCCTCCAAGATCCTGGCCGCGGACGGCTCCGTGCTGGCCACGTTCTACAACCAGAACCGCACCGAGGTAAAACTCGCCGCCATCTCCCCGTTCATGAAGAACGCCGTGATCGCCGTTGAGGACGCCCGCTACTACGAGCACGGCGGCATCGACACCAAGGGCCTGGTGCGCGCCGTCACCTCCATGTTGGGCGGCGGTGACCGCCAGGGCGCCTCCACCATCACCCAGCAGTATGTGAACAACGTCATCATCCAGACGTACGCCGCCAACGGCGAAGACAAAAAGATCAAGCTCGGTTCCGACAAGACGATCGGCGACAAGGTCCGCGAAATCAAGCTGGCCATCGCCATGGAGAAGAAATACTCCAAGGACGAGATCCTGCAGGGCTATCTGAACTGGGTGTACTTCTCCAACAACAACTACGGCATCGAATCGGCGGCCAACTTTTACTTTGGCGTCCACGCCAAGGATCTGGCCCTGCCGCAGGCCGCGCTGTTGGCCGGCGTGGTGAACAGCCCGTCCTACTATGACCCGGTGGCCCACCCGGACAATGCGCTCTCCCGCCGCAACATGGTGCTGGACCGCATGCTGGCCCAAAAGATGATCGACCAAAAGCAGTACGACGCCGCGGTCAAGTCCAAGGTCGCCCTGAAGATCAGCCCCAATAAGAACGGCTGCACCACCGCCGTCCGCGGCGAATACTTCTGCGAGTACGTCACCAACCTCATTGTCAATGACCCTGCCTACGGCAAGACGAAGGCCGATCGCGAAAAGCTGCTGTACCAGGGTGGGCTGACCATCAAAACCACCCTTGAACCGAAGCTGCAGGATACCGCCCAGGCCGCATTCAACGCCTACGCGCCCCTCACCAACAACCCGGACAAGGTGGGTCAGTCGCTGGTGACGGTCCAGCCCAAGACCGGGAAGATCTTGGCCATGGCGCAAAACACCAAGCTGAACGCCCCCAAGGGCCAGTGGAGCACCGAATACAACTTCAACGTGGACAAGTTCGACACCAAGGGCCAGTCCCTGGGCGGTTCCGGCGGCTTCGACGTCGGCTCGACCATCAAGCCGTTCACGTTTGCGGAGTGGCTGAACTCGGGGCACAAGATCAACGAAATTGTTGACGCCTCGGTGCGCAAGTACCCGCTCGGGTTCCCGTGGCGGAACAGCTGCGGGGTGTCCTCCGGTATTTATGACAACAATTACCCCGGGTCCAGTGATCTGCAGAACGCCGAGAACAACTTCTACCAGCGCCTGACCGCCCGGGAAGGCCTGTACAACTCGCTGAACACGGCCACGTTTGCCACGGCCGCGCAGCTGGATTTGTGCAACATCCAAAAGATGATGACGGCGGCGGGAATCCACCTGGGCGCGGACCCCAACAAGCCCTACGACCTGGCCAATGTCAGCAGCCTGTTGGGCAGCGGCGAAGTGGCCCCGCTGACCATGGCGACGGCGTTTGCCACCTTTGCCAGCGGCGGCGTCCACTGTGACCCCATCGCCCTCGTGTCCGTCACCAATGCCAAGGGCAACAAATTCCCGGTCCCTGGTGCCAATTGCAAGCAAACCATCCGGCCCGAGGTTGCGGCCGGCGTGGTATCGGTGCTGCAGGAAGTCCTGGTGCGCGGTTCCGGCTACCAGATCGGCCTGATCTACCCGGCGGGTGCCAAGACCGGTACCACCAACGATTCCCAGCAAACGTGGACCACCGGCTTCACCAAGGGCCTGGTCACGTCGTCGTGGGTTGGCAGCCCGGACAATAAGAACCGCTCCAACAACGGCCTGTTGATCGCCAACCAGCGCATCCCCTACGTTGACGGCGCCACGTACGCGGGCCATGCCTGGCAGTCCTACATGAACCAGGTGGCCGGCGGCTTCGATACGAGCGGATTCGATGCCCCGCCCGCCAGCATGCTGAACCCGATCGTCGTCACCCCGCCGCCCAGCAAGGACACCGGCAAGGATGCGGGCACCAAGGACGCCCCGAAGAACAAAGACAAGAAGGACTAGACCGCGGCCGCCATGACTGTTCATCGCACCGTCAGCCCGCGTCTTAACGCGCTGGGCCGGGCCGCCGGCGTTGCCGCTGCCGCCGGCGCCGGCGCCCTGGCCTATGGAACCTTCATTGAGCGCAATTGGTTCACCGTCCGGAGGGAGGCCCTGGCGATCCTCCCCGCCGGCGCGGCGCCGTTCACGCTGCTGCATCTGGCCGACATCCACCTCTCCCCCGGCCAGCAGCGGAAGACCCGGTGGCTGCGGGAGTTGGCGGAGCTGAAGCCGGACCTGGTGGTGAACACCGGCGACAACCTCAGCCACGCGGACGCGATCCCGCCGCTGCTGGCGGCCCTGGGGCCGCTGCTGGACTTTCCCGGCGTGTTTGTGCCCGGTTCCAACGACTACTATGCGCCGCGCCTAAAGAACCCGCTTGGCTACTTCGCCGGCCCGTCCCGGCTGCCGTCCGGGACGGGCGGGCGCCGGCCTGCGGTTTTGGACACCGCGGCCCTGCACGCCGGCTTTGGCGTGCGGGGCTGGGTCAACATGACCAACCGGGCGCAGTCCATCCCGCTCAGGGGCATCCGCTTCGACTTCAGCGGCGTGGACGATCCCCATCTCAACCGCGAGCGCTATGCCGGCTGGCCGCGCGGTTCCTCCTCCCAGGACAGCGCCCCGCACGTGAGGATCGCCCTGACGCACGCCCCCTACCAGCGCGTCCTGGACCACTTCACCGCCGAGCGCGCCGACCTCATCCTGGCCGGCCACACGCACGGCGGCCAGGTGTGCCTGCCCGGCTACGGCGCTCTAGTGAGCAACTGCGACCTCCCCACATGGCGGGCCAAGGGCCTGAACGACTGGGAAGTCAACGGCAGCACGACGCCGGTCAACGTCTCGGGCGGCATCGGCACCTCCCGCACGGCCCCGTTCCGCTTCGCCTGCCGGCCCGAAGCCGTGCTGCTGACGTTGATGGCCAAAGCCGCGGCCTAGTTGTACTGCCTCGCCCGACGCCGGGCGAGGACGTCGGACGGCTGACGTAGTCTGGAGTCCCTACGGACCATCGACGCGTTGGGCAGTCAAAGAATCGGCATGACGGACAAAGACACCACCACACTCTTCACCTCACTGGGCAGGCTGGCTCCGCAGCTGAAACCCGTCCTGTGGCCGCTGCTCGGGGGCCTGCTGTCCGCGCTGGCCGCGAGCATCGTGGCCCTGCTCATCCCGCAGGTGTACCGCGTGCTGGTCAACACCGCCCTGCTGCCCGGCAACGGCCGGGCGGGCATCGTGGCGGGGGCCGGGGTGGTGCTGGCCCTGGGGGTCCTGGAGGCCGGGCTCATCGCGCTGCGCCGCCAGTTTGTGATTGTCCCGGCCACCACCGTGGAAACCCGGATGCGGACCTCCTTTTACCGGCACCTGCAGTCGCTCGCCGTCGAATTTCACGACCACTGGGGCTCGGGGCAGCTGCTCAGCCGCGCCATGAGCGACCTGAACTTCATGCGCCGCTGGATGGCCTTTGGCGCCATCATGCTGGTCGTGACGGCCCTGACGGTGGTCATCGGCGTGTGCCTGATGTTCGCCATGAGCTGGCAGCTGGGCCTGATTTTCCTCGCCGCCGCCGTGCCCATCGTGATTTTCGGGTTCCGGTTCCGGCGCTCCTACGGCCGGGTCAGCCGCAAGAGCCAGGACCAGGCCGGGGATCTGGCCACCGCCGTGGAGGAATCCGTGCACGGCATCCGCGTGCTCAAGGCCTTTGGGCGCGGCCAGGAGGCACTGGAGTCCTTTGCCGGGCAGGCGCAGGAGCTCCAGGCCACCGAAATCCACAAGGCGAAGTCGCTGGCCGTGTTCTCCCTGGTGGTGACGCTGCTGCCGGAGGTGGCGCTGGGCACCGGGCTGGTGGTGGGGGTTGCGCTCGTGGCCGGCGGACGGCTCGACGTCGGCGCCCTCGTGGCGTTTTTTGCCACGGCCGCCGTGGTGGCCGGGCCGGTGGAATCCATGGGCCCGCTGCTGGCCATGACGCTGGCGGCCAAGACGGCCATCGAGCGGCACTTTGAGGTCATGGACGCCGTGAACACCATCACCGACCCCGCCGAGCCCGTCCGGCTGGGCGCCGCCGGCGACCCGGTGCGCGGGGAGCTGGAATTTAGCGGGGTGCACTTCCACTACCCGGATGCCGCCCCGGGCGCCGCGGACCTGCTGGACGGGATCGACCTCACGCTGCGCGCCGGGGAGACCATGGCCCTGGTGGGCGTGACCGGCTGTGGGAAGAGCACGCTGCTGCAGCTGGTGCCGCGGCTCTTTGACGTGAGTGCCGGCGCCATAACCCTCGACGGCGTGGACCTGCGCCGACTGTCCCTGGCCGAGCTGCGAACGCACGTGGCCGTCGCCTTCGAGGACACCACCTTGTTCTCCAACTCCGTCCGCGAGAACGTCCTGCTGGGCGCCGCGGACCACCCCGGCATGGCGCCCGCGGACGTCCTGGCCCAGGCCTTGGAGGTGGCGCAGGCCGGGTTCGCGTACAGCCTGCCGAACGGCGTGGACACGTTGATCGGCGAGGAGGGCCTGAGCCTCTCCGGCGGGCAGCGCCAACGCATCGCCCTGGCCCGGGCCATCGCCGCCCAGCCGGCCGTGCTCGTCCTGGACGACCCCCTCTCCGCCCTGGACGTGAACACCGAGGAACGCGTGGCGGCCCGGTTGCGCACGGTCTTGGCGGGCACGACGACGTTGATCGTCGCCCACCGCCCGTCCACCGTGGCCATGGCGGACCGCGTGGCCCTGCTGCGCGACGGGCGCATCGCCGCCGTCGGAACCCATGGCGAGCTCCTGGCCGGCAACGACCACTACCGCTACGTCCTGGCCAGCCTCACCGAGGAGCCCCGGGACCTGGACAGCGGCCTCGACGAAGGCCTCGACGACGCCCCCGGCGACAACTCCTCCGCGGAATCCGCGCCCACGGGTTTCCGCGGAACCCCGCCGGCGCCGCGGGCGCCGAGCGGCACGTCCGCGAAGGGAGCACCGGCGTGAGCGCACCCGCCCAGCAGCCGGAAGGTCCGGCGTCGAACGGCATTCCGACAGGCAGTCCGAAGGGCAGTCCGAAAGGCACCGCCGGCGAGGACCGCGTCGAGCTCAGCCGCGCGGACAGCCGGGCCGTGCGGCGCCGATCGGTGAAGCTGCTGGGCGCCCTCCTGCGCCCGGTCCGCGCCCGGTTCATTGTCACCGTGGTCCTGGTGGTGCTCTCGCAGGCGGCGAAGGTGGCCGGCCCGCTGCTCATTGCCTACGGCATCGACACGGCGCTGCCGGCCATGCGGGCCGGCGGCAATCCGCTGCCGCTGCTCGTCACCGGCGGCGGCTACCTCGTGGCGGCGCTGGCCAGTTCCGCACTGACCGCCGCCTACCTCACGGCCACGGCGCGGCTGAGCCAGGCCATGCTGCTGGACCTGCGCATTCAGGTGTTCCGCCACACCCAGCGGCTGAGCCTGGAATTCCATGAAAACTACACGTCCGGGCGCATCATCTCCCGGCAGACCTCGGATCTGGAGGCGTTGCGGGAGCTGCTGGACTCCGGCATATCCTCGCTCGCCTCGGGGCTGGTGTTCATGGTCCTGACGGCGGCCAGCATCTTCGCGCTGGATTGGATCAGCGGCCTGCTGGTCCTGGCCGCCGCCGTTCCCATGTATTTCCTCTCCCGCTGGTACCAGCGGCGCTCGCAGGTCGCCTATCGGGCATCGCGCGTGGCCTCGGCGAAGCTGATTGTGCACTTCATCGAAACCATGGCCGGGATCCGCGCCGTGAAGGCCTTCCGCCGCGAACAGGACAATGCCTGCCGGTACGAGCAATTGGCCGAGGACTACCGGCGGGTGACGGTGCGCTCCATCAACCTCAACGGCATCTTCCAGCCCGGCCTGGTGTTCATCGGCAACGCGGCCGTCGCCGTGGTCCTGCTGGTGGGCGGCTTCCGGGTCCTGGACGGCGCCCTGGCGGTGGGCGCCCTGTTGGCCCTGCTGCTGGCCACGAACCGGTTCTTCCAGCCCGTCAGCCAGATGGCCATGTTCTACAATTCGTTCCAATCGGCGCAGGCGGCGCTGGAAAAGGTGTCCGGCCTGCTCGAGGAGGTGCCCACGGTCCGCCCACCGCGCAACCCCGTCCCGCTGGCCCGCGCCCGCGGCGACGTCGCGTTCGTTGGCGTCGAGTTCGGCTACGGCGGCGGCCCGCTCATCCTGCCCCGCCTGGACCTGCACATACCGGCGGGGCAGACGGTCGCCGTCGTCGGCCAAACCGGGGCGGGCAAGTCGACGCTGGCCAAGCTGATCGCCCGTTTCTACGACGTCACCGCCGGGTCGTTGACGCTCGACGGCGTGGAGTTGCGGGAGCTGTCCACCGCCGACTTGCGCCGGGCGATCGTGATGTTGACGCAGGAGGCGTTCCTGTTCAGCGGCACCGTCGCGGAGAACATTGCGCTGGGCGACCCGCAGGCCAGCCGGGCACAGATCGAGGCGGCCGCCCGTGAGGTGGGCGCGGACGAATTCATCCGCGCGCTGCCGGAGGGCTACGACACCGATGTGAATAAGCGCGGCGGCCGGGTGTCCGCCGGGCAGCGCCAGCTGATTTCCTTTGCGCGCGCATTCCTGGCGAACCCGGCCGTGCTGATCCTGGACGAGGCCACGTCCTCGCTGGACATCCCTTCGGAGCGGCAGGTGCAAAACGGGCTGCACAGGCTGCTCGGGGCGGACGGCTCCGGGCCGGGCCGGACGGCGCTGATCATCGCGCACCGGCTCTCCACGGTGGCCATTGCCGACCGCGTGCTGGTGGTGCACGAGGGCCGGATCCTGGAGGACGGCGCACCCGCCGAGCTGATCGCCGGCGGCGGCCGTTTTGCGGCGTTGCACGGGGCCTGGCGGGAGTCGCTGGTTTAGCCGCCCCGGGCTCCGTGCCCGCGCCGCCGGGGCTGCGCCGGGCGATTTCGCGGAACCGGCATGCGTCCGCTATTCTTGAGGGGTTGCTTTTCCGGATCGTCACAGGTCGCGGGAAGTCAATGGATCGGGGTGTGGCGCAGCTTGGTAGCGCGCGTCGTTCGGGACGACGAGGCCGCAGGTTCAAATCCTGTCACCCCGACCAGTGTGATGTGTCGAGACATACTTAACAGAAGCTCTCTCCTTCGGGAGGGGGCTTTTGTTATTTTTTGGGTTGGTAGCTTTTGCTGGGGTCGATGGTGTGTTCGGCCAGGAGTTCGCCGGTGAGGGTGTCGGCGATCATGATTTCGGGTCCGGCGATGAGGATGATGACGTGTTCGCCTTTGTGGATTCTCCTTTGTGGATTCTGCCGACGGCTAGGTGGCGCATGGCCCCTTCATAGCTGGCTGACCGTGCCAACACCGTCAATTTTGTCGTGGCGAACCCGCCAGTGAAGTTCATGTGATACCGCCGGTGCAGCTTTGGGTAATGGGGTGTAAACCTCTGCCGGCGTCTTGCGGTCCAGGGCCCGGTGGGGTCGTTCTTGGTTATAGAGGTGTTGGAAGCGTGCCAACTGTTGATCCAGCTTGTGGCAGGTATCCGCTGAGGGTTGGAGTGCGGGCCATTTCTTCAGGGTTGGGTGGAATCGCTCTATTTTCCCTTGGGTTTGCGGGTGGTACGGCGAGCCATTCTTTTGGGTGATTCCTAATTTTTTGAGCAGGTATTCGAAGGCGTTCGGACCGCCTTTCCCGTGGGCGAAACGGGTCGTGTAGACCATGGCCGTTATCTGTCAGGGTTGAGGCCGGGTACCCCTACTCCTGCGCCGTGGTGGTGAACGTGGCGGTCACTGTTATCCCGGAAACACGCGGGTGAGTACTGATGTGGAGCAGCTAGCGGGAGCAGTCATCTAGCCAGGAAATGATCTCAACATCGATGCCTCCGTGCAGGGTCCAGTGGGTGAAGTCCGACTGCCAGGTCTGGTTGGGTTGGGCTGCTTCGAAGCGGTGCCATGACGAGCGTGGCCGTTTCTGCGGTTGTGGCATCACGAGGGCTGCGTTGCGCAGGATCCGCCAGATCGTGGAAACCGCTGAAACCGTTGCCCCCTCACGGCCCAGCCGGTCGGCGATGGATTCGGCACCAGCATCCAGGCGGGAATTCCGCGGGATTCCGCGGAATCTCCGGGCCAGGCGTGCTTTGGCCAGCGGCTCACAAATATTGGACCTCCGATCGCCGGACTCGCGGATTCGTATTAGAGGTCGGTGACCCGGAGCCCGGGCAGATCAAGCACTGCCTCGGATCCAACAAGTTCACCGGCGGTGATGACACCCAGTGTTGTGGGGCGCATGAGCTGCAGTGCTGCGAGCACGGCTATCCGTGCGGCCAATTCATTCCCGCTGTCGCCGTGGATGCAGCCGGCTGCCGTCTCGCCCTGCGGGTTGGCGGCCTGAATCCATACCTGTATTCCGTCTGGGCCGGGCGGGCCGGCCTTGCTTCGGGCGCGGGGCTCCGGCCACCCGCCGAGCCTGCCCGCGCGGATGAATCGGCGGGCCAGGGGAAGTGCAAGGCGGGCCAATAGCGGGTTCATTGTGATCGTGGCATAGGTCCTTACCTGCGGAATGCCCGTGGCCCGGGCGACCGCGAAAGCGTCGCCCAGTCCCACTGGGACACCGGTGCGCCTGCCGGCCGGCAGGTCGAAACAGACGGTCCTGTTGCCCTGCACCTGCCATTGGCCGTCCGTGACGCCCGCGCCGGGTTGGGCCAGGATTTCCCGTGTGGTCCGGGCCGTCCCCAGGCTCTTTGCCCCGGGTGCGGAGGTGCGCACGATCGTCAAGGTGTCCGCCTCGTTGACTCCTTCAAGCACGCGGGCGGCCAGGGCCTGTGTGACCGCCGTCCCGAAACCGGCTCCCGGGACAATCACCACCCCGGCCTCCCGCGCGTCGCCGTCCAGGGACCACGCGTCCTGGAAGGTGGCGGGTTCGTTTGACAGGTCCAGGTAATGGCATTCGTTTCGGAGGCAGGCACGCATGAGCTCGGCTGCCGTTCGGACGAAGGGGCCGGCCGTATTGATGACGATCTGGACGTCATTGAGGATGGAGTCAAGCTCCCTCGGGTCCGTCAGGGTCGACCCGCGCCACTTGACGTGGAGGCGCTGTGCCGCGGTCGTGAGCTTTGGTGACGGGCGCCCTGCCAAGACCGCCTCAAACCCGGACTCGCTGGCGAGGGACGCGATCCGCGTCCCCATGGCCCCGCAACCATAGACCAAAAGGATGGAGATGCCCTTCCTTTGTTGTACGCCGCCATCTGGCCCGCTTACCGTTACACTGTGTATCACTATGATCCCACCAATTGGACGTCCACGAAACGCCGAGTTGGATGCCGCCCTGCGACGGGCAGCTGAGGGCCTCATTCTTGAGCGCGGCTTCAGCGCGCTTACCGTGGAGGCGGTCGCTTCCCGGGCCGGCACAACCCGCCCTGCTTTTTATCGGCGCTTTGACGGCATCCCCCATCTTGTCCTTGCCTTGCTCCTGGACCGCTTCGCCATTGATCTTGACCACGGCGTCGATTCCGGCAACCTGCCGGAGGACCTTGAATGGGTCCAGCGCGACCAGGTAGAGCTGTTCTCGAACCCGCTGGTCGTTGGCTGCCTGGCCGGATTCCTGGACTCCCTTCACACCGATGCTGAGCTGCGGAAGGTGTTTGTGGAGGAGTTTCTGGCCCCTCGCCGGTACGGGGCGGGCATGATCATCAGCCGGGCCGCAGCCCGGGGGGAGATCCCACCAAATCCAGATCTGGAGTGGGTCCTGGACCTTCTCACCGGCCCGCTGTTGCTGCGAGTCCTGATGCCGGGCCTGCAGGGATTGGACGAGGCGCTCATTTCCCAAACGGTGGCCAGCACGTTGATGGCGCTGGGCTACCAATTTCCCTAAGGAGAAATGGTTTCCATGTGGCACCCAGTTGACAGCGCACTCGTCCATAAGAAATCGGCATGCCAGGTCCTGCCGGTTGCCGCGAAAGATCTCGAGGACGGTTCCTTGGGGTTCGACGTTGTACTCTCCCCCGATCACCCCTTGGCGGGCCACCTGCCCATCAACGCAACGCTTCTCGGCGTGGAGATGATGCGCCAATGCGCCATCGCGTTCGCTCACCTGGGCGGCGGCGTTCCCCTGGGTTGGGCATTCTTGATGAACGAGCTCACCTTCAGCTGGCACGCGGACAAGCTGCCGGAATCCCCGGGGCAGTTCGCCGGGCGGGTCAACATGCGCCTGTGCGACGCGAGGATGCGCAAGGGCCAGGTGAGCGACCTGCAGCTGGAAGCCGACTACGTCTCCGGAAACGTGATCCTGGGAAGTGGCCACGGGGACTTGTCTGTCCTGCCACCCCAGGCCTTCCGGGCTATCCGGCGCAATGCGCCGGCCGTGACCGGAGAAGACACCGGCTCCCTGGGGGTGGTGCTGGCAAATATTGACCGGATGCCGGGGGTGCTGGATGCCCGGCTGGTCTGGAATTTCAGGGACCCCTTCATTTTCGACCATGTCAGCGACCACCTCTCCGGAATGCTGTTCGCCCGAGCCGCTCTTCAATCCCACCTGCTGGTCTCCGGCGCCCAGGCCCTGGGGTTCAGCCTGAGGTGCGAAAACTTCGCCGAATACAACGATGCCGTCCACGTTTCCGCCGCTTCTGACGGGCCTGGGGCGACCCTGACCACCATCACCCAGTCCGGGAGAAACATCGCCTTTGGGCGTTGTATCGGTCCGCGGGTCGCGGACGTGGCCTGGCCTGCTGCCGGCCGGTTCCATCGCCAGCTCACTCCGGCGCTGTAGCGACCCAAAAATGCCGCCCAGGCCCATTGCCAAAAAGGCTTCGGCGTTCCTACACTTTGATTACAGGGTGTTACGTAACACATGTAGAGGTTAAGTCACCCAACGAAAGAGGAGAGAGTGATGGCAAACACGGAAGTAGTGGAGCGGCATTTGCAACAGAGCTTGGACGTTTCGAACTTTGCGGCACTTGCTGCGAACGAAAGTAAGCCGATCGCGAACGGAGTTGAGCTTAAGTCCGCAAGTGAGCAGGCCGTCCACACGCAGATCGACCAGATCAAGCAGTATGCCTCACTTGTTCCAGACGGCGAGTTGGCGCAGGCCAACAGCCATCTCCTGGTTCCAACCGCAACTGCAACCGCGGAAACCTGGACCGCCGGCCCTGGAAACTTCAGTGTAAGTTCCGCCTACGGGTGGGCGATCGGCGGAGGGGTTCCTTTTCTCGGCCAAGCGCCCTTGTCCTTCTTGTTCGGCGGCACTGGGACGAGTTGGAAAGCATGGGCAACCGGCACCTGTGTGACCTTGGGGTCATTTGTCGTGGACCCAAACAAGATTTGCCTGTCCAAGGATTTTCACGACGAGGACAGCCCGATCGGCAAGGTCAGAAAAGGCTTTTGCAATTTCACTTCCAGTGGGGGCGGAGCCGGAATATCTGAAGTGAATATCAGCTTCTACTCGACCGGCGGAGCCTACTGGGGTACGTTGTCGGGGACGGGCGCCCTAATCGGCGGCTTCAGCGTTGAAGGCCAGCTTGAATTGGTCTGGCAGGGCTGGAGGTAGGCCCCAAATTAGGCGGTTCGCCGATGGCCCACTCATCATGCATGAGCGGGCCATCCTCTGTGTGTACCGCTCCTCCAACTTTGCCGCGGCCTGTGTCTCGCCAACAGGGCCGGCAAAGTAGTTATGCGTGGCCAGGAGCCGACCAGGCGGCGGCCTCCGGCATGATGTCGTGGCGACCTTGGCGTGCCTGGCCCATGCTCAGCTAGCACTGGACAGAAATAGAAGATAGTGGCAGGTTCCCTGCTGAGGATTTCTGGGGTCTCGTGGCCAGGAGCCATATGGCCATCAGGTCTAAGGCCTGTCACCAATGCTCCCGTCATCGTCGTCACCCGTTCCCTTCTTGGCAATCCCCGCGGGTATTCCGCGACCTCCTAACTTACTGTTCGCAATTTGGCCTACAGACTTGATCCCAACTTGGGTTGACCGGGTCATGGTGGATAGCGCTCCACTCCCCCGACAAAGAGTCACCGATGATCATTTTTGCTGCTGATCTTGGCCACACGTCCGGCGGGACTCAAATCACACCCCGAACAACACGAATTATTGAGGCCGGATGGCCGTCTATTCACAACCGGTGACATGCCGTCCATTGTGTCGATGAACCTGCAAACCGCCACCAGACAGACCGTTCGGCACTGCGTTGCAGGCCTAGGTCACGTTTTACTCACGTTTTTCAACGTATACCCCCGCCAATAGTTGGCATGTCTACAGGGCATTGTTGGCCCACACTCACCCGGAATTTGCCGGTTTTCGGCGCTGAATGGCAGCCAATGGAATGAAGTTTCTGGGTTTCTCTTGGTCGTGGGTTCAATTCCCGCCCGGGGACACTGTCACCCCGACCACATACACAACAGCGGCATCCATCACGGATGACGCTGTTGTTTTTTGTCACCCCCTCTCAACTAGCCCGCAATAGATGTCGAAAAATCGCGGATTTTCGGCTCTCCTGACGCATCCGTGGGTTCGTTTGGCGTGGCTTAAGGAAAAACACGCCGCTTTCCGTCTAGGTTTCTGACTGTCTAAGAAAAGAAACTGAAGAACGGAAAGCGGCGTGCGAGAAGCAACTCTATGGGGAACTCTGCTCGG
>NZ_JBFREA010000002.1:0-162503 GCF_052114065.1 Specibacter sp. RAF43 | reverse complement strand
CTCCCTCGACGAAGTCATCATCACCATGCGCGAAACCGGCCGCGACATGTCCACCAAATACAAGGAAACCAGCCTCGGCGGCCTCGCCGTCAACGTCGTCGAATGCTAACCACCCCCACACACCCCACCGGCCGCCGGTCGGTCACCTCCGCTTCGTGACCCTGGCCGTCGCCGGGGCCGTCCACGGGTCCACCGGCCACGGATGCCTGGGGTAGCGGCCGCGCATTTCCGCGCGAACCTGCGCGTACGGCCCGGACCAGAATGACGCCAGGTCGTCCGTGACCGCCAGCGGCCGCCTAGCCGGTGAGAGCAGATGGAACAGCACGGGCACCCGTCCGTCGGCCAGCCTGGGCGTTTCGGCCCAGCCGAAGCATTCCTGCAGCTTGACCGCCACGACGGGACGGCCGCCGTCGTCCGCGTCGGGGTAGTCGATGCGCACGTGCGAGCCGCTGGGCACCAGCAGCCGCTCCGGGGCCAGCTCGCCCAGCCGGGCGGCCGCTGGCCAGGGCAGCAGGCGCCGCAACGGCTCGGTGAGCTCAAGCGTGGCGGCGGCCCGCCCCCCGGCCAGGGCCTCGAGTTCCGGGGCCAGCCAGTCATCGAGCCGGGCGAGCAGCGCCGCATCCGACACGTCCGGCCAGGGCTCCCCGAGTGCGCGGTGAAGCAGGGCCAGGCGGCGCCGCAGGCCGTCGGCGGCCGGCGACCAACCGATCATCCCCAGCCCCGTCTCGCCCAGGGCCGCGGCGACGGCGGCCCGCCCCTGCCCCGGGGTGGCCCGTACGGGTGTGGAGGACAGGATGATCGCGCCCAGCCGGCGCTCCCGCCGCGCCGTGACGCGCCCGCGCGCAAATGTTGCCACCACCGAGTCCGAGCGCAGGGGCCCGGCCGCGGCCGCCGCCGAGTCTTCGGACAGCGGGGCGGCGGCGCGGATGACGGCGCCGGTGCCGGCGGCGTCCCGGCCGTGCGCGCGCTGCACCTCGGCCACGGCCAGCCATTCGTGCCCGGACAGCGGGCTGCCCGCGGGCAGCCCGGCTCGGGTGCCGGAGGTGAGCAGGTAGGTCCCGCCTGCGCCAACGTGCCGTGCCACCCGGTCCGGGAAGGCCAGCGCGACGACGTACCCCACCGCCTCGGCGTCACTAACCCGGGGCGCGGGCGGGGAGACCTGGCTGGGCGCGCCGGCGTCCTTGACGGCCGCCGGGCCCGTTCGACGCGGCCGTTCGGTGCGCACGATCCCCTCCATCCGGCGGACGTCCTCGGCCCAGCGCCCGGTGCCGGGCTCCCGGCCGGAGCGCAGGCCGGAGAGGAGGCGGGTGAGGTCGGCGCCCGGTGCGCGCAGCTCACCCGAGACCAGGGCCACGGCCTCCGCGGCGGTATGCCGGCCCACGACGTCGGACCCGTCCAGGAGTGCGCGGGCCAGGCGCGGGTCGGCGGGGATCCGGGCCAGGGTCCTGCCAAGCGCCGTCGCGTGCCCGCCGGCGTCAATGGCGCCAAGGTCGCCCAACACCGTCACGGCCTCGTCCATGGCGGCGGGCGGCGGCGCATCGGGAAGCGGCAGCCCCGCGCCGGCGGGCGCGCCCCAGCAGGCCAGGATGAGGGCGGCGGACGTCAGGTCGCTGACCATGATTTCGGGTGTTTGGTGGGCCGGCGAGGCGGCGAAGGTCGCCGAATCGTAGCACCGCACCACCCGGCCGGGCCCCTGCCGGGCGGCCCGGCCGGCGCGTTGCTCGGCGGAGGCGCGGGAGCAGGAGACGGTGACAAGCCCGGTCATGCCGCGCGCGGCGTCGCGGCGGGGTTCCCGGGATAGTCCGGAATCAATGACCAGCCGGACCCCGGGCACCGTCAGCGACGATTCGGCGAGGGACGTGGAGACGATGATCCGGCGGCGGCCGCCGGGTTCCCGGCCGGACACGGCCCGGTCCTGCTCCCGGGGCGCCACCTGGCCGTGCAGCTCCAGCACCTCCGTACCCGGGTCCACCCTGGCGCGCAGCCGGGCGGCAACGTGGCCGACCTCCCACGCGCCGGGCAAAAAGACCAGCGAGTCGGCCTCCCCGGGGCCCCCATGCGCTGCCGCGGCGGTGTCCGCGACGTGGTCCAGGAACGCCCGGCTCACCCCGCGACCATCAAGGCGCGGCCCCGGGGCCGGCGCCCACGCCACCGCCAGGGGGTGCAGGGCGGAGGGGCAGTCGACGACGGGAGCCGGCGTCCCGGCGTCGTGCCCGCCAAGGAGCGCGGCAAAGCGCGGGGCATCGAGGGTGGCGGACATGGCAATCAGGGTGAGGTCGCCGCGGAGTTCGCGGACCTCGGCGAGCAGACCCAGCAGGAGGTCGGTCTCCAGGCCGCGCTCGTGCACCTCGTCGAGGATGACGGCGCCGGTGGTTTCCAGGCCGGGGTCCGTGAGCAGGCGGCGCAGCAGGATGCCGGGGGTGACGAACTCAATGACGGTCTCGTGGCCGGCGTGGCGTTCGCCGCGGACCGTGTAGCCGACCCGGCCGCCGGGCCGGCTGCCGTCGAGGGCCGCCAGGCGTCGGGCGGCCGACCGGGCGGCAACGCGGCGCGGCTGGGTCACCACAACGCGGCCCGGGCCGCCCGCCAGGAGGTTGGCGACGGCGGGCGGTACCAGGGTGGTCTTGCCGGTGCCCGGCGGCGCCTGGACCACCGCCGTGCCGCCCGGCTGCCCCGCACGCAACGCCTCCAGCAGGTCTCCGAGCGAGTGTGCGAAGGCCAGCCCGGCGCCGATCACCCCCAGATTGAAGGGGGAGACCTGGGTGGGGGCGGAGCCGGGAGGAGTCACGCCTCCATTGTGCCCGGAAACCGGGGTGCCCGGAATCGGCCGGGAGCACACAGGCCCGGCGCAGCGCTAGTCCCGCGGGGTGGCGCTGCCGTTCTCGACGTGGGTGTGTCCCTCATCGTCCGTGTAGACGGTGACGTCGGGAACCTGCTCGTGCTGCCGGGCCGCGACGGCCCGCCCGCTTGGGGGCGCGTCGATCGCGGACCGCTCCGCATCGCCAAAGACGGCGCCGAGTCCTTTCGAGTCCTCGGTCACTTCACCAACAGGGATGGCTTCCCCGTCGCCGCGCGCGTTTGCGGACTCCGCGGGAACATCCTGGTTCAGGCTGGCGTAGGTGTGGACGCCGGCGTGCTTCCAACTCACCCGCACGCTCACCGATCCGTCATCCGGCTGCACCACCTCGGTGTCAATCTCGGCCTCCGGAGCCCCCATGTCGCGCAGCTTGCCTTGGTAGGAACCAACCAGTTCGCTCAGGGATTGTGGCGTCCACTCCCCCGGACGCATCCGCGTTGAAATTTCCACGGGTTGGGTATTTGAGTCCGTCATCACATCACTCCCGTTCCTCGAAGAACACTCCGCTTCATCCCCCACCCACGGCCCGACAACCGTGCGGGGAATATCCCCAACGCTAGAGGCGCACGCTGCAGGAGGCAAGGGCGAAACCGGGCGAACGCGCATCCACCGGCAGTCGGGTCGTGTCCGGGCGCGGGTCCTGCCGTGCCGGCGGTGCCACGGACACACCACGATATTTCCTTACTGGACCTCGGGCGCGAATGTGGTTACCGTGGAATCAGGCTCGCCAATGGTTGGCTGCCGGATCGAAAGGAGTTGTTAATGGCTGTGAAGACCACTTCACGTGTTGCTTGCACGGTTCCTGGAATGTCGTGGTCAGCGTTTTCATGGCGCCCATGAAATGCTCGATCCCCGCAGCGGGCTGAGCGAAATCCCGAGCAAGGAGCGGGCAACCTTCCTTGTCACCCGCGCATTCTGGCCGCGTCAAGCCAGCCACTCAAACAATCACCACAAAGATAATCCGTAATGCCTCTTCACATGCAATATTCTTACAAGTTGTTCAATTGAAGGAGGAGCAATGGGAATCATCGGATGGATCATTCTGGGCCTCATCGTTGGGGCCATCGTCAAGGCCGTCATGCCCGGTCGGGTCGGGGGTGGCTGGGTCACCAGCCTGATCCTCGGCGTCGTCGGCGCCATCGTCGGCGGCTGGATCGGGGACGCCCTGCTGAATAAGGGCCAGATGTCATTCTGGAGCCTGTGGTCCTGGCTGTTCGCCATCATCGGCGGCCTCGTCGTCGCCGGCGTCTACGGCGCCATCACCGGCCGCAACAGGACGACGGCCTAGACGGGAAGAAACACCCAACGGGTGTGGGCCGGCACCGAGGGTGCCGGCCCACACCGGTCCCGGACCGGGAAACCCGGCACGGCAGCGACGGGACCCATCAGCCGCAGCACCCCACCTCAGGAGGCCGGCACCATGGCACGCCTGCACCGCAGTGACGTTGAGGAGCCGGGCATCCGGCGGGGGCGCGCCGGCACCGGCTTCACGTATTCGGGGCCGGACGGCCACCGCCTGGGCGAGGACGAACGGGGGCGCATCGCCGATCTCGTCATTCCCCCCGCGTGGCGGGAGGTGTGGATCAACCCGGACCCGCGCGGACATATCCAGGCCGTGGGCCGGGACGACGCCGGCCGACGCCAATACATCTATCATCCGTCGTGGACCGATGCCCAGGACCGGGAGAAATTCCGCCGGGCCGCCCGGCTCGGTGCCCTGATGCCGGTGATCCGCCGCAGGACGGCCCGGCAGTTCCGCGAATCCGCGCGACCGAGGACGCGAGCGTTGGCCGCGGCCCTGCGACTGCTCGATGCGGGAGCGCTGCGCATCGGCTCGGAAAACTATGCCAGAACGAATCACTCCTACGGCCTGTCCACCCTGCAATGCCGCCACGTGCGGCTCAAGCAGGATTCGATCGCGCTTGCCTTTCCGGGCAAGAGCGGCCGGCGGTGGGAACGCAGCATCGAGGATTCGGCCCTGGCCCGGTTCCTCGAGCCCTTGCTCGCACGCCCGTCCCGTGCGCCCCTGCTGGCCTACCGGGACGGCGCGGACTGGGTTGAGCTGGATGCCGCCGCCATCAACGCCCATATCCGCGCGCTTGCCGGCGACGGCTTCACGGCCAAGGATTTCCGGACCTGGCAGGGAACCATGACCGCCGCAGGGGTCCTGGTCCGGGCCAAGCCCGACGACGGCGAAACCGCCATCCGCAACGCCGTCCGGGCCGTGGCCCGGCAGTTGGGCAACACCGAAGCCGTGGCGCGCAGGGCCTACATCGATCCGCGCCTGCTGTCGGCGTTTGCGGAGGGCGCACTCGAGGGCCGGAAGGCCTCGGACGCCGTCATTGCCGAAATCCTCCAATCCTCCAGATTCCCCGTTACCAGCCAGAGAAAGGAACCCGACCATGGGCAGCGACCCCGATGATGCCCGCGAGAAGAGCGGGTCCCCGGCCCCGGATGACCCCCGCAAGGTCCGTCAGGTCACGGACCTGAAGGCCACCTCCTGGAAGTACGTCGCCAAGCGGACCATCAGTGAGTTCAACCGCGACGGCGGCACGGACAAGGCGGCGGCCCTGACGTATTTCGGCGTGCTGTCCTTGTTTCCGGCCATATTGGCCCTGGTGTCCATCCTCGGGTTGATCGGCCAGGCACAACAGACCACCAAGGTCCTGCTGGACCTGGTCAGTAAATTGACCGACGGTGCCATTGTGGAAACCATTCGGGGTCCGGTGCAGCAATTGACGACGTCGCCGGCGGCCGGATGGACGTTTGCCATTGGTTTGGTCACCGCCCTCTGGTCGGCCTCGGGCTATGTCGGAGCGTTTAGCCGGGCCATGAACCGAATCTACGGCACCGAGGAGGGACGTCCGGCCTGGAAGCTGCGCCCCGCCCTGCTGCTGGTGACGCTGGTTGCCGTTCTCATGGCCGCCGTCATTGCCTTGTTCCTGGTGGTCTCGGGAACCATTACCGCCGCCGTGGGCGCGGCCCTTGGGATGGGCGACGCCGCCATCTCCATCTGGGAGGTCGGCAAGTGGCCGGTCGTGGCCGCCTTGGTCATCTTCCTCATCGCGATTTTGTACTACTTCACTCCCAACGTTCGGCAGCCGAAATTTCGGTGGATCACCGTTGGGGCGTCCGTCGCCGTTGTGGTGATGGTTCTCGCGTCGGCCGCGTTTGGCATCTATGTAGCCAATTTCTCCAAGTACGAGGCAACCTACGGCACCATCGCGGGCATGATCATCTTGCTGCTGTGGCTGTGGCTCATCAACATGGCCCTGGTGTTCGGCGCCGAGGTCGACGCCGAACTTGAACGTGGCCGGCAGTTGCAGTCCGGCATGAAGTCCGAGGACATCCTCAAGCTGCCCCCGAAGGACATCACCGCCAGCGACAAGAAACGGGCCAAGGTGGACGTGCTGGTGGCCGAGGGCCGGGAGTTGCGGCTCGAGCAGGGCAACCACGACGCCGGGGCGGCCGGCCCTTCCGCGAATGCCGAGAAACAGGCGTTGTGGTGGTTGGCGGGCGTGGGTGCGGTGGTTGTCACCGGGCTGTCGCTGCGCCGGCGTCGGGCGGAGGCCCTCCAGAGTCGAAAGGGTTGAGTCGGGTGGGAGAGAAGGTCGCGGGCGGAAAGGGGCCGGGAGCCGTTCCCGGGACAACGTTGGCCAATGTCAGCACAGGTGCGCAGACACGCGGCGGACGAATTGGCCGCCGGGTTGTGCTCGGCGCATTGACGGTCTTTATTGCCGCAGCGCTGTTCCACGCCTTTGGTGCCGACACCTCAACGTCGGCAACGACTGGGGACTATGAGGTCACTGTTGACTATCCGGTGATCGGCCGGGCGGGGCTGCCGGCCTCGGTGACCGTCCGAGTGCACGGCGCCGTGCCGTTGGCCGCGCCCGTGCGCATTTCCGTCCAAAAGACCTATCTCGAAAGTTTTAACGTCGACCACGTCTCACCGTCCCCCGGCGCGGAAACGTTCAGCTCGGGATTCCTGCAGCTGGACTACGATGCCCCACAGACGCCGGATTTTGTGGTGAGCCTTGTTGGTTCATGGGAACCTGGCAGCGACTTCGACGCGACCGGCGATCTCCTCGTGACCGTTGGTGGCCGGCGCATCGCCACAATCCACCTCAACACCTGGTTGGTGCTCTAATGGACGTCGTCATACGCGCCGCGGTCACGTTCATCATTCTGTGGCTGATCACCCGGGCCGTTGGCCGCTCAACCCTTGGCGAACTCAGTTCCTTCGAACTGCTGCTGTTCGTCACCATGGGCGATTTGATTCAGCAGGGAGTGACGCAGGAAGACCATTCCGTGGCCGGTGCGGTCATGGCGGTGGGCACCATGGCATTGCTCACCGTGGCACTTTCCTACGCCAATATGCGCTGGCCGAAACTTCAAAAAATAGTCCAGGGATCCCCGATCATCATCCTGCACGACGGAATGCCCGACCTCAAGGCCATGCACGGTGAACGGCTGGGCCTGGACGACCTGATGGCCGAGGCACGCGGCCAGGGCTTTCGAAACTTCTCCGACATTGATCTGGCCGTACTGGAGCCCAACGGCAAGATCTCCTTCTTCGCCAAGGATGACAGTCCGCCGAGCGGTTCACCCGAAGAGCCGGAGCCCGGCTAGCTGTGGCTTCGGGCCCGCCGTGGACTACGTCCCGCAGCGGGCATAGCCTCAACACAAATCCCCGAATGGAGGATGGACATGGAACCCTCACAAGAGTATTGCGACGACGATGAACTTGCGCGCCCACGGCTGGCCGCAATGGCCGTGGTCATTCCAGCCCGCAACGAACAACCCCTCCTGTCGGCAACCTTGGCCGCCCTGGCCGCTTCAATGGCGCATTTCCACCGGCAAAGCGGTCCGGTGCCGGTGCTGGCAGCCATAGTGCTGGATTGCACCACGGACGACTCCCGGCAGGTGCTCACCGACTTTCCGGCAATGCATGTGCTCACCACGGCCGCCGGCCGGGTCGGATCGGCCCGCAACGAGGGCATCCGGCACGCCGTGGGCGCCCTCGCATGCCCGCCCGAGCGGATCTGGATCTTGAATACGGACGCCGACACCATCGTCCCCACGGACTGGCTGCACCAGCATTGGCGGCTCGCCGTCGAAGGCTGGGATGTCGTCGCGGGAACAGTCGAGCCGCACGGCGGCGGGCTGACCGCCCGCCAGCTCTCGCTGTGGCACCTTGCCCACAAGCTGGCCGAGGGCCATGGCCACGTCCACGGAGCCAATCTGGGGTTTCGGGGCGATGTCTATGGCAGCCTCGGCGGTTACCGGGATGCCGCCGTCCACGAAGACCGGGACTTCGTCCAAGCCGCCCGCAACCGCGGCTACCTGGTCCGGTCCACGGACCTGTCCAGGGTGCGGACGTCGGGGCGCCAAATCGGCCGGGTGCGGGGCGGTTTCGCCGATTATCTCTCCCGGCTGTCACCACAGGACGCTCAATTGCCCGTCATTTAGCCGAAAGGATGCACCATGCCAGCCACTATTCCCGACCCCCGCTCCGCCTATTGGTCAGCCAAGTTCCCGCCGCAAAAGCAGGACTACCCCGGGTGGACCGAGGAGATGCGCCCCGTTCCGGACCATGGTGAGGAAAGCTATGCGGGGTCCCACCGGCTGGACGGATTCGTCACCCTCATCACCGGTGCCGACTCCGGCATTGGCCGCGCGGTTGCCGTTGCCTATGCGCGGGAGGGCGCGGATGTGGCCTTCACGTACCTGCCCGAGGAAGAAGGAGATGCGGCGCAAACCGTGCAATTGATCGAAGATGCCGGGCAGCGCGCCCTTGCACTCCCCGGGGACCTGCAGGACGAAGGGTTCTGCACCGAAGTGATCGCCCACGTCGTGGATGAACTGGGCGGCCTGGATGTGTTGGTGAACAACGCCGGATTTCAAATGGCCCAGCCCGGGGGCATGGAGGATATCAGCACCGAACAGCTTGAGCAAACCTACAGGACCAACGTGTACGCAATATTCTGGCTCACCAAGGCCGCCCTGCCCCACCTGCGCCCCGGTGCCTCGATCATCAACACAACCTCCATCCAGGGCTACCATCCGTCCCCGTCGCTGATTGACTATGCGTCCACCAAGTCCGCGATTGTGAGCATCACCTACTCCCTCGCCCAGTCCCTGGGCGATCGCGGGATCAGGGTGAATGCGGTGGCCCCCGGTCCGATCTGGACACCTCTTCAGCCGCCCACGCAGCCGGTGGGCAAGATCGAGGAATTCGGCCAAAATACTCCCCTGGGGCGTGCCGGGCAACCGGCGGAGCTGGCCGGCAGCTATGTTTTCCTTGCCTCCCCGGAGTCCACCTACGTCTCGGGCACCGTGATCGGGGTGACCGGGGGGCGTTATCTTGCTTAACGCCAGACTCATGGGGAAAGCGGGCGGCCCGACTGGTCTCGGATCGCCCGCTTTCAGCGCCCAAGAGCTGGCGTCAGAGTGCGGCGCCCCCTTCGGTGTCGTCGGTGTGCCTCTTGTTGGCGTCCTCGTTCAGGTGCGCCTTGACATCGGCAACCTTGTCCTTCACCGTCCCCTTGACCTGATCGGCCTTGCCTTCGGCAATCTTGGACTTGTCGTGGGTGGCTTTGCCAATGAGTTCCTCGACCTTGCCCTCAACCTTGTCTTTGGCTGCCTCGAATTTGTCACCGATACCCATGACGGGCCTCCTTCGCTGCGTAGCTGGTCCAACATATTTTACGCCTTGCCACTTCGCAGCGGGCTGCGGGATTGGGGCTCATGGATGGAAGGAGAAGGACGATGATCCAGCCGGCCGGAATGGATACGGAACTGAAAGCACTTGCTGCTGCGATCGGGGCCAAGGCCCGGCATCTGGGATGTCAGGTCGCCGTCGCGGAATCGCTGACCTGTGGAAACATAGCCCGTCACCTCGGAGCCGTCGAGGCATCCAGTGAATGGTTCGCCGGAGGTGTCATCGCCTATACCCCTGCAACCAAGTTCAAGGTCCTCGGCGTGGACCCGGGCCCGGTGGTGAGCGCTGACTGTGCCGAACAAATGGTCAGCGGCGTGGCGGAGCTGACCGACGCCCAACTGGCGGTCGCCGTGACCGGGGTGGGTGGGCCCGGGAGCCAGGAAGGGCATCCTGCCGGCACGGTATTCATCGCCGGCCTGTCCCGCCAAGAATCAAAAGTGGCGGAATTTCTGTTTTCCGGCGACACCGCCGCAGTTCTTGCCCAAACGGTCAGGGCGGCACTCGCCCTGCTTGATCAGCTCGCCGCCGAGGAGTTGGCGGTCGTCGCGGAAAGGGCCTCCGACTGCTAATGGTCCCGCCTCTTGCACGGCAGGAAAGGGTTCGACACTATTGAACTGTTCGCCTGGATTGTTCGCCCGCCCGATCTTCTTCTTGATCCACGTGATCTTCTTGATGCCGGGCCAAAACGATGAGGTGCTCCGATGATTTTCTCTCCCACTACTGCCATCGTCACGGGCTCGGATTCCGGCATCGGCAAGGCCGTCGCCGTCGCCTTGGCTAGCGGCGGCCTCGATGTCGCCGTCACGTGGCACTCCGATGAGGCCGGCGCGCAGTCGACCGCGCAGCTGGTGCGCGACCAGGGGCGCCGGGCCGTCATGGCACGGCTGGACACAACCGAGCTGGATCAGGTCCCTGGCGTGATCGACTCCTTGGCCGAGGAACTCGGTGGTGTGGACGTCTTTGTCAACTGTGCCGGCACCGGTGACGGCCTCGGGTTTCTTGACCTTGACCTTGCCTCCTGGCAGCGGACCATGGACACCAACCTCACGGGGGCTTTTCTAGCCATGCAGTGTGCCGCCCGCCGCATGGTCGCACGAGGACGCGGAGGGCGGATCATCGCAATCACCAGTGTGCACGAGACCCAGCCTCGCGTCGGTGCGAGCGCCTACGACGCGTCCAAACACGGCCTCGGAGGCCTGATCAAGACCATGGCGCTGGAGCTCGGAGCGTTGGGGATCACCGCCAACTCGGTGGCGCCCGGCGAGATTGCCACACCCATGACGGGCCAGGAAGACCAGGATCCCATGGGTACCGAACGCTTCGGCATTCCACTCGGGCGGCCCGGCGATGCCCGGGAGGTGGCCGCCGTCGTCGCCTTTCTGGCATCCCCGCAGGCGAGCTACGTCACCGGCGCCTCCTGGGCCGTCGACGGCGGAATGTTGCAGATGGGCCCCCAGGCGGGCTCGCACATCACCAGCCATGACTGGCGGGCACCCTAGCGGAGCGAACCAGCGTCGATCAGCCCGCGTGCGGCAGGCAGACTTCTACCCCGCCGTTCATCACCCTTGCCGTGAACCTGGCCTGCGGCGCGGTCGCCGGTCCCCGCACCACTTCGCCGGTCCCGAGGGAAAATCTGCTGCCATGCCACGGACACTCGACGCACGATTCGCCGCCCCGACCCACGACCCGTCCCTGGTCCAGGGGACCGGACAGGTGGGAGCATTCGTTGGACAGGACGCCGACGACGCCGGCGGGCGCGTGCAACCGGAAAGTCGGCCAAGGGTCCCAGCCGGTGCCAGCCCGGCTCCAAGCGGTGGGGAAGCGCCTCCGCGTGGTTGGCGCCGGAAGCGAGCCGGAAGGCCAGATGGCCGCCCAGGAACCCGCCGAGGGCGACCACCCCCAGACCGGTCACCGAAGCTGCGCTCCCCGCGCGGGGGCGGCCGGTGCAGCGAAGCGCGAGGGACAGTACAAACAAGGCGGTCCCGGTCGTGTTCGCGGCAGCGTGAACCAGGCCCACCGGCTTTGCGCACTCCGGCGCTGAGGGGATCCACGGACTCCCATTCCTGCAGGCGGTCAACCACCTTGAACGGAAACAGGATGCGCATGTTCTTCCTTCCGTCAATCCGGGGCTTGGATYAGCTGCCGGCGGGCACGCCGGACCGGCGGGGGTGACACACCGGCAGGGTCCCGGCTAGTGGCGCAGACGCACCATGGACGTCTTGGCGGCCCGCTGGGTGAGCACGTGAATGATTGCACTGGTGGCGGCCGTGACAAAAGCGAACACGAGAACGCCGGGAAGGGCGTCGTCAAGATTCGTCGCGTCCTTGGGCGGCCGGTGGCCGGTGCTTTTTCGCCATGCCACATCCAGCGCCCTCCGGGCCGCGGCCCCTGCCGCCAGGGCAACCACGGCGCTGAGCAGTCTAACCAGCAGGCTCATCTGACTCCTCCGATCGTCTCGCTACTGTCCATCCTGACCGGCCCGGCCGTCAGAAACAAGGGAGCGGGCCGTCCCCGAACCCGGCCCTGACTCAGTGCCGGTCGCCGTCGTCCACGAGGCGCCGGCGCAGTATTGCCAGAATCCTTTGCACATCCATGGCCACGGCGCCGGGCGGCCCCAACGCCGAGGACTCAGTGACATGGTTCTCCAAGGCGGACATCAACCTGCCCAGGGCCTCCCCGGCGTCGGCAAGGCGTTCCTCGACCCCTGAACCCTCGTCCCAGGCCACCATCACGCGGGCCACGGCCTTCAGGCAGTCGCTGAGCACCGGGCACAACGCGGCGTCGAGCTTCACCTCGAAGGGGGCACCCCACACGGCCCCGGCCAGCACCTCGGATAAGTTCCTGACGTGGAAGGTCATCTGTTCCAGCGCGGCCAGGTCATCAAAGTTTCCCTCCACCCGGTGGCGGCGGGGATGGCGGCGGGCCCGTGGATTTCCCTTGCGGCTTTCGTGGGCTTCGTGCACGGCACGGCGCACTTCGCGGGTGGCGCCGTCGAGCATCGTGGTCCGGGCCGCCCAGTCCTCATGGGCCGGCGGCCAGTGCTCCTGGAGGGCCGCGGCGATGTCATCGAGCTGGCCGGCAAGCAGGTTCCGCAAGCGCGAGAGTCGCAGCAGGGCCCGGTCAAAGGTCAGGGGCGGGAACACCGTAACGTTGACCACGAGTCCCACCACGACGCCAAGGCTCATCTGCACGGCGTATCCGATGGAGAAGGAATCCGCCCGGGGCCCGCCAACGATCAGGACAAACAAGGCCGCCACCGGCACGTAGTCCCGTCCCGCGCCCAGCCACTGCTGCCCGCCCAGCAGGACCCCGACGCCCACGGCCAGGGAAATGCTCACGATGTTGGGCTGGCCGAATGCCAGCACACCGGCCGCCAGCCCGATGCCAAGCAGCAACCCGGCCAGCGTCTGCGTCCCTGCCCGCACCGACCCCATGAAGCTGGGGTACATGCTCACCAGCGCGCCCAACGGCGCGTAGTACGGATAGTCCTCCGCGACCCCCGGAACGTGGGGGGCCAGGAACCAGGCCACCCCGACGGCCAGGGCCGCCTTGGCGGCCAGCAAGAGCCGCTGCCCCGGAATGGTCGATCTGGCCCATGCCGCCAGGATCCCGGCCGCCTTAGCGGGCCTACCGGGCAAGCACAGTCACCCTGGCCGCGACGAACGCGTCCAGATCCCCGGTTCCGCCGGACGGCGCCACCAAAAAGGCGGTCCCGATTGCCTTCACTGTCGCTGCCATAGTGGGGCTCCTTCCCTGTGCGCGACTCCACGGGTCCGCGCGGGTACGGGGTTCGCGGGGCTCGGGTCTTCCTGGTCAATCGCAGCCGGCTCGACTCCTTTTACACTAGCCCGCGGCGTGCCGGGCAACAAGATTGGCCCGCCGAGCGGCCGGGGGTTCACGAACTGTCCGGCGATGGTTACAGTGAAAGCATCCAGACCGTTAGCACACTCGAAAACGCTTCCCAAGGGCCGGGAACTGTCCACCGGGCCACCGAGTGCAAGGAGCAGACATGACCACCCACGATTCTTCACATGCCGGCCGCCCGCCGGAAGGCKGCTACGGCTCCCCCACTCCGGAAGATGAAATGCCCGCCTCCGCGACGGGAATTGCGCAGGATGCGGACCACACCGCAGGTCCCGGGGCCGGAGAGTCTGGCGGTACCCAGGACCAGCCGGACGCCGAAAACGCGGCAGAAAACGGCCCGCCAACGACGGCCGGTCGCGACGACGAAGCACCCGGCGACGAAGAATCGAATGCTGAACCGCCGGTGGAGGCACCCTCGACGGAGGCCGAGCCGGACGCCGGCAACGCCGGCCCGACACGGCACGAACGGGAGTCGTTCTCCTCGGAAAGCGACGCCGACGCCTCCGGGCAATGACGCCCCGCCGCCCGCAAGGAAGGAGCATTCCCATGCCCACGACGGATGCAGCACCGGCGGCCACCCCCGGCACGTACCAGCCGGAAGCGGCCTCCGGCGGCGTACACCTGCGACCGGCGTGGGACGTCACGGATGCCGGAGAGACGCTGGCCGGCCTCCATGCCGCAGTTCTGGCCTGCGGCGGGCAGCCGGCACCGGCGCTGCGCCTGGCACGGGAGCTCGGCGCCACCATGCCCCTGCCCGGGCGGGGACAGACGCTGCGGCTGTGGGAAGCACTGGCGACCATGGGGGCCGCAGACCTGGGCGTGGCCCGCATGGTCGAACCACACCTCGATGCGCTGGCCATCCTGGCGCAGGCGGAAGCGGGCCGGCTGTCCACGGAAGCGGACACGTGGGGCGTCTTCGCCGCCCGGGCCCCGGGCATCCAGCTCACCGCCGCCCGGTCCGGGCGGGGGTGGCGGCTCACCGGAACCAAGCCCTGGTGTTCCCTGGGCCAAACCCTCAACCGTGCGCTGGTCACGGCCGAGGCCGACGACGGGACGCGGCTCTTCGCCGTCGACCTCCACCACGACGGCGTCTCCGCCGTGGAGCGGGCGTGGACCGCACTGGGCCTGCCGTCCGTGCCGAGCCAGGGCCTGTCCTTTCTGCATGTCCCCGCGACCGCCGTGGGCGGGCCCGGCTGGTATGTGCAGCGGCCCGGTTTTTCCTGGGGCGGCGTGGGCGTTGCCGCCATCTGGCACGGCGCCGCGACGACCCTGGCCCGGCGCCTGTACGAACATTGCGGTGCCCGCACACCGGACCAAATCGCCCAGTGGCAGGTGGGCCGCGCCGACCAGGCCCTGTGGGCCGGGCGGACGGCCTTGTACTGTGCGGCCGAGGAGGCTGACCGGCCCAACGGCACGGGGGCCCCGCTGACCGCGGCCCGCGTGCGGACGGCCGTGGTTTGCGCGGCCGAGGAGGTGCTGGCGCTCGCGGCCCACGGCATGGGGCCCGAGCCGCTGGCCTTCGAACCGGCCCACGCCCAGCGCGTTGCCGACCTGGAACTGTACCTGCGCCAGGACCATGCGGAACGTGCGGTGGCCGCCCACGGGGGCCGGCTGCTCGCGACCGGGCGCTCCCCGTGGTAGCTTTCAGCCACCGCCAGGACACCACGCCCGAGGCCCGGTGGCTGCGAGCGCAGCGCATTCAGGCCATGGCACCGCTGGACCTCGACTGGGCGAACCTGGACCGGCTCGTGGTGGTCGCCGCGCACCCTGACGACGAGACCCTCGGAGCGGCCGGCCTCCTTCAGCGGGCCGCCCGCCACGGCACCCCCGTCGACGTCGTGGTGGCCACGCTGGGCGAGGCGTCACATCCCGACTCCCCCACCCACAGCCGCGAGCGCCTGGCCGCCATGAGGGCCGTCGAGTTGCGCCGGGCGCTGACGGAACTCGCCCCGGCCGCACGATGCACGCACGTGGGGATTCCCGACGGGGCGGTGGCGGCGAGCCTGCAGCGGCTCGAGGAGGCGATTGCCGGCGTCGTCCGCCCCGGCCGGGGCAGGACCTTGATTGTGGCACCGTGGGCCGGGGACGGGCACCCCGACCATGAAGCCGCCGGCACTGCGGGCGCCCATGTCGCGGCCGGCACCGGCAATCCCTACCTCGGGTACCCGATCTGGCTGTGGCACTGGGGTTTTCCCGGCCACGGCGACGTTCCCTGGCCCGCCCTGCGGCGCCTGGACCTGGACGCCGCCGAGCAGGCCGGCAAGCGGGCCGCACTGGCCCACCATGCCAGCCAGGTGGCCCCGCTATCCCCGGCGCCCGGCGATGAGGCCCTCCTGTCCGCATCGCTCCTGGAGCACTTCCGGCGCCCCTTTGAGACCTTCATCGACGCGGCGGGGGCTTTCACCCCGTCCGGGGAGAGCGCCAGGGCGTGGCTGCAGGCTCAATTTGATGCCATTCACGCCGGCGCGGTGGAACCGTGGCAGCCGGGTTCCCGGTATGAGCGGCGCAAGAGATCGCTGCTGCTGGGTGCGCTCCCCCGGGCGGAGTTCACCGCCGCCCTGGAGCTGGGCTGCTCCACGGGGGTGCTGACCGCCGAGCTGGCCGCCCGCTGCCATCGGGTGGTTGGCGTGGATGCCAGTGGCGAGGCCGTCCAAACGGCGCGCGGACGGAATGCGACGCACCCCCATGCGACCCTTGTGCAAGCCGTCATCCCGCAGGAGTGGCCCGCCGGGCGTTTTGACCTCTTCGTCCTCTCCGAAACCGGCTACTATCTCTCCGAAGACCAGCTGAGTGCCGCGGTGGGCCGGATGCTGGAGTCGGCGTTGCCCGGCGCGGTGGTCATTGCCTGCCACTGGCGCCACCCCATCAGCGGCTGGCCGTTGTCCGGGGACGACGTCCACGCCGCACTCGGCGCCGATGCCCGCCTGCGGACGGTAGCCTCCTACCGGGAGCCGGCCTTCCTCATCGATGTCTTCGAGTTGCCCGGGGCGTGAGCCCCCGGGTCGGCGTGGGCGGGCTGCCGGCCCGGACCTTAGGCTCCGCGTTTCCCGGCCGCCTTGTGCTCCTTCCCGCGCCCGCGGGCCTTCCCCGTGCCGGCTGCCGCCGCGGGACCCTTCTTTTGCCGCTTGCGCTCAATGCTGCGCTGCAGGGCCTCCATCAGGTCCACGACCTCACCGTCGCCCTCCGGTTGCGCCCGCCCGAAGGTGGCCTCGGTGTCCAGGGCGTCGCCCTGCTCCATCTTTGCGTCCACCAGCTTGCGAAGTTCCGCCTGGTATTCGTCGCGGTACTTTTTGGGCGAAAAATCGTCGGCATACTGGGCCACGAGCGACGCGGACATTTCCCGTTCGCGCTCGGATATGCGCGTCGCCGCGGCCAGGGCGGGGAAGTCTGCCTCCCGCACCTCGTCGGCCCAAAGCAGCGACTGCAACACCATGACCTTGCCGTGGGTGCGCAGGGCGCCCAGCTTGGTCTTTTGCCGCAGCGAGAACTGCACGATCGCCGTCAGCTCGGTGTCCTTGAGCGTGCGCATCAGCAGCGCATACGCCTTGACGGAGCTGGAATCCGGTTCCAGGAAATAGCTGCGGTCAAAGGTGATCGGGTCCAGTTGGCTCCCGGGCACAAATTCCACCACCTCGATCTCCCGGCTCCGGTCGTGGGGCAGAACCGCGAAGTCCTCCCCGGTGAGCACCACGGTCTTGTCCCCGTCCTCGTAGGCCTTGTCAATGTCCTCGTAGGCCACAACCTCCCCACAGACCTCGCACCGGCGCTCGTAACGGATGCGCCCGCCGTCCTCGCCGTGGACCTGGTGCAGGGACAGGTCGTGGTCCTGCGTGGCGCTATAGAGCTTCACGGGCACATTCACCAGGCCGAAGGTGACCGCGCCTTTCCAAATGGGCCTCATGGTGGCAATCAACTCCTTCGACGGGGGCCGGGCGGGCCCCGCGGTTTCGATCCTCCCGGATCACCATCGCCTTCAGTGCATCTTTTACGCTATACCGCCGTTCCGTGTCCGGCCAGACCCACCCGGGAGGGGACAGGGTTGCCAGGGACAGGGCTGCCCGCCAAAAGGGGGTGGCGGAAGCTTGGGCATGGTTCCACACTGGACATATGGCAGGCGCACGCAGCTCCTCTCGCAAGCAGGACGTTGAGATCGACGGCCACCGGCTGACCCTGACCAACCTGGACAAGGTGCTCTATCCGGCCACCGGCACCACCAAGGCCGACGTGCTGGCCTACTACACCGAGGTGGCCCCGCACCTGATCCGGGCCGCGCACGACAGGCCGGCCACGCGCAAGCGCTGGGTCAACGGCGTCGGTACGGCGCAGGAGCCCGGGAAAATGTTCTTCCAAAAGAACCTCGACGACGCCACCCCGGCGTGGGTGCCCCGCGCAACCCAGGTGCACAAGGACCACAGCAACGACTACCCCCTGGTCAATGACCTGGCCACGCTGACCTGGCTGGGCCAGACGGCGACCCTGGAAATCCACGTCCCGCAGTGGCGCTTTGACGGCCGCGGCCGCCCGCAAAATCCCGACCGGCTGGTGCTGGACCTGGATCCGGGCGAGGGCGCCGGCCTCCCCGAGTGTGCCGAGGTGGCACGGCTGGCCCGGGCGCTGCTGGCGGACATGGGACTGGACCCGGTGCCGGTGACCAGCGGCAGCAAGGGAATTCACCTGTATGCCGCCCTCGACGGAAAGCAGACCTCCGACCAGGTCTCGGCCGTCGCCCATGAACTGGCCCTGGCCCTGGAAGCGGACCACCCGGACCTGGTCGTTTCGCGGATGCGCAAGATCCTGCGGCCCGGGAAGGTGCTGGTGGACTGGAGTCAGAACAATGCGAACAAGACGACCGTCGCGCCCTATTCGCTGCGCGGACGGTCCCATCCCTGGGTTGCCGCGCCCCGCACGTGGCGGGAACTGTCCGCACCCTCGCTGGCCCAGCTGGACTACCGGGACGTGCTGCGGCGCGTGGGGCGGCGCGGGGACCCGCTCGCGGCGACCGGACCCCCCGGCGGCGAGCCGCCCGCCGTCGTCCCGGCGCCCGGCCCGGGCGGGACGCCGGCCGCGGCCCGACGGCAGGAGGACGTGCTGGCCACCTACCGCGCCAAGCGGGACCCCGACAAGACGCCGGAGCCGGTCCCCGACGCCTCGCCTCGCCCCGGCACGGCAACCGGGAACAGCTTCGTGATCCAAGAACACCACGCGCGCAACCTGCATTGGGACTTCCGGCTCGAGCGTAACGGGGTGCTGGTGTCCTGGGCGCTCCCGAAGGGCGTGCCCACCGACCCGGGGAAGAACCACCTGGCGGTCCGCACCGAAGACCACCCGCTGGACTACGGCCGCTTCGAGGGCACCATCCCCAAGGGAGAATACGGTGCCGGCCAGGTCACCATCTGGGACAGCGGAAGCCATGAGCTGGAAAAGTGGCGGGACGGGCGGGAAATCATCGCCACCCTGACCGGACGGCCGGACGGCGGGCTGGGCGGCCCGCGCCGCTACGCCCTGATCAACACCGCCGGCGGCGACGCCCCCAAGTCCCAGTGGCTGATCCACCTGATGAAGGACCAGGACCACGGCCGGAAATCGGCCGCCGCGGCGACGGGGCGCCATGATCCCATGTTGGCCACGCCCGGCACCGCCGCGGATCTGCACGCCACCGACGAGTGGTCGCTGGAGATGAAGTGGGACGGCATCCGGGCCATTGCCGTGGTCGCCGGCGGGGACGTGCGCCTGACCAGCCGCAACGGCCAGGACCTGACGGGCACCTACCCGGAACTGGCCGCGGAGCTCGCCGAGCAGGTGCCGGCCGACGCCGTCGTGCTGGACGGGGAGATCGTTGCCCTGAACGCCTCCGGGCGCCCCGACTTCGGCGTCCTGCAGACGCGCATGAAGCTCAACCGGCCCGCCGACGTCCAACGGGCCGCCCGCACGACCCCCGTCCACTATATGGTTTTTGACGTCCTGGAGGTCGACGGCATCGCAACGGTTGGACAGGGGTTCGCCCACCGCCGGGCGCTGCTGGAAAAGCTGCTGGCGGACCTGCCCGGGTCGGGGCCCGGCGGCCGCAGGGGCGCCGGAGTGCTGGACGAGGCCGCCCTCGTGCAGCTCTCCCCCTTGGTCGAGGGAACTGTGCAGGAGGCGATGGAGCGCAGCCGGGCGCTGGGGCTTGAGGGCCTCGTGGCCAAGCGGCGCACGGGCCGGTACCGGGGCGGGCGGCGCAGCCCGGAGTGGATCAAGCTCAAGCACGTGAACACGCAGGAGGTTGTCGTGGGCGGCTGGCGGGACGGGAAGGGGATCCGGGCCGGAACGGTGGGTTCGCTGCTGGTCGGCATTCCCGACCGTGCGGGCAAACTGGTGTATGCCGGCCGGGTCGGCAGCGGCTTCAGTGACCCGGAACTCGCCGAACTCGCCCGCACGGTGCGCCGCCTGGGCCGGAAGTCCCCGCCGTTTGCCGCCGTGCCGGCCGCCGATTCCCGGGACGCACACTGGATCACCCCGACGCTGGTGGGCGAGGTCTCCTACACCGAATGGACTGGCGGCGGCCGGCTGCGCCATCCGGTGTGGCGGGGCTGGCGGCTGGACAAATCAGCCTCCCAGGTGGCCGCCGAACCCGGCCCGGCGCACCCTTCCGGCGGCGCCGAATAAGGCGAGAACCCCGCACCCGCACTTGTCGGTACCGCCCCTGTCGGTGCCCGGCGGCCCGACGTAGGATTCAAGGCAGCGGGCACCGCCCCGGTGCCCGGTTCGAGGAACCACCATGCACGAAAGGTTTCGACAGTGAGCACCTTTTCCTGGCCCGCAGAAGGCACCAAGGACACGCCCTGGGTCTTGCAGACCCCGCCCGGCACGTCCAACTACACCATGTACCGCGACGAGGGCACGGACCCGCCGGAACTCGTCTGCACGGTGGGCAAGACGGTGCTGAAATACCAGCTGGGGATCGTGACGGACCTCCATGCCATGCTCAGGGAGCACGGCGACTGGATGGAGCTGGGCAGCGCCGATGAACAAAAGCCCGCCAAGGACGGCACGGTGGAGGCCTGGGGACGCTCGGAGAGCAACCCGGTGGGCGGCTGGTACGGACTGAAGAAGGGCTACCGGGGACGGGTCGGCATGTACCTGCCGCCGCTGCTGGAGGCCCTGGGCCTGGCCGAGCTCGAGCACAACCCGCGCAACAACCGCATGCGCGCACTGTAAGCATGCACCCTCCCCCACGGGGGGACGGGGTTAGGCGCCCAGGGTGAACAGGCGGCGCACCACGCGGCCCTCGGCCAGGGCGTCGAGGCCCTCGTTGATCTCCGCCAGGGGCCGGGTGTCGGTGTGCAGCAGCTCGATGGGCAGCCGCCCCTCCCGCCACAGCTGGATGTACTTGGGGATGTCGCGGGCCGGGTTCGCGTCCCCCATATAGGAACCCAGCAGCCGCCGGCCCGTGCCGGCAAATTGGAGCGCCTGGACGGACAGGGTCGCGTCCGGGTGCGGCAGGCCCACGGATACCAGCGCCCCGCCGCGGGTCAACAACGCCAGGGCGGCTTCCATCACCCGGGCGCTGCCCACCGCCTCCACGGCGACGTCGACGCCGTCGCCGGCGTGCGCGGCCACCAGGGCGGCGGCCTCCTCGGGGGACCCGGCAAAGTGCGCCCCGCACTTGAGCGCGAGCGCCCGCTTTTCCGCCAGCGGGTCAATGGCGATGACGGTGCTGCCGGCAATCCGGGCGGCGGCCATGACGGCCATCAGCCCCACGGCGCCGAGGCCGAACACGATCATCGACTGGCCCTCGGCCATCTTGGCGGTATTGACCACGGCCCCGATGCCGGTGAGCGCGGCGCACCCAAACATCGCGGCGATCTCGAACGGCACGTCGTCGTCAATGACCACCAGCGACTCCCGGGCCACGACGGCATATTCGGAGAAGGCTGAGACGCCCAGATGGTGGTTGATCCGTTCCCCCGCGGCCGTCCGGAGCAGCGCCTGGCCATGGAGCAGGTCGCCGGTCCCGTTGGCCGCGGCGCCGCGGTGGCACAGGGCCGGCCGGCCGCCGGTGCACGCCCGGCATTCGCCGCAGCTGGGCACGAAGACCAGCACCACGCGGTCCCCGGGGTGCACGTCGGTGACGTCCGGGCCAATCGCGGCCACCGTTCCGCTGGCTTCGTGCCCCAAGGCCATGGGCAACGGGCGGAGCCGGGAGCCGTTGATGACGGACAGGTCCGAGTGGCACAGGCTGGCCCGCTCCACCTTGACCAGGACCTCACCGGACCGGGGCGCCGGGACGGGAATGCTTTCAAGGACCAGCGGGGCGCTGTCCGCGTAGGGCCGCGCGGCGTCAGCCGTGCGAAGCACGGCGCTGGTCATGGTGGACGGTTCAAGAATGGTAGTTTCGCTCATGCGATTCAATGTACTCCTGCGCCCCGGGCGCCCTGTCCGGCGCCGCGGCCCAGGCACGACGGCGGCGGTGCGGGAATAGCGTGCCCCGCACCCTGCGTTGGGGCTAGAGAAGCAGAACGTCCCCGTACTGAAAGTAGAACTACGTGAACTTGTTTTCCCCCGTCACCCTCGGCGACCTCGAACTGCCCAACCGGCTGGTCATGGCCCCGCTCACGCGTTCCCGGAGCGGCCGCGACGGCGTGCCCGGGGATGACGTCGTGGAGTACTACCGGCAGCGCGCCTCCATGGGGCTTCTGGTCAGCGAGGGCACGTACCCGAGCCATGCCGGGCAGGGGTTCGTGCGCCAGCCCGGCCTGGTCACCGCCGAACAGATCGCCGGCTGGCGGCGGGTCACCGACGCCGTCCACGCCGACGGCGGGCGGATCATCGCCCAGGTCATGCACGCCGGCCGCGTCACCCATCCCGGGAACACCGGCGGGCGCGAAGTGGTGGGCCCGAGCGCCATCGCCATCGACGGCATGAGCCGCACCTACGACGGCAAGCATCCCTACCCCGTCCCGCATGCCCTGGCGACGGCCGAGCTGCCCGGCATCATCGAGGAGTTCACCCAGGGCTCCCGCAACGCGATCGCGGCCGGCTTCGACGGCATCGAACTGCACGGCGCCAACGGCTACCTGCTCCACGAGTTCCTCGCCCCCTCCGCCAACCACCGCACCGACGCGTATGGCGGCAGCCCGGCCAACCGGGCCCGATTCGTGATCGAGACCGTCACGGCCGTTGCCGCCGCGATCGGCGCGTCCCGAACCTGGCTGCGCATCTCCCCGGAACACAACGTCCAGGGGGCCCTGGAAACGGACCCCGCCGACACCCTCGCCACCTATCAGGCGCTCGCCGACGGGATCGCGCCGCTGGGCCTGGCCGGGCTGAGCGTCCTGCACAAGGACCCCGCCGGCCACCTGGTCCAGCACCTGCGCGCCCGCTTTGGCGGCCCGATCGTGCTCAATACCGGCTTCGGCACCGTCACCTCGCTCGAGGACGCGCTGGCCGTGGCCGGCAACGGGTGGGCGGACGCCGTGGTGGTGGGCCGGCCGGCGTTGGCGAATCCGGATCTGGTCCGCCGCTGGCGCGAGCGGCTGCCGCTGAACGAGGCCGACCATGCCACCTTCTACACCGATGGCGCCAAGGGCTATACCGACTACCCGTTTTGGGCGAACTAGGCCGGGTTCCGGCCGGCGGCACGGTTTCTCGCACCTGAACCTTTCAGCGTCGCTGCCGGCGGACTCCCTGGAGTACTCCGGCGCAACATGACGCAACATTCCTTCGCCTATTTCGGCGAAAGAGGGGCAGTCTAAGTACATGAGCACAACACGCACCTCGGTTCCCGTCTTGGATCTGTCGACCGCCCGCAACGCGGACGGCACCTTCAATGCCGCCTTCATCGACACCCTGCGCGACGCCGCGCACAACGTCGGCTTCTTCCAGGTCACCAACTATGGGGCGGCCGACGGCCAGGTTCAGGAATTGCTGGAAACCCTTGCCGGGTTTTTCCGCCTGCCCCTGGAGCAGCGCCTGGAGTTGGACAACCGCACCTCGGCGCAATTTCGCGGCTACACGCGGCTGGGCACCGAGATCACGCGCGGCCGGGCGGACTCCCGGGAACAGATTGACTTCGGCCCGGACCGCGAACCGCTGGCGGAGGTGCCCGCGGACCAGCCGTTCCTGCGGCTACAGGGGCGCAACCAGTGGCCGGCCGGGTACCCGGAGCTGGAGCGGGTGGCCCTTCAGTGGGCGGAGCTGATGTCCGGCATCGGCGCAGACCTGCTGGCCGGCATCGCCGTCGCGCTCGGCCAGCCGGAGGACTACTTCGCCGAGCCGTTTGCGCAGACGCCGGCCTGGATGGGCAAACTGGTCCACTACGTCGGCGGCCAGGTGCCCGAGGCCGGCACCCAGGGCGTGGGCTCGCACGCCGACTACGGCTTCGTGACGCTGCTGCTGCAGGATTTGATCGGCGGCCTGGAGGTTCAGCCGCACGGCCAAACCGAGTGGATCCCGGTGGAGCCGATTCCCGGGGCGCTGGTGGTCAACCTTGGGGAGATGCTGGAGGTGGCGACCGACGGCTACCTCATGGCCACCATCCACCGGGTCACCGCTCCCCCGCCCGGCGTGGACCGCTACTCGGTGCCGTTCTTCTGGTCCCCCCGGCTCGACGCCGTGATCGAGACCGTGCCGCTGCCGGCCGAACTGGCCGCCGAGGCGCGCGGGGTGAGCGACGATCCGGAGAACCCCATGCTCTCCTCCTATGGGGCGAACGTACTCAAGGGCTGGGTCCGCGCCCACCCGCAGACGGCGGCGATCCACTACCCGTCCCTGGGCGCCTAGCTGTACTTGGCTCGCCATGAATGGCCGTGCCTCTTCTCGGACCTCATCTGGAGAACAGGCACGGCCATTTCACCGTCGAACCGCGAGGAAAAGCCCGAGGGCACTAGCTGCGCACAGCGCCAGGAGACCGCCCGCCAGGAGCCCGAGCATCACGGCGGGAGTCGCATAACCCATAATGCTCAAGGCAATGAATGCCAGGGCAACGAGTATGGACGGCCCCACGATCGGTTCCACTTGCCGAAATATCCCGGCGACGGCCCGCGCCTGTGTTGGGAGTCCCCAAATCTGCAGGTACACGCAGAAACCCAAGAAAACACTGAGCGCTACGGTCAACGGTGTCGCTATTCCACGTCGCATGACGGCCCCCTGGGTAGCTGATCGAATTCACTTGTCCGGCCGGCCGGCTCAGGACAGCACGTCCTTCGTGGCGAACCGGCCATAGGCCAGGGCGCCAAACACCGCCGCATAGCCCAGCTGCAACAGGGCGTTCTCACCAAATGAGGTCAGCACGATCGGCTCCCGGAGCAGGTCGGCGAACCCGAGCCAGTGGTGGCTGAACAGCCAGGGGTGCAGCCAGTCCAGCTGCGGCAGCACGTCCAGGACCTGGGAGGCCACCGCCAGCACGACCGTGGCGGCCATGGCCCCCACCGGGACATCGGTCAGCGTGGAGATAAACAACCCGATCGCGGTGAAGCCCAGCAACGACACGCACACGTACGCCCCCACCAGCAGGATCCTGCCCTCGGCCGTCCAAACGTCCACCAGCTCCCCGGACAGCAGCGGCACCGGACCCACAGGAAACAGCAGCAGCCCAATCACCGTCCCGGCCAGCACGACGGCGGCCATGGCGGCCACGCAAAACGCGGCGGCTCCGACGTACTTGACCAGCAGGAGGCGGAAGCGGCCCGACGGCGCGGCCAGCAGGTAGCGCAGCGTGCCCAGGCCGGCCTCGCCGGCAATCGTGTCCCCGGCCACGACGCCCACGGTCAACGGCAGGAACAAGGGCACGCACAGGACCAGCGCCGTCAGCACCACAAACAGCCCGTTGTGCGTGATCCGGTCCAGAAATACCGGCCCCCGCCCCTGTGGAGGCCCCGACGTCAGCTTGACGGCGATCGCAATCAGGACGGGAACGGCGGCCAGTGCCGCCAGCATGGCCCACGTCCGGCGGCGGCGGAACAGCACGGACAGCTCCGAACGCAGCAGCGGCCAGGCGGACCGCCGCGGGGCCGTAGCCGGTTCACTGGGCAACGTCAAACCCCTCCCCGGTCAACTCCACGAAGCGGTCCTCGAGGCTGCCGGCGTCGACGGCAAAGCCGCGCACGCGCACCCCCGCCCCCACCAGGGCGGCCACGATGTCCTCACCCGCGGGCACGGCGGCACGCCGATCCGATGCGCCGGGCAGTTCCGAAGTGCCGGGCAGTTCCGCCGTGACCGTGTCACCGGACCGGCCCGGCCCCCGGAAGTCCGGGTCGGGGATCAGCCCGAGGCGCTCCAGCACGCCGCGGGCGGTTCCGGCGTCGGGCGTCAAGACCCTGATGCGCGTCCGGCCCTCGGCCCGCAGCTGCGCCAGCGTCCCCTGGGCCACCAGCGTCCCGGCCCGCATGACGGCCGCATGGGTGCAGATCTGCTCCACCTCGGCCAGCAGGTGGCTGGAAACGAACACGGTGGTGCCCTCCGCGGCCAGGGAACGGACCAGGTTGCGCACCTCGCGGGTGCCCTGCGGGTCCAGGCCGTTCGTGGGCTCGTCCAGGACCATGAGCTCGCGGGGGCGCAACAGCGCGTTGGCGATGCCCAGGCGCTGCTTCATGCCCAACGAATAGGCGTGCACTTTCTTGCCGGCCGCCGGCGCCAGCCCCACCCGGTCCAGGGCGGCGGCCACCCGGGCGGTGCGCGTGGCGGAGGGCGCGTGCCGGTCGGCGCTGTCGAGCCGGTGCAGATTCGCCCGACCGGAGAGGAAGGGGTAAAACGCCGGCCCCTCGACCAGGGCGCCCACGCGCGGCAGCACGGCCTCAAGGTCCCGCGGCATGGGGCGCCCCAGAACCGTGGCGGTGCCGCTGCTGGCCTGGGCCAGGCCTAGCAGCATGCGGATGGTGGTGGTCTTCCCGGACCCGTTCGGACCCAGAAATCCAAAGACCGCCCCCGCCGGAACACTCAGGTCCAGGCCCGTGACGGCGCTCTGGCGGCCGAAGCGCTTCGTGAGGCCGTGTGTTTCGATGGCGGGTGTGGAGGGTTGGGTGTCAGCCGGGCCGGGGCTCACTGGCCGGCCGCCGAGGCCGCCAGTGCCGACAATGCCGACAGCGGAACGGCGCCCACCAGCAGGCGCCCGTCGCTGGTCACCAGCGCCGTGAACAAGGACGTTGACAAGGCCCGGCCGCCGGGCACCGGGCGCAGCAACTGCCCCAGTTCCGGAGAGTCCGCCAGCTCTGCCGGGACGGATCCCGCGGGCGTCGCCAGGATGGTCGCCCATCCGGTGCCGTGCAGGGTCACGGCCGGCACCGGCCGGGTCCCGGCATGGGGTGCGGGCAGCAAGTCCCGCCCATGCGCGGGCATGTGGCCCGGCAGTTTCCCGGCCCAAGGTCCGGCGGACGGCAGCGCCTTGTCGGTGACGGTGGCACCTGGCGGCGGGGTGAAGTTGAAAAGACGCGCCGGCGGCGCCTGCAGCGACAACTCGGTGAAGCCAAGCTCAAACGCCGGTTTGTCCTGTCCGCGGGCCGCCACCCGCACCCGCAGCGCCAACCCGGTCCGGGCATCAACGGCGATGGCAACGTCGCCCACCAGGGTGGCCGGCGTGCGCGGGGTGAGCACGAGTTCATAGGCCGTGCGGCCCGCGACCGTGGTGTTGGGTCCGACGCTCACCTGCGTACTGGAGTCCAGTCCCTTGAGCAGTCCCGCGGCCAGCCGTTCCGGGGTAAGCGCCGCGGCATCCGGCAGTGCAGCATCCGGCAGGGCGGAATTAGGCAGTGCAGCATCCGGCAGGCCAAGTTGCGGCTCCGGGGACTCCGGGGCGCCCGCCGGCGGCAGGCCCTTGGCCGGCAGGGTCAGGCGGGTGGCCGCATTGGTGGCCGAGTCATAGGACCAGAGAATCCCGCCCTGGTGCACGAGGTCGCGTTCGGCCAGCGTATCCAACACCTGGACGCGCTGTTTGTTCGGGCCGTCCAGGTAGATGCGCAGGGTGTGCGGCGCCGTCAGCAGGCCCACCAGGGAGGCAATGCCGGAGGCCGAATCGGGGCCGCCGGCCGGTCCGGTGTCGGGCAGCTGGGGCAGGCCGAGCTCGGACGATTGTTTCAGCGTGCCCGAGAGCGCCCGGACATGGCTGCCGGCCAAGAGGGCCACCAGTTGGGCCGGCGTCTTGGCGGGCAGCGCCACGGGCGCCGTGGCCTGCAGCGGCCCGGCCAGCACGCCCGCGGCAATGACCGCGGGAATGGCCGCCGCGGGCATCCAATGCCGCCAGCGCACGGTCATGACAACCGGACCCACACGGGGAATCGCATGGTTTCAGGGTACGCCCTCCGGGGCCGCCCGCACCCGTACATCACCGCATTTTTGGCACGCCGCCGTGCCGCTCAGCTCCAGAGCGCGACATGGACCTTCGACCCCCGGTGCGCCAGGCCCCGGGACCCTTTCGAGGCAACCATCGCCGCGGTCGCCTCCGCCGTTGTGACGAACCGCTGCAGAGTCCTTGCATCATCGGTGGCCCGGGCATGGTCCAGCGTGCTGGCCCACCACAGCCCGGCGACGGGTGTCCCGGCCGCCGCCACCGGAACGAGGGAGCCGCCGGCGATCTCCGCACGCACGATGTGCTCAAGGGCGAGCATGATCCCCTCCCCGGCCCGGACGGCGGCGAGGGCGTCGGTCTCGCTGGCCAGCGGCACAATGTCCGGGGCCCTGCCCAGAGACTTCAGCCAGCCGCCCTCTTCGGTCAGCCCCTCGATGCCCCGCGGGCCGGCGAACCACTGGTGTTCGCACAGCCGCACGGCCTGGACCGGGCCGCGGGTTTTGGCCAGCGGGTGGGTTGGGGCCGCGACCAGGAACCGCCGGTACCGCAGGAACGGCACGGCCACCAAGGCAGGCCGGGATACCGACGCCGGCCGGGAGCCCAGGGCGATGTCATAGGCGTGGTCCGCCAGCAGTGCCGACACATCCGAGACAGCTTCGACCACCATGTCCACCGAAAACCCCGGGGCCCGCTTGGTGAAGACGTCCAGCAGCCGGCCCGCCGCGTGCTCGGCGAAGGCCGCCGTCGCGAGCACCCGCAAGCCGCCGGCGGACCGCTGCACGTGCGCCACCTCCCACCGGACCTGGTCGGCCAGGCCCACGATCTCCTGGGCGTGGTCGGCGAGTGCCCTGCCACCGGCGGTCAGGGCGATGCCGCCGCCGGCGCGCACGAACAAGGGATCGCCGAGGTCTTGGCGAAGGGCGGCCAGGGCGGAGGAGACGGCGGGTTCGCTGACCTCCAGGGCGGCGGCGGCGGCGCGCAACGACCCGAGCTTGGCCACGAGGGCGAAGGCCCGCAGCTGGCTCAATGTCATCGGCATGCCGTCATAACCTTTCACTTATGACGATATTGACACCCCGTAGCGGCAAGGGCAAGACTGACCCTTAATTGGCGCCCCGTCGGAGTCCCATGACCCGCCGGACGCCTATTCTTCGAGCATGGCGAAGGGGTGGATTGTGCAGATTCCGGCTCCATTTGACTACGCACGGGCCCGCGACGTGGCCCACGCAATTGAACTCCTTGAGCGCCACGGCCCGGAGTCCCGGTTGGTGGCCGGAGGGCACAGCCTGCTCCCCATGATGAAGCTGCGCCTGGCGCGGCCCGAGTGGCTGATCGACATCAACGACCTCGCGGAACTCGATTTCATCCGCCGGGACGGTGACACCGTGCGCGTCGGCGCCCTGACGCGGCACACGGCCCTGCTGGAGTCGGCCGCAATTGCCCGCTATTTTCCGATCATCAACGACGCCGAACAGGTGATTGCCGATCCGGTGGTGCGCAACCGCGGCACCATCGGCGGGTCCCTGTGCCAGGCCGACCCGGCGGAGGATCTTTCCACCGTCGCCGACGTGCTGGCGGCGGAGGCGGTCATCACCGGGCCCGGCGGGCAGCGGGTGGTCCCCATGGCGGACTTCCACCGCGGGCCGTACGAAACCGCCGTGGCCGCGAACGAGCTCTTGTGCGAGCTCCGCTTCCCCGTCCGCGACCGTGCGGGCAGCGCCTACGAGAAGGTGGAGCGCCGGGTGGGCGACTGGGCCGTCGTCGCGGCGGGGGCCACGCTCACACTGGCCGCCGACGGCAGCATCGACTCCGTGGCGATCGGGCTGACGGCGGTGGGGCTGGACGGAACGGTGGCCGGGATCGAGTCCGCGCTTCACGGGCGTCCGCCCGGGGAGGAGCTGTTCGCCGAGGCCGGGCGCATCGCCGCCGCCGCCTGCCACCCGGTGGAGGATTCGCGCGGCCCGGTGGACTACAAACGACACCTCGCGGACGAGCTCACCCGCAGGGTCCTGCGGCGTGCCTGCGCGCGTGCCGCCCAAGCACAGGAAGGCTGAACACCATGCAGATCAGCATGAAAGTCAACGGCGAGGACGTTTCCGTGGACAGTGAGCCGCGCGTGCTGCTCGTCCACTTCATCCGCGAAGTCTTGGGGCTGACCGGCACGCACTGGGGCTGCGACACCTCGAACTGCGGCACGTGCGTGGTGTTGCTGGACGGGCAACCGGTCAAGTCGTGCACCATGCTGGCCGCCATGGCCGACGGCCACGAAATCCGCACCGTCGAGGGACTCGCCGTCGGCGGCACCCTCGATCCGGTGCAGCAGGGCTTCATGGAGGAACACGGCCTGCAATGCGGGTTCTGCACCCCGGGCATGATGCTCACCGCCAGGGCGCTGCTGGACCGCAACCCGCACCCGGATGACACGCAGATCCGCCAGGCGATCTCCGGCCAGATCTGTCGGTGCACCGGCTATGCAACCATTGTCCGCTCCGTGCAGTGGGCCGCCGCCCACCCCGCCGCAGGCGCGTCCGACACCCTCCCCGCGGGCGGGGACGCCGCCGAGGAGGTGACGGCATGACCACCGTGTCTGAGCACGCCCCGAACCCGGCCGCCGGCGATCCGAGCCGCCCGATCGGGTACGGGCGCATCCAACGCAAGGAGGATCCGCGGTTCGTGCGCGGCAAGGGCACCTTCATCGACGACATCGTGCTGCCCGGCATGCTGCACGGCGCCATCCTGCGCGCCCCCGTCGCCCACGCCCGGCTCGTCTCCATCGACACGACCGAGGCCCTGGCCCACCCCAAGGTGCTCGCCGTCATCACCGGCAAGGACCTCGAAGCCCTCCACCTGGCGTGGGCCCCCACACTGTCCGCGGACGTGCAGGCCGTGCTCGTCACCGACAAGGTCCGCTTCCAGGGCCAGGAGGTTGCCTTCGTGGTGGCCCAGGACCGCTACGCCGCCCGGGACGCGCTGGAGCTGATCGACGTCGACTACGAGATCCTGCCCCCAGTCATGGACGCCCGCAAGGCGCTCGACGCGGACGCACCGGTCATCCGCGACGACCTGGAAGGCCGCACGGACAACCACATCTTCGACTGGGAGGCCGGGGACGCGGCGGAGACCGACGCCGTGTTCGCCGCGGCCGACGTCGTCGTGTCCCAGGAGATCGTGTACCCGCGCGTGCACCCCGCCCCCATGGAGACCTGCGGCGCCGTCGCCGACTACGACGCCGTGGACGGCCGGCTGACCCTCTATGAGACAACCCAAGCCCCGCATGCGCACCGAACACTGTTCGCGATGGTGGCCGGCATCCCCGAGCACAAAATTCGGGTCGTCTCCCCCGACATCGGCGGCGGCTTCGGCAACAAGGTGGGGATCTATCCCGGGTACATCCTGGCCGTGGTGGGCTCCATCGTCACGGGCCGGCCGGTCAAGTGGGTGGAGGACCGCTCGGAAAACCTGATGTCGACCTCCTTTGCCCGCGACTACATCATGCAGGGCGAGATCGCGGCCACGAAGGACGGCAAGATCCTGGCGCTGCGCACCAACGTCCTGGCCGATCACGGCGCGTTCAACGCCACCGCCCAGCCGACCAAGAACCCGGCCGGCTTCTTCCACATTTTCACGGGCAGCTACGACCTCGCGGCCGCGCACTGCAAGGTCACGGGCGTGTACACCAACAAGGCCCCGGGCGGGGTCGCCTATGCCTGTTCCTTCCGTGTCACCGAGGCGGTGTACCTGGTGGAGCGGATGGTGGACATCCTGGCCCGGAAGCTGGACATGGACCCGGCCGAGCTGCGGCTGAAGAACTTCATCCGGCCCGAACAGTTCCCCTATCCGAACAAGACCGGCTGGGTGTACGACTCCGGGAACTATGAGCCGGCCATGCGCCTGTCCATGCAGATGGCCGGCTACGACGAACTCCGGCGCGAGCAGAAGGAGAAGCGCGGGCGCGGGGAACTGATGGGCATCGGCATCTCCTTCTTCACCGAGACCGTGGGGGCCGGTCCGCGCAAGCACATGGACATCGTCGGGCTGGGCATGGCCGACGGCGCCGAGCTGCGCATCCACCCCACCGGCAAGGCCGTGGTGCGCATCTCCGTCCAGTCCCAGGGCCAGGGCCACGAGACCACCTTCGCCCAAATCGTGGCCGAGGAGCTGGGCATCCCGCCGGAGGACATCGACGTCGTGCACGGCGACACGGACCAGACCCCGTTCGGCCTGGGCACGTACGGCAGCCGGTCAACGCCCGTCAGCGGCGGTGCCGTGGCCATGGTGGCGCGCAAGGTCCGCGACAAGGCCAGGTTTATCGCCGCCGCCATGCTCGAGACCCGGGCCGAGGACCTGGAATGGGAAAAGGGCCGCTGGTTTGTCAAGGGCGATCCGGGCGCGGGCAAGACGATCGCCGAGATCGCCCTGGGAGCGCACGGCACCCTGACCCTGCCCAAGGGCATCGACGGCAACCTGGACGCCGAGGTGACCTACGACCCGCCCAACCTCACGTTCCCGTTCGGCGCCTACATCGCGGTGGTCGACATCGATCCGGGCACCGGCCACGTCAAGGTGCGCCGCTTCATCGCCGTCGACGACTGCGGGACACGGATCAACCCGATGATCATCGAGGGCCAGGTGCACGGCGGGCTGACCGACGGCGTCGGCATGGCGCTGATGGAAATCATCGCGTTCGACGAGGACGGCAACTGCCTCAGCGGCTCCTTCATGGACTACCTGATCCCGACGGCCATGGAGGTGCCGGACTGGGAAACCGGCTTCACCGTCACCCCCTCGCCCCACCATCCCATTGGCGCCAAGGGCATCGGCGAATCGGCCACCGTCGGCTCCCCGCCGGCCATCGTCAACGCCATCGTCGACGCCCTGGCACCCTACGGGGTCACGCACATGGACATGCCCTGCACACCGGCCCGGGTTTGGGCGGCCATGCAGGGCCGGCCAAGGCCGCCGATCTGACCATGCCCAGAAACGGAGAGTCATTGGCGCAGCGGGCGCAGGAGCTCATCAACCGGCGGGAGCCGTTTGTGCACGCCATCGTGGTGCGCGCCCAGCACCCCACGAGCGCCCATGCCGGCGACACGGCCCTGGTCCTGGCCGACGGGGTGATCGACGGCTTCCTCGGCGGCAGCTGCGTCGAGGCGTCGGTGCGCGAATACGGCCTGCGGGCCCTGTCCATGCAGGAGCCGATCCTGCTGCGCGTGGTCCCCGGCAAGCCGCGCCGCGTCCAGGAGCAGGGCGCCGTGGAGGTCACCAATCCGTGCCTGAGCGGGGGCGCCGTGGAAATCTTCCTCGAACCCAGGGTGCCGGCCGCCCGGGTCGTGGTAGTTGGGGCGAGCCCCGTGGCCGAGGCCCTGGCCGCCCTGGGCGCCGTCCTGGACCTGGACATGGAGCAGGCCACGGGGGCGGACATCACGGCACCGGCCGGCGTCGCGGCCGTGATCGTCGCCTCGCACGGGCGGGAGGAGGAGCCCGCCCTGGAGGCGGCGCTGCGGGCCGGCGTGCCGTATGTTGCCCTCGTGGCGAGCGAAAAACGCGGCACGGCGGTGCTGGCATCCCTCGACGTTCAGGAGAGCCAGCGCTCGCGCGTGCACTGCCCCGCCGGGCTGCGCCTGGGCGGGCATACGCCGGCGGAGATCGCGCTGTCCATCCTGGCCGAGCTGGTGTCCGTCCGCGCGCTCGAACGCGCCGCCGGGCCCCCGGCGGAGAGTGTCTCGGCGGACCCGGCGGATCGGGCCGCGGCGGACCCGGCGAGCGCCGTCGACCCCGTCTGCGGCATGAGCGTGGCCGCCGTCGCGGCCAGCCTGCACACCGACCATGCCGGGACTGTCGTGTATTTTTGTTCGGCCGCCTGCAAGACGGCCTTTCTGGCGGATCCGCAACGATATGCCGTCGCATCCTGAGCCCCGGATCGCCGGACTGGTCCTGGCCGCCGGGGCGTCGCGGCGGTTGGGCAGCCCCAAGCAGCTGCTCCCCTACGGTGACGGCGTGTTGCTGGACGCCGTCCTGGCCACCGCCCGCGCCAGCGGGTTCGCCCAGATTGTCCTCGCCCTGGGCGGGTCCGCGGAGCAGGTGCGCCGGACGGTGGACACCCGCGGCTGCGATGTGGTGGACAACCCGGACTACGAGGCCGGGTGCTCGTCCTCGATCGCGGCGGCGATGCCCGCCCTGGCCCCGGACACCGACGCGGTGGTCCTGCTGCTCGGCGACCAGCCCGGCGTCACGCCGGCAACGGTGCGGCGCCTGCTCGCCGGTCGRGGCGCCGCCGGCCTCGCGGTGTGCCGCTATGACGACGGCGTCGGCCACCCGTTCGTGTTCGGGCGCATCCTGTTCCCGGCCCTGGCCGCCCTGTACGGGGACAAGGCGGTGTGGAAGTTGCTCGAGCAACGGGCCGGGGAGGTCGTCGAGGTGGCCGTCCCGGGGCCCATCCCCCCGGACGTGAACACGGCGGCGGACTACGACCGGGTGCTCGCCCGGCTGGAACCTGCGCCGTGAGTCGCCCGGCGCGGGCGGGCGCGGAGGATGAGGTGCGCCGGCTGGTCCCCGATGTGGCCTCCCTCACGGCCGCCCTGGACGAGGGCGACTATCTCGCCGACCCCGGCCTGGCCACGGCCCTGTTCCTGTCCATCCGGCTCCCGCAACCCATCCTGCTGGAGGGCGAGGCCGGCGTCGGGAAGACGGAGGCGGCCAAGGCGCTGGCCCGGGTGCTGGGCACGCCCTTGTACCGGCTGCAGTGCTACGAGGGCATCGATGCCTCCGAGGCGCTTTACGAATGGAACCACCAGCGCCAGCTGCTGGGCATCAGGTTGGCGGAGGTCCGGGACCTGGACGTTCAGGAGGCCGATCTGTTCGGCGAACAGTACCTGCTGCGCCGGCCGCTGCTCCAGGCGATCGAACACCCCGGCCCCCGCCCCGCGGTCCTGCTGCTCGATGAGATTGACCGTGCCGACGCCGAGTTCGAGGCGTTCACCTTCGAACTCCTGGCGGAGGCGGCCGTGACCATCCCGGAACTGGGCACGGTGCGAGCGACCCACCCGCCCGTCGTCGTGCTCACGTCCAACCGGACCCGGGACCTCCACGATGCCCTGACCCGGCGCTGCCTGTACCACTGGATTGACTACCCCCGCCCGGAGCGCATCGCGGAGATAGTGCGCCGCCGGGTGCCGGAGAGCGCCGAGCCCCTCGCCCTCGCGGCGGCCACCGCCATCACCAGGCTGCGCTCCCTGGACATGGCCAAGCCGCCGGGCATCGCCGAGGCCATCGACTGGGTGTCGGCGCTGGCCGTGCTGGGCGTGGAGCGCCTCGACGCGGCCGCCGTGGAGCAGAGCTGGGGCTCGGTGCTCAAGAACCGCGACGACCTGGAGCTTGCCTGGGCCCGGGGCGCCACCTGGGTGGCCGGCACCGGCCGTGGGTGAGGGCGCACCCACGGCCGCAGGGACCGGCGTCGAGGCTGCCGCCCTGGCCGTCGGGCTCAGCACGGCCCTGCGCCGGGCCGGGCTGCCGAGCTCGCCGGACCGCGCGGCGTGGCTGGCCCAGGCCTTGCGGCTGGTCCCGCCCTCCTCCCGTGAGCCGTTGTATTGGGCGAGCCGGGTGACCCTGGTTTCCTCACGCGAGCAGCTTGAGGTGTTCGACGCCGTCTTCGCGGCCGTGTTTGACGGCCTCCTCGATCCGGCCGAGCGCCGCGGCGACACCGCCCATCCGCCGGCCGTCGCGTCCGCGGCCCGCACCCGAGGGTCGCCGGCCGAGCACCGCCGCGCCGGGACGGCCGGACGAGGTGCCCCGCAGCGGGTGCCCCTCGCCGCCCCCGGCGGGAGTGCCGACGCGCCCGGCACGGGGCGGGAGGCGATCTTGGCCATGGCCTCCTCCGAGGAGCACCTGCATGAGATGTCCTTCGCGGACCTCACCGCGGAGGAGACCGAGCGCATGCGGGAGCTGGTGCGGCGCATCGTGCTGGCCACCCCGCAGCGGCGCAGCCGCCGCACCCGGCGGTCCCGGCACGGCGGCGCCGTGCTGGACATCCGCGGCACCATCCGCACCGCGCGGCGCAGCGGCAGCGACGCCACCCGCCTGGTCTATGCGCGGCGTCGCACCCGGCCCCGCCGGCTGGTGCTGTTGTGCGACGTGTCCGGGTCCATGGAACCGTACACGCACGTCTTCCTGACTCTGCTCCAGGGAGCCGTGGCCGGCGCAAACGCCGAGGCGTTCGTGTTTTCCACCCGGCTGACGCGCCTGACCCGGCAGCTGTCCCTGGGCAATCCGGACCGGGCGCTGGCGCTGGCGGCCGGGAGCGCCCCGGACTGGGCCGGCGGCACACGGCTGGCCGAGAGCCTGCGCGCGTTCGTGGACACCTTTGGCCGCCGCGGGCTGGCCCGGGGCGCCGTCGTCGTCGTGCTCTCCGACGGCTGGGCGCAGGACGAGCCGGCCCAGGTGGCCGCCCAAATGGCGCGCCTGCGCCGCCTGGCCCACCGCATCGTCTGGGTCAACCCGCGCCTGGCCGGGCCCGGCTACCAGCCGCTGGTAGGCGGCATGGCCGCGGCCCTGCCCTACGTCGACGCGTTTGTCAGCGGCCACAGCTATGCCGCGCTGGCGGACGTGGCCGCGGCCATCGAGGGACGCGATTCCGCCCGCCCGGCCGGGCGGGGACCTATGCTGGTGYCATGACGAAGACGTCGATCAACTCCGCCACGTCGTTGGCGGACATGCTGGCCTCCACCGGGTACCTGGCCGACGAGGGCCTGGCCACCATCGTCTACCTTGCCCTGAGCATGGAACGGCCCCTGCTCCTGGAGGGCGAACCGGGCACCGGCAAGACGTCCCTGGCCGAGGCACTGGCGGAATCCTTCGGGCTGCCGCTGATCCGGCTCCAGTGCTACGAGGGCATCGACGCCTCCCAGGCACTCTACGATTGGGACTTCACCGCCCAGATCCTGCACCTGCGCAGCGTGGAGGCCGGCGGCGGGGCCGGGCTCAGCGTCGCCGAGCTGGAGAGTTCGCTCTACGACCAACGCTTCCTGCTGGCCCGGCCCATCCTCAAGGCGCTCCAACAGAGCCCGGCCGTGCTGCTCATTGACGAGATCGACCGGGCCGACGACGAGTTTGAGGCGTTCCTGTTGGAGGTGCTCTCCACCTACCAGGTTTCCATTCCCGAGTTCGGCACCGTCAAGGCGGACATCGCCCCCATTGTGGTGCTGACCTCCAACCGGACCCGCGATCTGCACGACGCCCTGAAACGGCGGTGCCTGTATCACTGGATCGACCACCCGGGGCTGGCCCGCGAGGTGGAGATCGTGCGCACCCGCCTCCCCCAGGTGCCCGCCCTGCTGGCCGAACAGGTGGTGCGTGTGGTCCAGGCGATCCGCGTCGCCGACGACGTGCTCAAGCCGCCCGGCGTCGCCGAAACCCTCGACTGGGCCCGGGCCCTGCACCAGCTGGGCCGGGCCGAACTGGACCTGGCGTCGGCCGCGGCCAGCATCGGGGCGCTGTGCAAGTACCGGGAAGACACCGAACGGGTCCAGGCGGCCCTGGCCCGGATGCTCGGCTGAGCCATGCCCGCCCTGAGGGAAGTCGCGGAGCCCGGCACCCGGCACAGCGCCGAGGAGATCCTGCTCGCCTTTGCAGCCGCCGTGCGCGCGGCCGGCGTGAAGGTGACCGCGGACCGGGCACGCAGCTTCGTCGACGCCGTCGGCCGGCTCGCCCTCGGGCAGCCCCTGTTGCGGCGCAAGGACGTTTTTTGGGCCGGCCGGGCCACCCTGTGCGCCGCCCCCGAGGACCTGCCCACCTACCAGCGGACCTTTGAGGCCTGGTTCGCCCCCGCCCAGGCGGCCGCCGCGGGCCCGGAGGCGTCGGCCGCCTCCGTCAGCCAGGCCGCCCTGGACGGGGACGGCGGCGGCGGGCCCGACGGTGACCAGGACCGGATCCGGGCGCTCGCCAGCCGTCGGGAGCTGCTGCGGCACCGCGACGTGGCCACCTTGGACGAGACGGAACGGGTGCTGCTGCACCGCATGTTCGAGGAGCTCGAGGTGCGCCTGCCCACCCGGGCGGGCCGCCGCAAGCAGCTGGATAGGCACGGCGACCTGGACCGGGTGCGGACCCTGCGCGACCAGCTGCGGCGCGGCGGGGAACCGGGGCCGCTGCGCCGCGCCCGGGCGCCGCGCAAGCCGCGCAGAATGGTCTGGCTGATCGATGTTTCAGGCTCCATGGCACCCTATGCGGACAGTCTGCTGCGCCTGGCCCACCGGGTGGTCGCGGCCGCCCCGCACCACGTGGAGGTCTTCACCCTGGGCACCCGGCTGACCCGGGTGACCGGGGCGCTGCGCGTGCCTGACGCCGACAATGCCCTGGCCCTGGCCGGGCGCACCGTCCCGGACTGGTCCGGCGGAACCCGGCTCGGGGAGGTGCTGCGGGCGTTCAACGACAGGTGGGGCCAGCGCGCGGTGGCCCGCGGCGCCGTCGTCGTCATCGCCAGCGACGGCTGGGAGCGCGGCGATCCGGCGCTGCTGGGACGGCAAGCCGAACGGCTGCACCACCTGGCCCGGCGCATCATTTGGGCCAACCCGCACCGCGGCAAGGCCGGCTACGAACCGGTCCAGTCGGGAATCAGGGCGGTCCTGCCGCACGTTGACTTGTTAATCGGGGGTCACTCAATGCAAAGCTTCAGGGAGTTGTTGGACGTGGTTGCCAATGCGTGAGGTTCTTCAGGATCTGGTGGCCGCCGTGGCGGCCGGGCACACCGTGGGGCTCGGGACGGTGGTGCGCACCTTCCGGTCCGCGCCCCGGCCGGCCGGGGCCGCCATGCTGGTCGACGCCGACGGCCGGGCGGTCGGCTCGGTCTCCGGCGGCTGTGTTGAGGGCGCCCTGTACGAGCTGGCCACCCGGGTGGTCCACGACGGCCGGCCCGTCCTGCAGCGCTACGGCATCAGCGACAACGACGCCTTTGAGGTGGGCCTCACGTGCGGGGGCATCCTGGACGTCTTTGTGGAGCCGGTCTCCGCGGACACCTTCCCGCAGCTGCCGCGGGTGGCCGAGGACGTTGCCGCCGGCCGGCCGGTCGCGATCGTCACCGTGATCGAACACCCCGATCCGGCGTGGCTGGGCCGGCACCTGGTGGTGCACCCGGACGGTTTCAGCGGCTCGCTGGGCAGCGACCGCGCGGACCACGCGGTCGGCGACGACGTCCAGGGCCTGCTGGCCGCGGGCCGCAACGCGACGCTCATGTACGGCCCGGACGGCCAGCGGCGCGGGGACGGCATGCGCGTGTTTGCGATCAGCTTCGCCCCCCAGCCGCGCATGCTGGTGTTTGGCGCGATCGACTTCGCCGCCGCCGTCGCCCGGCAGGGCAGCTTTCTGGGCTACAAGGTCACGGTCTGCGACGCGCGGGCCGTCTTCGCCACGGCCGCCCGCTTCCCGGTGGCCGACGAGGTGGTGGTGGAATGGCCGCACCGCTACCTGCAGGCCCAGCTGGATGCCGGGGCGGTGGATCCGCGCACGGTCATCTGCGTGCTCACGCACGACCCGAAGTTCGACGTGCCGTTGCTGGAGGTGGCGCTGCGCCACGACGTGGCCTACGTCGGGGCCATGGGTTCCCGGCGCACCCACCTGGACCGGCTGGACCGGCTGCGGGAGGCCGGCCTGGGCGACGCCGAACTGGCCAGGCTCTCCAGCCCCATCGGCCTGGACCTGGGCTCCCGCACGCCGGAGGAAACGGCCGTCTCGATCGCCGCCGAGATCATCGCCCTGCGCTGGGGCGGAAAGGGCGGGCGGCTGAGCAGCATGGGCGTGCGGATCCACCACGAACCGATGACCGACGCCGACCATGAGGATGCCGCAAACGAAGTGGGGACACCCTAACGCATCGGCGGGGTTTGATGTAGCGTGTGACACATTAGGGCTGGAGTCGGGCAGTCAGGCTCGTCCACCCGGGCGACAAGGAGATCTCAATGACGAGTTCACAATCCATCACCGTCGAAGTTGACGGCGTCACGTACACGGACACCGTCGAGCCGCGGCTGCTGCTGGTGCAATACCTGCGCGAACAACTCGGCAAGACCGGCACATTGATCGGCTGCGACACCACCAACTGCGGCGCCTGCACCGTCCATCTGGACGGGGTGAGCATCAAGTCCTGCACCATGTTTGCCGTCCAGGCCGACGGCCGCCGGGTCACCACCATCGAAGGCATGGCCCAAGACGGCAAGCTCGCGCCGCTCCAGCGGGCCTTCCACCAGTGCCATGCACTGCAGTGCGGCTTTTGCACCCCGGGGATGATCATGCAATCGGCGTCGCTGCTGGCCGAGAACCCCCACCCCAGCGACCACGAGATCCGGGCCGGCCTGGAAGGGAACCTGTGCCGGTGCACCGGCTACCAAAACATCGTTGCCGCCGTCCGGTCCGTGGCCGACGGAACGGTCGATGCCAACGTCGCCGTGACGGAACCGATGACCAGCGGCGATACCGAAACGGCGGGTGTGTCGGCATGACCATCACAGACGCCAGCGCGGAAATCGGCAAGGCCCGCCTCCGCAAGGAGGACGCGCACTTAATCACCGGACGGTCCCGCTACACCGACAACATGGTGCTGCCGGGCATGCTGCACCTGGCCATGGTGCGCAGCCCCTTCGCCCACGCAAAAATCACCGCGGTCGACGTCACCGCCGCGAAGGCCTCCCCCGGCGTCATGGCCGTGCTCACCGGCGCCGACGTGGCCGGGGAACAGGGCAGCCTGCCCAACGCCTGGCCCATCACGCCCGACCAGGTGGCGCCCGCCCACCCGGCGATCGCCGTCGACGAGGTCGCCTTCGCCGGCGAAGTGGTTGCCGCCATCGTGGCCCGCACCGCGGCGGCCGCCCGCGACGCCGTCGAACTTGTCGACGTCAGCTACGAGGAACTGCCCGTGGTGATGGACCTGGAGGAGGCGTTCACGGACCAGGTGCTGGCCCACACCGCGCTGGCCTCGAACAAGTCGGCCACCTGGGTTTTCGACTCGGGCCAGGCCGGGACCGGCAAGCCCATCAAGGAAGCACTTGCGAACGCCGAGGTGCTGATCGAACGCACCCTGTACCAGCAGCGGCTCATCCCGTCCTTCATGGAGCCGCGCTCGACCGTCGTGGACCCCACCGGCGAACAGATCACCATGTGGTCAGCCACCCAGATCCCGCACATCCTGCGGCTGATGCTGGCGCTGACCCTGGGCATCCCGGAAAGCAAGGTGCGAGTGATCGCCCCCGACGTCGGCGGCGGCTTCGGCGGGAAGCTGCAGGTGACCCCCGAGGAAGTCATCACCGTCCTGGCGGCGCGGCGCACCGGCAAGCCGTGCAAGTACACCGAGACCCGCAGCGAATCCCTGCAGGCCGGCCACCACGGCCGCGCCCAGGTGCAGCGGCTACGGCTCGCGGCGACGCGCGAGGGCATCGTGACCGGGCTGGACGTCAACCTGCTGGCGGACATGGGCGCCTACCTGGGCCTGGTCACCTCCGGCATCCCGATCCTGGGCGCCTTCATGTACAACTCGATCTACAAGTTCCCGGCGTACCGCTTCGAATGCAACAACGTCTTCACCAACAAGACTTGGACCGACGCCTACCGCGGCGCCGGCCGGCCCGAGGCCACGTTCGCGATCGAGCGGATGATGGATGAGCTCGCCACCGAGCTGGACATGGACCCGCTGGAACTGCGCGAGAATAACTGGATCAAGCACACCGAATTCCCGTTCGCCACCGTGGCGGGGCTCGAATACGACACTGGCAACTACGAGGCCGCCACGGCCAAGGCGGTGGAGCTCTTCGACTACGCCGGGCTGCGGGCCGAGCAGAAGCGGCGGCGGGAATCCAACGACACCGTCCAGCTGGGCATCGGCATCTCCACCTTTACCGAAATGTGCGGGCTGGCACCCTCCCGGGTGCTCGGCGCCCTCAGCTACGCGGCCGGCGGCTGGGAGCATGCCCAGGTGCGGGTGCTGCCCACCGGCAACATCGAGGTGGTCACCGGGTCCTCCGCCCACGGGCAGGGCCACGAAACCGCCTGGAGCCAGCTCGTGGCGGACCGGCTGGGTGTGCCATTTGAGAATGTGGAGGTGCTCCACGGCGACACGCAGATTTCCCAACGGGGCCTGGACACGTACGGTTCCCGGTCGCTGACGGTGGGCGGCATGGCAGTGCTGGCCGCAGCGGACAAGGTGATTGAGAAGGCCAAGGTCGTTGCCGCGCACCTAATGGAGGCGAGCGAGGACGACATCGAGTTTGGCAACGGCATCTTCACCGTCAAGGGCACGGACCAGTCGACCGCCTTTGGCGAGATCGCCTTCGCGGCGTTCTCCGCACACAACCTGCCGGACGGGTTCGAGCCCAACCTGGATTCGGATGCCACCTTCGATCCGGTGAACTTCTCCTACCCGCACGGCACCCACCTGGCCGCCATGGAGGTGGACACGGAAACGGGCCGGGTGACCATCCGCAAGTACGTGTGCGTGGACGACGTCGGCGTGGTGGTCAACCCGATGCTGGTGGAGGGCCAGGTGCACGGCGGCCTGGCGCAGGGCATCGCCCAGGCCCTCTTTGAGGAGGCCGTGTACAACGACGCCGGCACCCTGGTCACGGGATCGTTCGTGGACTATCTGGTCCCCAGCGCCCCGGACCTGCCGCACTACATCACGGCGCGCACCGAGACGCCCTCGACCACCAACCAGCTCGGCGCCAAGGGCGTTGGCGAGGCCGGCACCATCGCCTCGACACCGGCCATCGTCAACGGGATCCTCGACGCCGTACGGCACCTCGGCGTGAAGGACATCAAGATGCCGTGCACGCCATCTCGCGTGTGGCACGCCCTGCAGGATGCCAAGACCACCGGAGGAGTGCAATGATTCCCAGCGCATTTGACTACGCGGCCCCCGCCACCGTGGCGGAGGCACTGCAACAGCTCGCGGCGGCCGAGGCGGCCGGGGACGACGTGAAGCTGCTGGCCGGGGGGCAGAGCCTGATTCCGGTGATGAAGCTGCGCCTGGCGGACCCCGCCCGGGTGATCGATCTCGGGCGGATCGGCGAACTCACCGGCATCCGGGACGACGGCGACGCCCTCCTGATCGGTGCCATGACCTCGCACCACGAGGTGGCCACGCACCCGCTCGTGGCGGCGCACCTGCCGCTGCTGGCCAAGGCCACCGCAACGGTCGCGGACCCCCAGGTCCGCCACCGCGGCACCCTTGGCGGTGCCCTGGTGCACGCCGATCCGGCCGGTGACCTGCCCGCCCCCATGCTGGCGGCCGGGGCCACGTTTATTCTGGCCGGCCCGGGAGGGGAACGCCGGGTGGCCGCGGCAGACTTCTTCCAGGGCTACTTCACCACGGCCGTGGCCGAGGGCGAGATCCTCACCCACATCCGGGTGCCGAAATTCACCGGCTGGGGCGCACACTACGAGAAGTTCACCCGGGTGGCCCAGCAATGGTCCATCGTGGGGGTGGCGGCGATGGTCCGGATAGAGGGGTCCACCATCGCGGAGGCGCGCGTGGGCCTGACCAACATGGCCAGCACCCCCGTGCGGGCACTGGAAGTGGAGCGGGCCCTGGCCGGGGCTCCCCTGACCCGGGAGGCCATCGCGGCCGCCTGCGTGCATGCGGCCGAGGGGACCGACCCCGCCAGCGACCTGAACGGGGACGCGGCCTATCGGCGCCACCTGGCCGAGGTGCTCACCAGGCGGGCGCTCATCGCGGCCGCGGGCCTGTAGCGGGGAAAGGCAGTCATGGAACTCAAGCACCACTTCACCGTTCCGGCATCGCTTCAGGAAACCTGGGAGTCCTTCAACCGGCTGGAGGAGATTGCCCCGTGCTTCCCGGGGGCGACCCTCACCTCGGTGACCGGGGACGAATTCACCGGCACCGTCAAGGTCAAGCTCGGGCCCATCGCCATGCTGTATTCGGGTACGGGCGAGTTTCTCTCCCGGGAGGAGGCCACGCACACCGTGGTCATCAGCGCGGCCGGGAAGGACAAGCGCGGCAACGGCACGGCCGGGGCCACGGTGACGGCGGTGATGACGGCCGCCGGCGAGCACACCGACGTGGACGTCACCACCGACATGAACGTCACCGGCAAGCCGGCCCAGTTCGGTCGCGGCGTCATCCAGGACGTCTCGGACAAGCTGCTGGCACAGTTTGTCCAGTGTGTGGTCAAGAACGCCTCGGCCGAACCGGACCCCGGGGTTGCTGCTGCCCCCGGGTCGCCGGGGCCGGCCGGTGACCGGGGCCCGGCCGCGGCGGCCCTCGAGCCGGAGGGCGGGGACGGTGCGGGAGAGTCGAGGGGGGAAACCGCCCCGGCACCCACCTCGGCCATGCGTCCGGAGCCCGCATCCGCGCCCGAGCTGGACCTCGGCTCGGCCGTCTGGCCCGTGTTGGCGCGTCGCTTTGGCCCCGCCCTCCTGGGTGCCCTCGCCCTCCTGGCCCTGTTTGCCTGGCTGGCCCGGCGGCGGCGTTAGGCACGCAAGCCCGGCCGGAACCGGCGGGACTTTGTCCTCTACTGGCCCCGGACCGCGGCTCCTAGACTCGGCCCCATGACGACCCCACCAGCCCCCGCCGGCGCCTCGGACCTGTCCAGGGACGAATGTTGGCACTTGCTCCAGGGACAGGTGATCGGCCGGTTGGCGGTGGTCGTGGAAGACCACCCGGAAATCTTTCCGGTGAACTACGCCGTGGACAACGGCTCGCTGCTTTTCCGCACGGCGGAGGGAACCAAGCTGTATGGTTCCCTCAACAACACCCCGGTCGCCTTCGAGGTGGACGGCTACGACCCGCACACCGAACAGGCCTGGAGCGTTGTTCTGCGGGGGCGGGCCGAACAGCTGAAGCCGGCCACCGGGCTAGCCGACGCCAGGGCCCTGCCGCTGGAGCCGTGGCAGCCCGGCCGCAAGGAGCATCTGGTGCGCATCTACGCGCTGAGCCTGAGCGGGCGTCGTTTTCGGGTCACGAGGCCCGACCTTTGGAGCACCCCGCTGGGGGATGCGCGGCGTGCATCCTTCGAGTAGTGCTACCGGCCGCCGGGGTCGGTGCCGGCGTCTTCGTCGGCCAGGGCGTCTCGGGGCACGACCAGCACGGGGCAGCGGGCATGGGCCACGCAGGCCGAGCTGACGGAGCCAAGCAGCAGTCCGGCAAAGCCGCCGCGGCCCCGCCGCCCCACGACCAGCATCTCGGCGCCGTCGCTTGCCGCTATGAGGGTTGGTCGGGGCAGTCCCTGCACCAGGCGCGTCGAGACGTTCTTGGGAAGGTCGACTCCAAACGCCGCCACCATCGTTTCGTCCAAGAGCTCCCGGGCACCCTCCTCAAGATTCAGGCTGCCCAAGGCGTAAGGCAGGGCCACGGCAGTGGGGACGCTCCAACACGCCACGGCCTCGACCCGGGCCCCCGTTGCCCCGGCCATACGCCTGGCTGCCCGAAGAGCGGCGATGGATTCCACGGAACCGTCAACCCCCACGACGATCCGCGCCGCACCATTGTCCTTGGCCACGATTTCCCCTCCCTGCGTTCGGATGGCATCACGACGTCAATGCCGGCGGGCCCGGTCGCAACAGACCGGGTTCACAACGAACCATACACTGCCCGCATCGGGGATTCTGCCGTCCCTTAGGCTCCCGGCCGTGACTCCGCTCCCGGGCCGCCTGGCTCCGCTCCCGGGCTGCCTGGCTCCCGCGGCGACCACCATCTCCCGGGCGGGCTCGTCACAAAACGCCGCCCGGTTACTGCCGTGGGCAGAATGCGGAAGACATGATCCTTGACCCCGGGCTCCCAGGGCAGGAGCTTGTGGTCCACCAGATCCCGGGACGGGTCGTCGTCCGGGACCGGCTCCGGGCGGCCCTTCACAATGACGCTCCACGCAATGGTGCCGTAGGCATTGAACCCGTCAGCCTCCAGGACGGCGGGTCCCCCTGCCCGGAGGGCATCCAGCTTGGTTCCCGGGCCTGTTCGAATGATGACGGTCCCGTCCTCGGGCAGGTAGTTCACCGGAAAGATCTCCGGTCCCAGAGGACCCACAACCGCCAGCCGGCCGATGGACGACGATCGCAGGGACCTCCAGCACTCATGTATTTCCAGAACTGTTGATTCCGGGGCTGTCTCCGAGGCATCCATGAGGCCGAGCCTACCCACCCGGAGGGCGGTGCAGTAGGGCAGAAGGTCCCCGGGCCCCTTCCCGAAAATGCCCGGTCACGGCGGGATTGGCGGTTTGCGCCTAGACTCGGTAACTACCGCGGCGCGGGTGCGCGCATGGTGTCCCGCCCCCAGTCCACAACCCCAGCAAAAGGAGCACCGGTGCAGGAATCCAAGTACGTTGTCGTTGGCTATGACGGCTCCGCCGAAGCAGCCCAAGCCGTTCGCTGGGCCGCGCACCAGGCGGTCCTGCGGAAGTGCAGCCTGCACGTTGTGCACTGCTCGCTATGGCCGATGTTGACCCAGAACCTCGCTCCTGTCCCGGGCGTGGCGGACAGCGGGCTGGAGCGTGCCGCCGAACTCACCCTCGACGACGGCGTCGCGCACGCCAAGAGCATGGCCCCGGAGTTGGACGTGCGCGCGAGCCTTGTCTATGGGTGGCCCGCCGTGCACCTGCCCAAGATGTCAGCGGGCCAGGAAATGCTGGTGGTGGGCAGCCGCGGCCTTGGCGGGTTTCTGGGGCTCCTCGTCGGGTCCGTGAGCCTGGAAATGGCCGCCACCGCTGATTGCCCGGTGGCCGTCATTCGGGCCGGCAACCATCCGGACGGGCCCGTCGTCGTCGCCGTTGACGCCTCCGGCTCCGCAGCGGCCCTGGCGGATGCCTGCGAAATGGCCTCCCTGACGGGCAGCGATCTGCGGGTCGTCCATGTCCAGCACGGTCGCAAGGGCTCGCGGCGGGCGCCGGCCGACGAGCAGCAGGCGGCGGAAGTTCTCGACGCGGCCCTGAGCTGGGCCAGGGGCAACGTGCACGGGGTGAGCGTCGATGGTGAACTGCTCAGCGACACGTCCGCCGCCCGTGCCATTGTGGCGGCGTCCGAGGATGCCGGCTTGACGGTGGTGGGCACAAGGGGGCACGGACTCATCAAGGGCTCCATCGGTTCCACCGCGCACGCCGTTCTCCACCATGCCAAGGGCCCGGTCCTGGTATCACGGCGCGGCGGAGACGATCCGGGCGAGAACAGCTAAAAGGCACGAGGCCGCCGCTCGGGTGGCCCGGGCCTTTGGGCCCTTGTTCCCCCCAACGGCGTCGCCCTACGATGGGGCACATGAGAGAAAACGCCCCGGCCCCCAAAGCAGCATCCCTGACCGCCGAACAATGCTGGAAGTTGCTATCCGAGACGTCCGTCGGACGCCTCGCGGTGACCGTGGACGGCCACCCCGACGTGTTCCCCGTGAACTACAAGGTGGACGGGGAGTCGCTCATCTTTCGAACCGGAGGCGGCACGAAGCTCAACGCCGTCAACCACGACGCATACGTCGCAGTGGAGGCCGACGCCGTCAGCGCGGAGTTCGGCATAGCGTGGAGCGTGGTGGTCAAGGGCCGTGCCGAAATCACCGCGCCGGCAGGCCAGCTTCTCAATGCCGCCGACCGGAGCCTGTTTCCCTGGCAGGGGGTCGGCAAGGACCACCTCATCCGCATCGTTCCGGAGACGGTGACGGGCAGGCGCTTCACGCTGGATGCCTCCATGACCTGGCGGGTGCCCCTGGACGACGCGATCCGGGCCGGACTGGAATAGAAGCGCCCGGCGGCACTGCGGCCACAGGCCCCTGACGCGACCGGGCGGGGATGCGATGAAACTGGAAAACCTTCCGGCTGCCCGCAGGCGCACTGGCCCGGGCGGAAAGTACGACGCCGTGATCTTCGATTTGGACGGTGTACTTTCCGACTCCGCCAAGATCCACGCGGCGGCCTGGAAGGACGTTTTTGACGCAGTACTCCCGCACCTGCCGAACGCCGACACCGCACCCTTTGATGAGGCCCGAGACTATCCGGGCTATGTTGAGGGCCGGCCCGGAATGGACGGCATCAGGGAATTTCTGGCCTCCCGCGGGGCCGGCGTGCCGGAAGGCACCGACACGGACGATGCCACCGAACTGACGGTCCACGGCCTGGCTGCCTTGCAGCAGCGCCGATTCACCGAGCAACTTACCGGGCGCGGCGTCCACGCCCTGCCGGGTGTGAAGTCCCTGCTCCGGCGCCTGCACGCGGACAACGTGCACACGGCGGTGGTCACCTCCAGCAGGAACGGCCGTCACGTGTTGGAGTCCACGGGGTTGGCGCGCCTGGTCTCCGTGCTCGTCGACGGTACGGATGCCGCCCGGCTGTCCCTGCCGGGCAAGCCGAGCCCCGCCATGTTCCTGCAGGCCGCCCGCCAGTTGCAGACCCATCCAGCGGCCACCATGGTCGTTGACGCCTCCACGTCCGGGGTGCGGGCCGCGGCGGCTGGGCGGTTTGGCCTGGTCGTGGGCGTGTGCACGGTGGACCACGCGGAGCGGCTGCGTGCCGCCGGTGCCACGGTACTGGTGGCCTCGCTTTCCGGGCTCGACTGGGCAACAGTGGAGATCCCGGTACCCGCACGGCGGCCTACTCCCCCGGCCCCGGACCCGTGGAGCCTTCTCAGCCATGGCTTCGACCCGGCCCACGAAGGGCGGTGGGAGACCATGTTCACGCTGGGCAACGGGTATTGGGCCACCCGCGGATCCCAGCCCGGCTCCACCCAGGACGGAGTGCACTGCCCGGGAACGTACTTCGCCGGCGTCTACAACCGGCGGGTGACGACGCTCGGGCACACGGAGGTGGAGTCCGAACACCTCGTCAACGCCCCCGACTGGACCTACCTGGCCGTTTATGGACCGGGTGGGGAAGCCTACAGCGTTGGCTCCTCCCTCCTGGTGGACCACACCCGGCGCCTTGACCTGCGCCGGGGGATTCTCTCCATTGACGATACCTACGTCGATGCAGCCGGACGGGCGGTCTCGACGGCGATGCGCCGGCTTCAGTCGCAGGCCGACCCCCACCTCGCGGCCATGCAAACCCGGCTGGTGGCCGGGAACTGGTCCGGAACCATTGCCATCTGCTCGGCCATCAATACGGCCGTGGCAAACCGGAACGCCGCCGGGGACGCCATGCTCGCTGGCGGGCACCTCCTGCCTCCCACCGTCAGCCGACCCGGCACGGACGCCGTGCTGGTCGAGGCCCAAACAAGCCAATCACGGCTCACCGTTGCCCTGGCCTCGCAAACACGGGTCCTGGACCGGCACGGACATGCCGTACCCCACACGAGCCGCTTCGTCTCCGACGGCGGCTTGTTCGGCCATGAGATCACGCTCTCGCTCACCGCCGGTGAGCCCGTGATCATCGAAAAGATCGTCGCGGCCGCGACGTCCCGGGATCCGGCCTTGTCCACGGCAGGGCTGGACGCCGCGGGGCGCCTGGCCCGGGCCCCGGGCTTCGCCGAGTTGCAAGGCGAGCATGTGCGCGCGTGGCAGGGGTTGTGGTCGCGTTTTGCCGTCGAACTGCCCGCGGACACCGGGGCCGCACTAGCCATGAACCTGAACACCTTTCACGTCCTGCAATCGGTGCCGACCGGCGTCGAGCTCGACGCCGGTATTCCGGCACGAGGGCTCCATGGTGAGGGCTACCGCGGGCACATCTTTTGGGATGAACTGTTTGTCTACCCCATGCTGACCCTTCGCCGTCCGGCCCTGACCCGCTCCCTGTTGATGTACCGGTACCGACGCCTGGGCCAGGCACGGGCGGCGGCCTCGGCGGCCGGCCTCAAGGGGGCGATGTTTCCGTGGCAGAGCGGCAGCAGCGGTCGGGATGAGACACCGGCACAGCTGTTCAACACCCTTGACGGGCGGTGGATGCCCGATAACTCCCACTTGCAGGTCCATGTGGGGCTGGCGGTGGCCTACAGCGTCTGGCAGTATTACCAAGCCACCGCCGACGACGGATTCCTGGCGCAATACGGCGCGGAGATGCTGGTCGAGGTGGCACGGTTCTTTGCCGGGCTGGCAACGTATGACCCCACAGGCGACCGCTTCGACATTTCCGGGGTCATGGGCCCGGACGAGTTTCATGATGCCTACCCGGACGGCCCCGGCACGGGTCTTCGGAACAACAGCTACACGAATGTCCTTACCTCGTGGGTCTTGTCCCGGGCCGACGAAGCCATGGCAGTCCTCGCCGGATTGGACACCCCGGACGGCGCCGCGCTGTGGGCTCCCGCCGCGCAGGAGTTGCGGGACTGGGACCACATCAGCCGCCGACTGCGCGTGCACTTCCACGCAGACGGCATCATCAGCCAGTTTGACGGCTATGAAGCACTGGCCGACTTCGACTGGAAGGCCTACCGGGACAGGTACGGCGACCTCGGGCGCCTGGACCTGATCCTCCAGGCCGAGGGAGACAGCACCAACCGCTACCAGATTTCAAAGCAGGCGGACGTCCTGATGCTGTTCTACCTCTTTTCCGCCGAGGAGCTGCGCGCGATCTTCGAGCGCCTCGGCTACGCCCTGCCGGCGGCATTGGTGCGCCGGACCGTCAGTTACTTCCTGGCGCGCACCAGCCACGGGTCCACCCTGAGCCGGTTGGCACACAGCTGGGTGCTTGCTCGCAGCGACCGGGAAAAATCGTGGTCCCTGTTCAACCAGGCTTTGGAGTGCGATCTGGCCGACAGCCATGGGGGCACGACGCGCGAGGGTGTCCACCTCGGTGCCATGGCGGGCACGGTGGACATGGCCATCCGCTGCTACGGCGGGGTGGAAACCCGCCAGGATGAGCTGCTGATCCATCCGAGGCTGCCCGCGGAATTGCCCCGAGTCGTTTTCCAGCTCAGCTACCGCGGGCAACCCATCGACGTCGAGCTCACGCACAGTGCGGCGGTGTTGCGCCTGCACCCGGGGACCATGGCGCCCATCCACGTCCGGGTCGAGGGCATCCGGCGGACGCTGCATCCCGGGTCGGTGTTCCGGCTCGCCCTCCGGAACTAGCCCCTCAGCGAGAGGGACACGCGGGCTGGACCACCGGCCGCCTCGGCTGCCGCAATGACGGGGAGGGTGCGCAGGAAGCTGTCCGGATTCAGCGAGATGGAATYGATGCCCTGCGCCACCAGGAATTGTGCAAAGTCCGGGTGGTTGCTGGGCCCCTGGCCGCAGATTCCAATCCGAATCCCGACCGTGTGGGCCTTGTGGATGGCGTCGCCGATGACCGACTTTACGGCGTCGTCCCGTTCGTCGAAGATGACATTGGAGGGAACCTCGCACATCATGTAGACCTGCAGCGCCGCCTGGCCCCGGGTGAGCCCATTCTCGTTCATCACCGCCAAGACACGGTCCGCCTCGGCCAGGGTCCGGCAAAACGGAACCATCACGATCACATTCTTGAAACCGCAATGTCCCCGAAGCCGGACGATGATGGGGACCCAGTCGGGATCGGTTTGCCCAAGCACCGTGCCGCTCTTGCGGGCCTGGACCGTCTCCGGCTTGGCCTAGACGATGAACAACTCACCGGTGATGCCATCCTTGGCCCATTCCATGTCCATGGGATGTCCGTAGTGGCTCTCTATCTGCACGGCCCACCTGCCAAGGCGCACCACGTCGACGTCATCGAGCCGAACAGAGGCCGACCCCGGGTCTGCACGACCTGTTTGCGTTCTCATGTCTCTCACGATGCACCACCCCGCCGAGACCCCGTAGAGGCAAAGGTCACGTTCAGATTCCTTGTGGCCGGGACCCCCGGCTCCCAATTCAACTTCGATGACCTTTGCCTCTATCACTCCATCCGCCCGCATTGCATGGTGGCAACAAGGAAAGGACCACGATGACAAACAATCCGACGGTTCAAAATGGCAGCCCGGGTCCCGGGACGGCTCGCACCTCGGGAGCGGGCGCCATTGTCGCCCTTGTCCTGGGTACGCTTCTGGCGCTGGTTGGTGTGCTTGGGCTCGTCGGCGCGATCACCTCGGCCGTGGTGACGTCCAGACAGGGAGCGGACGGCTACTTCAGTTCGCCCCTGCGCCCGTTTTCCACCAATTCCTTTGCACTCACTTCCCCCTCTGCCCACGTCGGTGCCGACAAGCTTCCCTTTGACCTGGGCAGCCTCCGGCTCGACGCCGCATCCACGGCAGCCGGCGGCCAGGTCTTCATCGGCATCGGTGCGAAGGCTGACGTGGACAAGTATCTGAGCAATGTCCACGCAACCGAGATCACCGGCCTGTCGTCGTCGCCGTTCCAGGTGGAATACCGTGATGTGCCGGGAGCGGCCACGCCGGAGTCCCCCGCTGGGCAGGGTTTTTGGGCCGTGTCCGCCGCCGGGGCAGGGACACAACAGATCACCTTTGACCTGCGCAGCGGCGACTGGGTGGTGGTGATCATGAACGCCGATGCCCGCGCCGGTGTCTCCGTCAACATGCGGGCCGGCTTCCACTCCGAATTGTTTGGAGTCATCACCCCCGCCTTAATGGTTGGGGCGATCGTGTTCCTGATCGTCGGGGCGGGATTGATCGCGCTCGGGGCCGTCGGCCTGGGAAGGCGGGCATCTTCATCCGGGCCGGGCGCCTTGGGGCAGGGCACATCCGGGCACGAGGACAAGGTCTACCCGGCCAGGCTTTCCGGGCAACTGGACCCGCAGCTTTCCCGCGGCCTGTGGCTGGTCAAATGGCTACTGGCCATACCCCATTTCATCATTCTGTTCTTCCTGTGGTTTGCGCTGTGGGTCACAACGATCATTGCCGGATTCGCCATTCTCTTCACCGGCCGCTACCCGCGCGTGCTCTTCGACTTCGCCGTCGGGGTGCTGCGCTGGAGTTGGCGCGTCGGTTTTTACGCTTACTCGGCCCTGGGCACCGACAAGTACCCGCCATTCACCCTCGCCTCCGCCGTCTACCCGGCCGACTTCGACGTGGACTATCCCCAGCGGCTCTCCCGCCCGCTGGTCCTGGTCAAGTGGTGGCTGCTGGCCATCCCCCACCTGCTCATCATTTCCATCTTCACCAGCACGGCCTGGGCGACCTGGGGATGGAGGGAGAACTGGCCTTCGGACGCCGGGCGCACTGCCGGATTCTCCCTGCTCGGTCTCCTGGTGCTGATCGCCGCCATCATGCTGCTGTTTTCCGGCCGTTATCAGCGGACACTTTTCAACCTGATCATGGGGATCAACCGGTGGATCTACCGCGTCGCCACTTACGTTCTTCTCCTGCGGGACGACTACCCGCCGTTCCGGCTGGACCAGGGGCCGGGCGAGCCGGGGTCCTGACGCTCACCAGGGTAAACACAAAGGCCAACAGGGCCGTCACCACCAGCAGGGACAGCCCAATGGCGTACTTGTAGTTGGTCGCGTCCGGGTTGTAGGTCATGCCCATGACCAACGGCGGGAAATAGCCGCCGAGTCCCCCGGCGGCACTGACGATGCCGCCGATGGTGCCCACCTTGCCTTCCGGGGCCAGGACGCCCACCCAGGCGAACACGCCGCCCGCACCCAGGCCAAGAGCGGCGGCCATGGCAAGGAACACCGGGCCGGCCTGGACGTCCGCGACCGGTTGCAGGGCCACCAGCCAGCCCAGCACCGCCACCCCGGCCAGGGACACCAGGACCACCGGCTTCGAGCCGACCTTATCCGCCATCACGCCGCCGATCGGGCGGGCGATCACGGCGGCCAGCGCAAAGCCGGCGGTGCGGGCGCCGGCGTCCGCGGGGGAAAAGGAATAGACGTCGCGCAGGTAGGTGGGCAGGTAGGTGGCGAAGGAGACGAAGCCGCCAAACACCACCGCATACAGGAAACACATTTTCCACGTCACGGCGAGCCGGGACGCGTCCCGCATCCTGGGCATGACGGGTGCCTTGTTCGGCGTCCAGCCGGGGGCATTCTTCATGAAGACCCACACCAGCACGGCCATCACGGCCAGGACGCCGGCAATCAATAGGTGCGTCGGCACGTAGCCGATCGCCTTCACCAGCCGGGGGTTCAGGAAGGCGGCCAGGGCCGTGCCTCCCATGCCGGAGCCAAAGACCCCTGTGGCGAAGCCGCGTCGCGCGGGCGGGTACCAGGCGCTGACGAACGGGATTCCCACGGCAAAAACGGTGCCCGCCACGCCCAGCAGGAAGCCGGCGGCCAGCACCAGTGCGAAGGAGTTCAAGGACCCGCCCAACGCCACCAGCAGCACCGGGGCAATGGTGGCCACCAGCACAAACGTGAACAGGGCCCGGCCACCGTACCGGTCCGTCATGATGCCCACCACAATGCGGCCCAGTGAACCCACAAAGATGGGCATGGCCACCAGGACGCCCATGGTCCCGGCAGAGAGATTCAGTGTCTGGGCGTAGTGCGTGCTGAGGGTCGCCACCACGTTCCAGGCCCAAAACCCGACCACGGACGCGGCGGTGGCCAGCACCAGGTTTCGGGTTTGACCGCCCCGGGGAGGCGGCGCTGCTGCCCTGACTTCTGCCATGGTCTCTCCTTGCAAGACGGTGCGGTTCAGCGCGGTGGCCGGAGCATGGTGATGAGAAGGTGGCGCTTCAGCGTTGTCGGGTGTCCCGGTCCTTGGTGCCCACCGCGGACCAGCCGTGCCGGTTCGGGGCGCTGGGGCCCTTGTCCCGCGAACGATAGACGATGTAGGGACGGAACAGGTAGTGCAGCGGTGCGGTGAACGCGTGGACGAGGCGGGTGAACGGCCAGATGGTGAACAGCAGCATCCCCACCAGCGTGTGGATGTGGAACGACGCCGGCGCCGCCGCCATCGCCGCGATGTCGGGTTGAAAGACAAACAGCGACCGGAACCACGGCGAGACGGTGTCCCGGTACGTGAGCCCGTGTTCGTTAAAGAACACGCTGGCCAGGGTTGTCCACAGGCCGAAGACAATCGCGGCCAGCAACACCACGTACATGAGCTTGTCGTTGCGGGTGGTGGCCATGAAAACCGGTCCGGTCTTGCGGCGGCGATAGATCAGGATGACAATGCCGCCGAGGGTGCCGACCCCGGCAATTGTGCCGACAAACAAGGCGTTGAAGTGGTAGAGGGACTCGGTCATGCCCAGCGCTTCGGTCCATGACTTGGGGATGACCAGGCCGAAGAAATGGCCGGCTATCACCGCCAGCAGGCCGAAGTGGAAGAGCGGCGACCCTATGCGCAGCAGCCGTGATTCGTACAACTGCGAGGACCGCGTGGTCCAACCGAATTGGTCGTATTTGTAGCGCCAGATGAGCCCGCCAACCAGCACCACCACCATGAGGTACGGCAGAATGCCCCACAATATGACGTCCACGTCAGGCCCCCCTCAACGGCAGGAGGCGCGGATCATAGGGGTCCAGCCCCACAGACTCGGTGGGTGGACCGTGGCCCGCCATGCGCATGACCGCTTGCTCATTCGCCGGCGAGGCGCCGGGGAGCGTGTCGCACACGGCCTGGACCATGGCAGCATGCGGGAGGGAATCGCGCAGCAGGCCAAACTTGATGAGTTCCAAGCTGGGGCGGAACTGCTGGAGCAGCTCCTGGCCGGCCGCCAGGTCAACGGTTGCCGCGAACTCAAGGACCATGGGCAGGTAGTCCGGCAATTCGCCCTGCGTATCCACCAAGGCGTCACTGCCGCGATAGACCTTCTTAAACGCGCCGAGCACCTCGCCGCGGCGGCGGGTGTCCCCATCCGTCCAATAGGACAGGTGCAAGGCATGCCGCTTGCCGAGATCGAACTCTTTCACGTAGTCCGCCTGGGTCGCCATGAGATCGGCGGATTCCAGGGTATCCAGCACGGGGGCAAACGGCGCCAGGGCTCCGGGAAACTCGCCCAGGGCCGCCCTGATGAGGGGCACCCGGGAAACCAGCTCGGCGTCCGGGTAGGCCAGGCACCAGCCTGCAGCCATATAGGTGATCTGGGTTTTTCGACTCATGAGCTGCTCCCGGTGTCAGGGGTGCCGGTCGCGGGCCCGTCGGGATACCGTTCCGGGAAAAGACCGGGCGGGGCACCATTGCCGTCCCAGTTGAGCAAATTGACCCGGCCTTGAAGACTTCGCTCCCCGGACACGGAGTCGGAGGTTTGCCGGTTCTTCAGCGCCTGGAAGGTCTCCACGGCGACCGGGGTGGGGCGTCCGCTGGCCTCGCCAAAAGGCGAGTCCTCCATGCCCATCCCGGGTCCGCCGTCGAAGTCCAGCGAACATCCCATTTCCTCCAGGTCGTGGGCCTGCTCGGCGTGGGCCTTGGGAATCACATAGCGTTCCTCGTATTTGGCGATCGCCATCAGCCGGTACATTTCGTACATCACCGCACCGTCCATGCCCACCGATGCCGGAATGGATTCATCGGGTTCCTCGCCCAGCGTGATGCCGCGCATGTAGGACCGCATGGCTGCCAGCTTGCGCAGCACCAGGGTCACCCGGTCAACGTCGCCGGCCGTAAACAGTTCGGCAAGATACTCCACCGGGATGCGCAGGGCGTCGATGGCGCCAAAGAGGACCTCGTGGTCTTCGGCGTCGTGGCCCTGGTCGCGCAATAGGTCAACCACGGGCGACAACGGCGGCACATACCAAACCATGGGCATGGTGCGGTACTCCGGATGCAGCGGCAGGGCCACCTTGTACACCTTGGCCAGCGCGTAGACGGGGGATTTTTGCGCCGCGATGATCCAGTCTTCCTGGATGCCCTGTTCGCGCGCCGCGGCAATGACGGCCGGATCGTTGGGGTCCAGCAGCACGTCCATCTGGGCGTCGTACAAATCCCGCGGATCGGTCACGGAGGCGGCGGCGGTGACGGCATCGGCGTCGTACAGGAACAGGCCTAGATAGCGCAGCCGGCCAACGCACGTCTCGGCGCACACGGTGGGCAGGCCCACCTCGATGCGCGGGTAGCAAAACGTGCACTTCTCCGCCTTGCCCGTCTTGTGGTTGAAGTAGATCTTCTTGTACGGGCAGCCTGTCATGCACTGGCGCCAGCCACGACACTTGTCCTGGTCGACCAGCACGATCCCGTCCTCCACCCGCTTATAGATGGCCCCGGAGGGACAGGACGCCATGCAGGACGGGTTCAGGCAGTGCTCACAGATGCGCGGCAGGTAGAACATGAACGTTTGTTCAAATTCGAACTTGATCTTGTCCTCGGCCTCGCGGCGCACCTTCTCCACGATCGGATCGAGATGGCCCATCTCCGTAGTGCCGGCCAGGTCGTCGTCCCAGTTCGCGCTCCAGGTGATCTTGGTGTCCTTGCCGGTAATCAGGCTCTTGGGCCGGGCCACCGGGAAGTCGTCGCCCAGAGGGGCATCCACCAGGGTCTTGTAGTCATAGGTCCAGGGCTCGTAATAGTCCTTCAGCTCCGGCTGGATGGGGCTGGCGAAGATCCCCAGCAATTTCTTCACCCGTCCGCCGGCTTTCAACTTGAGGCGGCCGCGCTTGTTCAGCTCCCAGCCGCCCTTCCATTTTTCCTGGTCCTCGTAGCGGCGCGGGTAGCCCTGGCCGGGACGGGTCTCCACATTGTTGAACCAGACGTATTCGACGCCGGCCCGATTGGTCCAGGCCTGCTTGCACGTGACCGAACACGTGTGGCAGCCGATGCATTTGTCCAGATTCATGACCATGCCCATTTGAGCCATTACGCGCATTAGTACTGCACCTCCTGGGAACGTCGGCGAATGGTGGAAACGTTGTCCCGCTGATTGCCCGTGGGGCCAAGGTAGTTGAACGCGTAGGTCAGCTGGGCGTAGCCGCCGATCAAGTGTGATGGTTTCACCAGCAGCCTGGTCAGCGAGTTGTGGATACCGCCGCGACGCCCGGTGGCCTCGGACTTGGGCACGTCAATGGTCCGCTCCTGGGCGTGATAGACGTACACCACGCCCTCCGGCATGCGGTGGCTGACCACGGCCCGGGCCACCAGCACGCCGTTCATGTTTACACACTCCACCCATTCGTTGTCCACGACCTCAATGGAGGCGGCATCCTGCGGGCTCATCCACACGGTGGGTCCGCCGCGGGAGAGCGAGAGCATGAGCAGGTTGTCCTGGTATTCGGAGTGGATGGACCACTTGGAGTGCGGGGTCAGGTACCGAACCACCACCTCCTTGGTGCCGTTGGGGCCAAATTTTGGTTCGCCGAAGAGGCGTTGCATATCCAGCGGCGGCCGGTAGATCGGCAGCGCCTCGCCAATGTCGATCATCCAGTCGTGGTCCAGGAAGAAGTGCATGCGCCCGGTCAGTGTGTGAAACGGCTTGAGCCGTTCGATGTTCTGGGTGAACGGTGCGTACCGCCGACCACCCGATTCCGAGCCGGACCACTCGGGCGAGGTGATCACCGGCACCGGTCCGGCCTGCGTCATGGCGAAGGTGATGTGCTTTTCCTCCGAACCCTCCGCCAGGTCGGCAAGTTTCACCCCGGTCCGTTTTTCCAGCTCCCGGAAACCGCTCACGGCGAGCTGGCCGTTGGTTGTGCCGGAGAACGTCAGGACGGCCTCGGCCATCTTTGCATCCGTGTCCATGGCGGGCCGGCCGTGGGCGGCCCCGCCCACCATCACCCCGTTGGCCTTGGCCAAATAATCCAGCGCCGCATCCAGTTTGTAATGCACGTCCTTGACCGTGAAGCCGAGCTTGTCCGCCAGCGGGCCCACGGCGGCCAGCTTGTGCGCAATGGCTGTGTAATCCCTTTCGACCACCGTGAAGTTCGGCATGTTTTGCCCGGGGACCGCCGGGATGTCATCGCGGCGCCAGTCCCGGACCACGCCGCCGGGCTGGGCGATCTGCCCGGGCGTGTCGTGGAGGAGAGGCACGCTGACCAGGTCCTTGCGGGTGCCCAGGTGCGTGGCGGCCTGGCGGGAGAATTCCTCGGCCAGCAGGTGGAACAGTTCAAAGTCGGTCTTGGTTTCCCACGGCGGATCAATCGCGGGGGTGAAGGCGTGCACGAACGGGTGCATGTCAGTGGATGACAGATCGTGTTTTTCGTACCAGGTGGCCGCCGGAAAAACGACGTCGGACAGCAAGGTGGTGCTGGTCATGCGAAAGTCCGCAGACATCAGGAAGTCCAGTTTGCCCTCAGGCGCCTGGTCGTGCCAGGTCACGTCCGCGGGTTTCAGCGACGCTTCGCTGTCCTGGCCCATCACGTTGTTGTGCGTGCCCAAGAGGTTTCGCAGGAAGTATTCGTTTCCCTTGGCGGAGGAACCAAACAAGTTGGAGCGCCACAGGACCAGCGTGCGCGGCCAGTTGGCGGGCGCGTCGATGTCTTCAATGGCCGGGTTGAGCGTCCCATTCTTCAGCGACCGGGCGACCCAGGTCTTTTCATCCGGGGCCTCGCCCGCCGCCACGGCCGCAGCCGCTTCGTCGGCAAGGTCCAGGGGGTTCCTATCGAATTGGGGGTAGAACGGCATCCAGCCAAGGCGGACCGACTGGGCGAGTGCGTCCGCCGTATGGAGCCCGTCCAGATTGCCGGTGGACAGCGGGGACTTCAGAGCGTCGGCAGAGTAGCCGTCCTGCCGCCACTGGTCCGTATGCATGTACCAGTAGCCGGTGCCGATCATCGTTCGCGGCGGGCGCGACCAATCCAGGGCGTTCGCCAATGACACCCAGCCGGTGAGCGGGCGGGTCTTTTCCTGGCCCACGTAGTGTGCCCAGCCGCCGCCGTTGCGGCCCATGCACCCGGTCAGCATGACGAGCGCCAGGACGGCGCGGTACGTCGTGTCGCCGTGGAACCATTGGCAGATGCCCGCGCCCATGATGATCATCGACCGGCCCTTGGATTGCTCGGCATTGCGGGCGAATTCGCGGGCGACGCGGATGCAGGCCTGGGCCGGGACCGACGTGATCTCCTCCTGCCAGGCCGGCGTGTAGGGGGTGGACGCGTCGTCGTAGTCCGCCGCCCAATCCCCCGGCAGGCCCTCGCGTCCCACCCCGTATTGGGCGAGCATGAGGTCAAAGACGGTCGTGACCAGGTGCCCGTCGACCACGGTCGTGGGCACGCCGCGCTTAAGCACCGAGCCCGCCCCCTGGGGATCCTCGAAACACGGCAGCAGGATTTCGGCGGAGTCCGTGGAGATTTCCTTCAGGCTCAGTGCCGGGTCGATGCCCGCCAAATCGAGATTCCACTTGCCTTCACCGGTCTTTGAGTACCGGTACCCCAGGGATCCGTTGGGCACGATGGCCTGGCCGGTGACCTTGTCAAACAAGATGGTCTTGAACGCCGCGTCTTCCTCCGCGGCATGGGCGTGAAGATCGGCGGCGGTGAGGAATTTTGTGGGGCTGACGGTGCCGTCGGCACGCTGCTCCAAACGGACAAGGAACGGCAGGTCCGTGTACTGGCGCACGTAATCGGTGAAGAAGGGCACCTGGCGATCGACGAAGAATTCCTTAAGCGTCACATGGCCCATGGCCATGGCGAGGGCCGCGTCGGTGCCGGCCGCGGCGGGCAGCCATTCGTCGGCAAATTTCGTGTTGTCCGCATAGTCCGGGCTGATCGCGATGACCTTCGTGCCGCGGTAACGCACCTCAGTCATCCAGTGGGCGTCCGGGGTGCGGGTGACCGGAACGTTGGAGCCCCACATCATCAGGTAGGTGGCGTCCCACCAGTCGCCGGACTCCGGGACGTCGGTCTGGTCGCCGAACACCTGCGGGCTGGCGACGGGGAGGTCCGCATACCAGTCGTAGAAGGACGTCATGACCCCGCCGATGAGCTGGATGAAGCGGGTCCCGACGGCGTGGCTGACGATGGACATGGCCGGGATGGGAGAGAATCCGGAGCAGCGGTCGGGGCCGTAGGTCTTGATGGTGTTCACGTGAGCCGCGGCGGCGATCTCCAGCGCCTCCGCCCATGAGGTGCGCACCAAGCCGCCCTTGCCGCGGGCCTGCTGGTACCGTTTGCGCTTCCGTGGATCGGTGGTGATTTCATGGAACGCCAGCACCGGATCCTTTAGCCGGGCCTTGGCCTCACGGTACATCTCCAGCAGCACCCCGCGCGCATACGGGAAGCGCACGCGGGTGGGCGAATACGTGTACCAGGAGAAAGCGGCTCCGCGGGGACAACCGCGGGGCTCATATTCGGGGCTGTTCGGGCCGACCGAGGGGTAGTCGGTCTGCTGGGACTCCCAGGTGATGATGCCGTCCTTGACGTACACCTTCCAGGAACAGGACCCCGTGCAGTTGACCCCGTGCGTGGAGCGGACCACCTTGTCATGGCTCCACCGGTCGCGGTAAAAGATGTCGCCTGCGCGGCCTCCCTTGCGGAAAACGGCCCGGGAGTCGGCGGTCTCATCCCATTTCGTGAAGAAACGCCCGAGCTTTAACATCGCATCCGACGCCGGCCCGTCCATCCCGGAAGCAAAAGTTTCAGCAGTCATGGCCCCACCCTAGAGTCGGGTGGCACTCAATACTAGAGTGCGGGAATTAGTCAACAAATAGCTGAGCCAATTCCCGCTCCCCGCTCAGTAACGTTCCGGCTCCGCACCCAGCACAAATCGCCGCCCGCTCACCGACGCCGGGGTGATCTCGACATAGGTCCACTTGCGCGTCGGGATCCAGGGCGCCAACGGGAGAAGGTCGGCGGCATCAATCTCGGTCTGGGACTCCAGCACCCGGGCCGTGCCCTTGACCACCACACTCCACGCCGCGGCGGAGTCGACGTCGTCGACTTCCACGGCGACCAGGGCGTTGATCGTCAATTCCGCCAGCTTGGTCCCCGGATTGGTCCGGATCCAGATCTTGCCCCCCGAGGTGACAAAGTTGATCGGAAACACATCGGGTTGATGTGCGACACTCACGGCCAACCGGCCAAATCGGCGATCCGCCAGCAACTCCCACGCCTCGTCCCGGGACAAAACGACGCCGGGCTCCTCATCACTGTTCATGCTCTGATCATCCAACCACTCCCCTGCGCTGCATAGGGTCCAAGGTCAATTCGGGGAAACACCCCGTCGCGGCCGTGCCGGAACAGTCCTCGGATTGGGGCCTTTGGACCGTGGCATCCTGGCTGATTCGGGGCGATCATGGGATCGTCCCACCATGGGGCGGGGCCATGAACCCATCCAACCGCAACAGGGCTCAAGAAACAGGGCACAAGAAACAGGGCCCACGAAAGGGAGTCGGGGAAGCATCATGGAACTCTCGGAGCACGAAGCACGCATCCTCCAAGAACTCGAAGACGACTTGAGCGCGGACGATCCCCGACTTGCGAGGGCGCTAGGCCGTGCGGAACGCCTCCGCCTCCCGGTCCACCGCAGCATCCTGGCCGCGGCCACGATCGGACTGGGCATCGCCCTGATGGCCTATGCCCTGGCGCTCAGGTCCATCCCCTTGGGCGTTGTGGCCTTTGCGGTCACGACTGCGGGCGCCTATGCCACGTCACTTCCCTTCACCTGGTTCCGGCGGCATCGCCGGAGGACGCCGAAGCATGACGATTCCCGCCAGACGCCGGAGCGGTAGCCCGCCATGCTTGCCCGGCGGCGCCGGCGTGTTGGAGAATGGCCTTTCCAGACGGGCGAGGCGGCGTGCATGGCATCCGAAGCAAGCTTCGCCGCGTTCGCCCCTGGCGTCAGTTAAGGATGTGTTGGACTCGATGGACGCGAGATCACAGGCCCCCGCCCCCGCCCCGGACGGCCCGCGGGCCATTCGGGTTTTCATCCTCGATGACCACGAACTGGTCAGGCTGGGACTGAAGGAACTGTTGGAGGGGCATGGCTTCACCGTGGTGGGCTCCTCCGGCTCCGCGACGGAGGCCACCCGCCTGATCCCGGCCCTGCATCCCGATGTGTCAGTGCTGGACGCCCGGCTGCCTGACGGGACGGGCATTGAAGTGTGCCGGGACGTCCGATCCGTGGATCCGGCCCTCAAGTGCCTGATCCTAACGAGCTACGACGACGAACAAGCTCTCCGCGGGGCCGTGCTGGCCGGAGCGGCCGGCTATGTCCTGAAGGAACTTGGCGGCACCGACCTGCTCACGGCCATCAAGCTCACGGCCGGCGGCAAATCGCTCTTCGACTCGGCCCTGAAGAAAAGGATCATCGCAGGCTTAAGCGTTCCCGCTCCCATGGACCCCCGTGTGGCCGCCCTCACGGCCCAGGAGCGCCGTGTCCTGGAACTCATCGGCCAGGGCATGACCAACCGGCAAATCGGCCAGGAGCTCTTTCTTGCCGAAAAGACCGTCAAGAACTATGTCTCCTCGCTGCTGGCCAAGCTGGGCTTTGAACGACGGACCCAGGCGGCGGTCTACATCACCCGGAAATAGCCTCCTCCCCGGTAGCCGGGCACCGTTCACCGCAACCGGGCGGCCCCATCATGGTTCAGCGGGACCGACCAATGGAACCTCGTGCCGCCCCCCGCGAGACTCTCCGCCTCAAAGACGCCGTCAAGGATCCGGGCCCGGGCTTCCATGTTGGCCAGTCCGCTCCGGCTTTCGGGACTTCCGATCCCGCGGCCGTCGTCGCTGACAGTGACGCTGAGGGACCCGCCACCGGCGGTGACGGCGACGTCGATTTCGGCCGCTTGTGAGTGCCTGGCGGCATTGCTGACGCCCTCGGAGACCACGGCAAGCAGTTGATTGGCCAGATCCGGCGGCACGTGGGAGTCGAGGGGGCCGGAAAGGACGATCCGGGGCGCAAACGGCAAGGACCTGGATACTTTGCGTACCGTATTCAGGATGCGGCTGCTGAGCAGGTCCGTTTCACCCGTGGAAGTCCGCAGGGCATAGATGGTGTCCCGCAATTCCTTGATGGTCGCGTCAAGCTCGTCCGTGATGGCTCGAATGCGCGCAACGCCCAGCGGATCGGTGGTGAAACGGCCCAGGCTTTGGACATTGAGACCGGCGGCAAACAGGCGCTGGATCACGACGTCGTGGAGGTCCTGGGCAATGCGGTCCCGGTCCGTGTACAACATCAGCTGTTCACGGATTCGGTGGGCCTTGGCCAGCTCCAGCGCCAGGGCCGACTGGGTACAGTAGACGGCGACCATCTCGACAACGAGGTATGTAAACAATGCGTGGCCGTTCCCGCGCACCAGGATCAACAGCCCGTGTTCGGCGCCCTTGGTGCCCAGACGCGCCAGCAGCGCCGGACCGGTCCGTCCCCCGAATGCCGGCCCCAGCAAGTCCGATGCCTTCTCCATGGTAGTCGGCTTGCCCGAGGCCAGGACGCCTCGCACGGCCACGGGGTCCAGGTCCAGCAGCCGCCCGACCCATTCCGGCAACGCCTCACCGGCACATGCGAGGACTTCAACCTGTCCTGCCTCGTTCGGTGGGCTGGTGATCAGGGCCAGGACGGAATCGGAGGCTTCGAGGGCGGTTTTGACCACAAACTCGGGGCCGGGCACAATACCCTCCCCCACGGCCCCCATCATGAGGACCGCAACTTTTCTGCCGGCTTCCAGCCAGTGGGTGCGCAATTGCGCCTCGTCGAAGAGCTTCGCGTTCTCGATGGCAAATCCGGCAGCACCGGCAAGGGCCACGGCCAGTTCCTCATCCTCGGCCGTGAACAGCCTGCCGTCCTTCTTCTCCGTCAGGTACAGGTTCCCAAACACCGCGTCGCGGATCCGGATGGGCACGCCCAGGAAGGTCCGCATCGGCGGATGGTGCTTCGGGAATCCGTAGGAGGCGGGGTGGTCATGGAGATTCGTCAGGCGGATGGGTCGCGGCTCACGAATGAGCAGCCCCAGGACGCCGTGACCGGTGGGCAACGGCCCGATGAGCTTGGCAAGGTCGCCGTCGATGCCCTCGGTGATGAAGTGGCTCAGGCCCTTGCCCTCCCCGATCACACCCAATGCCCCGTACCGGGCGTCCAGCAGCCGGCAGGCGGACTGCACGATGCGCCGCAGCACTGCTTCCAGGCTGAGCTCCTCGGCCATGGAAATGACCGCAGAGAGCAACCCCTGGAACCGTTCGTCGGGCAAGTGGGGACGCGGATCCGGTACCTGTGGGCTTGGGCAACCCTCATCCGGGCCCGACTGGTCCATTCGTTGCCTCCATTGAATACCCGCGGCTAAAACGTGCGGGCCATCACGTGAGGTAGCCCGTCCCCTGGGGCCCAGACTACGCCCGCAGGGACAATGCCACCACGTCCCGGCATGGCCGGGGCGGAGGCGACGCGGTCAGGGCAGGCCTTTGTCCCCTACCGGCACCGGCCCCGCGATCCTATGCTCGGCCCATGACGAATAAACCAACACCCACAGAAACGCAGAACCTGCCGATCCACGAGTGCTGGGCCCTGCTGCGTGGCGTATCCGTCGGCAGGCTGGCAGTCTGGGTCACCGACCACCCGGACATCTTCCCCATCAACTACACCGTCGATCACGGCACGGTGGTGTTTCGCACCGGGACCGGCACCAAACTTGCGGCAGTGCACGGCGACCACCCCGTCGCCATGGAGGCCGACGGGGTAGATGCGGACACCGGCATTGCCTGGAGTGTGGTGGTCAAGGGTTCCAGCGAAACCCTGTCATCGACGGAGGATTTGCTGGACAGTTTTTCCCTCCGGCTCTTCCCCTGGCAGTCCGGCCACAAGGACACCTTTGTGCGCATCTCCCCCACGGAAGTCACCGGGCGCAGGTTCCGGGTGACCCCACCGGCGGAGTGGTGGACGGCCCAGGCCAATGCGCCCAAGGCATCCCCCGAGTAGCCCGCACCGCATGGACCCAAGACCCCATCCCCATCCCCATCTGAAGGATGCATCGTGAAAGCCCTGATTTACCGCGGCCCCGGCGAGAAGTCGTGGGCCGAGGCCCCCAAGCCCGGGATTCTCCACCCAGGCGACGCGATCGTGCGGGTCGATACGACCACGATCTGCGGGACGGACCTGCATATCCTCAAGGGCGACGTCCCCACGGTGCAGCCGGGAAGAATATTGGGCCACGAGGGCGTGGGCACGGTGGCGGAGACCGGCCAGGGGGTTCACGACGTGGCGGTGGGCGACCGCGTGCTGATCTCCTGCATCAAGTCCTGCGGCCACTGCCCCAACTGTCGTGCGGGCCTGTACTCGCATTGCCTTGGCGAGGAGGGACAGTCCGGCATCGGCTGGGTGCTGGGCCACCTCATCGATGGCACCCAGGCCGAGTACGTGCGCGTGCCGTATGCGGACAACTCGCTGTACAAACTGCCCGACGGCGTCAGCGACGTCGAAGCGGTCATGCTCTCGGACATCCTGCCCACCGGCTTTGAGATCGGCGTCCTCGCCGGCGGGGTCAAGCCCGGGGATGTGGTGGCCGTGATCGGCGCCGGACCGGTGGGACTGGCTGCGATCGCCACCGCGGGGCTCTGCGGCGCCGGTACCGTCGTGGCCATTGACCGCGATGCCAACAGGCTCCGGCAGGCCATGGAATTCGGGGCGACCGATGCGGTGAACTCCACAGAGTCAGACTGGCACAGCCAGGTCATGGCCCGCACCGATGGTGAAGGAGTCGACGTGGCCATCGAAGCGGTGGGCCTGCCGGAAACCTTCACCATGGCCGTCGGCCTCGCCCGGGCCGGCGGGCGCATTGCCAACGTCGGCGTGCATGGGACCAGCGTCGAGCTGGCCCTGCAGGAGCTGTGGATCCGGAACATCAGCATCAGCATGGGGCTGGTCAACACCAACACCACCCCGATGCTGCTCAAGCTCGTGGCCCGGCACAAGATCCCGGCCGCCAAGTTCGCCACCCACACCTTCACGTTCGAGCAGGTGCCTGACGCCTACGACACCTTTGCCCGGGCTGCCGAAACAAAAGCACTGAAGGTCATCATCACGCGCACCCCCGCACGCTCCTGAAAGGCACCATCATGGAAGAAGTCACCATCATCGGCAACGGGCACATGGCCCGGGCCATCGCCGTACGCATGCTCCAGGGCAGGCACTCCGTGCAAATCCTCGGCCGCAACGGGGAAAAGACCAGGGAACTGGTGGAATTCCTCGGTGCCGGCGCACAAGGCGGCGGCGAGGGGGCAGCCGTCGACGGCGGCATAGTCTTTTTGGCCGTGCCCTTCGAAGAAGGCAAGAACACCGTCCTGGTCTATGGCGAGGCGCTGGCCGGAAAAGTCATCGTGGACATCAGCAATCCCGTGGACCTGGCCACCTTCGACCGCCTGCTGGTCCCGGCCGGGACCTCCGCGGTCGAAGAGATCGCCGGGCACGCCAGCCGGGACGCCCACGTCGTCAAGGCCTTCAACACCTGCCTGGCCAAGCCCCTGGAGGCCGGGACCGTGGCCGGGTTGCCCCTGGACGTCTTCATCGCCGGGGACTCTGAACAGGCCAAGGCCAAGGTCAGCGCCGTCGTGGCCGCCTCCGGGCTGCGTCCGATCGACGTTGGGCCCCTGCGCAGGGCCCGTGAACTGGAGGCCATGATGCTCCTGGTCATGGGCCTGCAGGTCAACCCCGCCCACGACAACTTCAACTGGGACACGTCCCTGAAAATTCTCCCCTAGGAAAGCCATGAACGCCTCACCGGAAGGCTCGGAGCGCATTGTCGTCGGCATTGACGGCTCGGACTACTCCCCGCTCACACTGCAAACCGCTGCCACGATCGCGTCGGCCCTAAATCTTCGCCTAGAGGTCATCAGCTGTTGGAACCGCTCGGACATCTACTTTGCCGCGCAAATCCCCGTCGGCGGGTTTCCGGAAGCGGGCCTGCTTGAGAGCGAAGCGACCCGCCTGGTGGAGGACGCGATCGAACGCGCCTTCGGCCAGGAACGGCCCCAAGGGCTGACCGTGAGCATCAGGTATGGCCATCCCGCCCAGATCCTCATCGAGGCAAGCGCCACCGCCCGCATGCTGGTCTTGGGCCGGCGCGGCCGGGGCGGCTTCCTCGGCCTGCGGATCGGTTCCGTCTCCTCCGCCTGCGTCGCCCACGCCCACTGCCCGGTGGTCGTGGTCAATGACGCGGACTAGGCGCACGGTCCCCCGCCGCCGGCCCGGCCACGTCCCGGAAACGCCGATGAGGTGAACGGCATCCGTCCCCGCCTCATGATCGCGGCCACCTTGGTCGTCGGATTGCTGGTGGTGTTGCTGTCTCTGCTGGGCCAGGGTGTCAGCGCTCAAATCGTCGCCAGCACGTTTGCCGCGGCCGCCGCCGTGCAGCGGGGGGCGGGCATGATCCGCGACATGGTCCAGGGACGGTGGGGCGTGGACATTCTCGCCGTCACCGCCATTGTCAGCACGATCGTGGTGGGCGAATACCTCGCGGCCCTCATCGTCGTCCTGATGCTCTACGGCGGATCGGCGCTGGAAGACTATGCCTCGGGCAGGGCGAAGGCGGAACTTGGGGCACTTTTGGACAGGGTCCCCCAAACAGCGCACCGCGAGGCACCGGGAGGGGCGCTTGAGGACATTGCCGCAACGGAAATCGTGGTCGGGGACGTCCTGGTGCTGCGTCCGGCGGAGGTGGTCCCGGTCGACGGGCAGCTGTTGTCCCCGGAGGGATCCTTCGATGAGTCCGCCATCACCGGCGAAAGCCTGCCGGTGGAGATGGTCCACGGTGATGACGTGCTCAGCGGCTCGGTCAATGGGGCGGCCGCCGTGCGGCTGGCCGCCACTGCGACCATGGCGGACTCGCAATACAGCCGCGTCGTGGCCCTGGTTCGCGAGGCCGCCTCCAGCCGCGCCCCCGTGGTCCGTCTGGCAGACCGCTACGCGGCGCCCTTCACGGTCCTTGCCCTGGTGCTCGGCGGCGCGGCCTGGCTGCTGAGCGGGGAGGCACTCCGGTTTGCGGAGGTCCTGGTCGTGGCCACCCCATGTCCACTGCTCATAGCCGCCCCCGTGGCGTTTCTGGGCGGCATGAGCAGGGCGGCCAGGAACGGGATCATCGTCAAGAACGGCGGGACGCTGGAACAGCTGGCCCGCATCAGGACGGCCGTCTTTGACAAGACCGGCACCTTGACGCAGGGACATCCCACGCTCGAGGAGGTCAGGCTGGCGGGTGGGCCTCCCCCGACCTTTTCCGAGAAGGAGCTGCTGGCCCTGGCGGCATCGGCCGAACTCCACTCTTCCCACGTTCTTGCGTCGTCGGTGGTCGCCTCGGCGCAAAGCCGGGGGCTGGAATTATCCAACCCCACCGACGCGGTCGAACACGCCACCAACGGCGTCGCCGCACTGGTCGACGGGCACCACGTCGTCGTCGGAAAGCGGGCGTTTGTGGCACAAGCCGCCGGCCCCATCGACGAGGAGGTGCTTTCCGGCGGCCAGCTGGCCATCTATGTCGGGATTGACGGCGCCCGCGCCGGCACACTCATCATGCGGGATCCGCTGCGGGAAAACGCCGTGCCGACCCTGGCCGCGCTGGCCGCGCTGGGCATGAACCACGCCGTGATGGTCACCGGCGATGCCGCGGCCACGGCAGGGCACATCGCCCGCCTGGCCGGAATTTCCCAAGTGTGGGCCGGATGCCGGCCCGCGGAGAAGGTCTCCATTGTCGCCAACCTGTCCCTGCGGCCGGTCATGATGGTCGGAGACGGCATCAACGATGCGCCCGTGCTGGCGGCGGCGGATGTCGGGGTGGCCATGGGAGCCAGGGGGTCAACGGCCGCCAGCGAGTCCGCCGACGTCGTCATCCTGGTCGATGACCTCTCCAAGGCCGCCACGGCCGTGCGCATCGGCAAGGACACCATCCGCATCGCGGTGCAAAGCATCTGGATCGGGATCGTGTTGAGCGTGGCGTTGATGGTCCTGGCCGCCATCGGGCTGATCCCGGCGGTGGCCGGCGCGCTCAGCCAGGAACTGGTCGACCTTGCCACCATCCTCAATGCATTGCGCGCGCTTAAGTTTAGGGAGCGCGACGCCGGCACCGGCTCGGCGAAGTCCCAGCACGCAACGCCGCAGCCGGTTCAGGAACTGCGCTGATGAGCGTATCCGCTGCACCGGCGCCCGGGTGCCTCGGAGGTCGGCCGGTCGACCGGCTCGAGTCAGTCCCTTCGTCCCACGGGCGGGTCACCCCCAAACGCGTCAACGACGGCCCGTGCCAGCACCTGCCGCGAGGCACAGGGTACAAGGTCTCTAACGCCCGAGCCGCCGCGGTGGGACGCTGGAACCAGCAGCCGACAAACAGCAAAGGAAATGACCGACATGAGCGAGAGTCGCACCGGAATGCAACCACCCGTGGTGATCGTCGGGGTCGATGGATCCGCCGCTTCCGTGGAGGCCCTGCGCCAGGGCGAACGGTTGGCGACCGCGTTGGGGGCCCGGGTGGAGGCGTTGACGTGTTGGAACTATCCAAGCATGTATGAGACGCCCTACGCGCAGGTGACCCTCGATCTAGAAGGCAGTGCGCGGAAGATCTTGGATGGGGCCCTCGAGAGCGCGTTTGGCTTGGACTGGCCCGAGCACCTCTCCACGCTCGTGATTCAGGGACCGATCCGGGCAAGCCTGCTCGAGGCGAGCAGGAAGGCCATGATGGTCGTCGTCGGCCGGCGCGGCTTTGGCGGGTTCAAGGGATTGCTGATGGGATCCGTCAGCTCGGCCGTCGCGGCCCATGCCGAGTGCCCCGTCCTGGTTGTCCACGCCGCCGCGGAGGGGGACCGACGATGATTGACGGGGTGGTCGCGGCCGCCGGGCCGGTCGCGCCGGGAACATATTTTGGCTGGGGCGCGGTGATGATCCAGTCGGGCAACCTTGCCGTAATCCTCGCCATGCTCGTCCTGTTCATCCTCGCCTTGGTGCTGCCCTTTCCCGGCGGGCGGAGCCGAAAATGAACCGGCACAGCGGGCCTGGCCCGGAAGCGGAGCTCCGTGAAGGAGGCGCCTACACCTGGACGGGCAAATCACGCCGCTGGCTGCTGAATTACCTGCCGCCCGAGAAGCTCCTGCCGCAGGACCAGCCCAGCTACGTGGCCTCCTGGGCCTACGTCTTTGGCATGGGCGCCGTGGCCGGTTTGGTCATTGTCATCGTCTCCGGGGTGGTGTTGGGCCTCAACGGACCCCAGTGGTACCACCTGTCCTCGCTCGGCCATTTTGTCAACAGCGCCCACCTGTGGAGCGTCGAACTCTTCTTCATGTTCATGGTCGTCCACCTGTGGCTCAAATTCTGGATGGCCGCCTGGCGCGGAGGGCGCCTGCTGACCTGGATTACGGGCATGCTGGCATTCCTCGTCTCGATCGTGACCGCATTCACCGGCTACCTGCTGCAGACAAACTTTGACTCCCAATGGATTGCCTTCGAGGCCAAGGACGCCCTGAACGCGGTCGGCGTCGGGGCCTGGTTCAACGTCGCCAATCTGGGCCAGATCTTCATGTGGCACATCACGCTGCTGCCCCTGGCCATCGGCGCCGTCGCAACACTGCACGTCGTACTGGTGCGAGTCCACGGCGTCGTTCCCCCCATCGAAGCGGCCCGCACCGATGCACAGCTTCCCGATTCCAGCGCCGACTCCCCCGAACCGGAGGCGAAACAGTCATGAGCGCCGCCCCACCATCCATGTCGTGGCGGAAAGGCCAGAACATCGCCAGCAGGCCATGGCCAGGGAGTGTCCGCGACTATGACCTGTTCAAGGAGCTCACGGTCGGGCTCGTCGTCGTTGGCCTGCTCGTCCTCGGCCTGTCCGCACTGTTCGGCTCCCCGGACGAGCCCGCCCTGACGCTGGAATCATGGGCGACGGCGGCGCCTGCGGACTTCATTGCCACGGCCACCGCCGAGCTGGGCGGCACCAGTGAGACGGCCGGTTACGGTCCCCCCTACAACGCGACACCCGATGCCTCACAGAAGCTCGGCTTCATCGACCTCCAAAGCCTTTCCGGCGTGCGCCTGCCGATCGACACCGCCAATGACTTCGTCATCAATCCCCTCAAGACCCTGCCCTCCCCGCCCGCATCCCTCACTGCATGGGCCGCGGCCACGGACCAACAGCGCACGGACTGGGCCACCGCCTACGCCGCCGCGCTCTCCACGGCGCCGGACAACGACCCCGCGCAAGTCCGGGCAGGGAACTACGGCCCCGTTCCGGCGTTGACCGCCGCCCTGCTCGCCATGGCGAGCCGCGGCAACTTGGACGGGGTGCTGCAAGACGGGAGTGGATTCTACAATCTGGACACCACCCCCGCCATCCTCTTCCTGGGCGACGGCAGCTACTTCTCCGACCTCGCCACCGCCGCCCACCTCACCGGAGACCAATGGGGCGTGATGAACGAGACCGGCGACACCCCGGGCCAGTCCTGGCTCTGGCTGTTCTCCCTCTTCTACCAGATTGAACCCTTCAAGTCCTCACCCAACGCCGACATACTCGTCGTCGCCACCATGCTGGTGCTCTCGCTCCTGCTGACCCTGCTCCCGCTCATCCCCGGACTGCGCTCACTGCCCCGGCACGTACCCCTCCACCGATTGATCTGGCGGGACTACTATGGCCAACGTTGAGCCGAACACGAGCGCCGCCGGGAGGGCGGGCGGGCACGGAAACGAACCCCACACCTTCAACATCGCCGGACGCCTGAACTGGCTCCGGGCGGGGGTGCTGGGCGCCAACGACGGCATAGTCTCCGTCGCCGCCACCGTCGTCGGGGTGGCAGGAGTGACCAATAAGTCAGCCCCCATCCTCGTGGCCGGCATCGCCGCCGTTGTGGGCGGCGCCGTATCCATGGCTTTGGGGGAATATGTGTCCGTCAGCAGCCAACGCGACAGCCAGCGTGCACTGATTGAAACCGAGCGGCGCGAGTTGGCGGAAGACCCTGAGGCAGAGCTGGCCGAACTCACGGGGCTCTATTTGAAGAAGGGCCTCAGTGCGGCAACTGCGGAGCGGGTGGCCGTCGAACTGACAGCACACGATGCCTTGGCGGCGCACCTCTCCACCGAATTGAACATCAGCGAGGACGATCAAGCCAGCCCCTGGCAGGCCGCATACGCGTCGGCGGCGGCATTCGCCGTCGGTGCGGTGCTGCCCCTGCTGGCCATCCTGCTACCGCCGGCCGCGCTGAGAATTCCGGTGACCTTCCTCGCGGTTCTTCTCGCCTTGGCACTGACCGGAACGCTAAGCGCCGGTATCGGGGGCAGCTCCAAGACCATCTCGGCCACGCGGCTTGTCATCGGCGGGGGCCTGGCCCTTGCGGCGACCTACGGGATTGGCAGCGCGCTCGGAGCGAGCGGGATCATCTAGCGACCGGGGCGGGGGCCGCGGCACCAATCCATCGTCGGCGACTGCTCCGGAAGTGGCCGCCTCCGGCAGTGCGGACCCTCAATCGTGGCGCCTGAGCGCTGTTCTCCGGGCGGTGAATTCCTGCTCGTCGATTTCCCCGCGGGCAAAGCGTTCAGTGAGGATTCGCTCGGCATCGTAGTACGGGGGTCGCAACGTATCCGAACGCTGACTCGGGCGGTCCCGCTTGACGAGCAGCACCACCACAGTGGCCACCCCGCCCCAGAAAATGAGCATCAGTGCGGCCATGACCAACCACGCCCCGGCCCCCCACCCGTTCCCGTCCCATCCATACATCATGATCAGACCTCCTTGATAGACATTACGACTGGGCACTCTCCCTGGACAGAGGACTAGGTCCCGAACCGCCACCACGGGCCCCACCTACCGGCGCAGACGGCATCGGCAGTCTCCCGGGCCCTATTCCGCCAGTGCCCCGTCTCGTTCGTGGATGCGGGAAAGGGGCCTTATGCCCTAGTCCTGCGAGGCGTACACCGTCAGGCTCGGAAGAGGAAAGGAGTGGGTCATGCACGCTTGGTGGGTGGGTGAGCCGGGGCCCATGGCTTCGCGGCCCCTGATCTGGGGCAGCCGGCCGGACCCGAAGCCGGGCCCTGGGGAATTGCTGCTCAGCGTTCGAGCCTGCGGCGTCTGCCGCACCGACCTTCACTTGGCCGAAGGCGACCTCGCGCCGCGGCATCCTGGCGTCATTCCGGGCCATGAAGTGGTGGGAATCGTCCGTGAAGCCGGCCCTGGCTGCACCGTGTTCGAACGGGGCGACCGCGTGGGCGTCCCGTGGCTCGGGAAAACCTGCGGACTTTGTCGATTCTGCCTGCGTGGCGAAGAGAACCTGTGCCTGACACCCACTTTTACCGGTTGGGACCGCGACGGCGGCTATGCCGAGCTCATCACCGTTTCCGAGGCCTTCGGCTACAGAATTCCAGACATCTTCACAGACGAACAGGCCGCGCCGCTGCTGTGCTCCGGCATCATCGGCTACCGGGCCCTGAAGCGGGCCGCCCTGCCAGCCGGCGGCCGCCTCGGCATCTATGGCTTCGGCGGATCGGCCCATCTCACGGCACAAATGGCACGCCACCAAGGCGCCTCGGTCTACGTCATGACGCGCTCGCCGGAGGCCCGCTCGCTCGCCCGGAAGCTGGGAGCCGTGTTCGTCGCAGGACCGGACGACGTCCCGCCCGAACCCCTGGATTCGGCCATCCTGTTTGCCCCTGCAGGGAATCTGGTCCCGGTCGCGTTGCGGGCCTTGGACCGCGGGGGCACCCTTGCCGTGGCCGGGATCCATATCTCCGACATCCCGTCCCTGCACTACGAAACGGAGCTCTTCCAAGAACGCCAGCTGCGCAGTGTCACTGCCAACACCCGGACAGATGGTCAGGAGTTCTTGGCCCTGGCCGCACAAATGTCCTTGTTCCCCACGACCATGACCTATGCCTTCTCTGCCGCTGACGATGCCCTCGCAGACCTGGCTGCAGACCGCGTCACCGGGGCGGCGGTGCTCCGGATGAACGACGACGTCGCACCAGACGGCTCTTGAGGGCACCGGCGCGCCCGGGACGATGTGGCCGCCGTCAGTCCCCCATGCCCGTTACTGCCGGCTTCCATGCCGCGGACGGACCCGGCACCACATCAGATTTCCTTCCGTCGGAAGGGTGCGGCAGCGAGTCCCACCGCAGCGACGCATACCACCAGTGATGTCGTGCCCGGTCAGTGGTCAAAGCTGTCGGTGCCGGTGACAGCTTCCTAGCCGCATTCGTCCTGCGGCTCGCACAGGGCTGCCCAGGCAAGCCCATGGCGCAAATCATTGGGGTTGCAGGCTGCCGGCTTCGGGCCCCTTCACGGATGGTCAAAAACCTTGGGTGGCCGTGACACCGAACTTGTGCCAGGGATGATTCCCAGCACGAGCAGTACAAAAATCAGTTCCCCCACCCCCAGCCCAAAGTAGAGCGCCTGCAGGAACGAGTAGGAGCGAATGATGGCCAATTCCACGAAGATCCAAATGAGCAGTCCAAATCCCGCGGCGGCGGCGGCCGGCAGGGCCCATCGTCGATGACCGGCTATCGAGAGCGCCGCAGTGAGTTGTGTTCCGCCAACGACAACGCCCAGAATGAGGCCCGGTCCCAGGAAGGAATGAAAGGGGCTGCCCTCCAAGGAGGCCAACGGCATGCCAGCGCCGTTGAAGGCGATGGCCATGACCGCACCGGCAAAAGCTGACAGCGCCCCAAAGAACAGGAGAATGACCAGTGCTCCGCGGAGAAAGTTCCAGGGTGCCCGGTGGGGACGGCGGACGGACTGGGGCTTTTCTTGCACGGCCAAGCCTCCAATCAATGTCCAGACTTACCTGGTAGCTGCCACACTAGGAGAGTTCGGGGAGGCCGAACACGGCCAAAAGGCCCTGACTTGAGGACGCAACGCCGCAGCCTGTTCAGGAACTGCGCTGATAGGGTTTTTCCGGTCCCGTGGTCACGAAGGTGGGGCAGGCAATCCGGGAAAGTAGCACCGATCCGACGGAGCCGACCCGCATCCGCTTCACGCTCCCGCGGCCCTGGCCACCGACCACGAGCAGCCCGGCCCCTGCCGCCGCGTTGGCCAGGGCCTCGGCGGGACCGTGCCGGGTGTCGAGTACCCGGTGGACCTCCAGGCGGGGGTGCCGGGCCGCAACGGCCGCAACAGCGGAAGCAAGAATCTCCTCCCCCTCCGTCACCACCCCATCCGGCAGTGACTCGCCCTGCGGAAACCTCCACCCCCGTCCGGCGGGGACGGCGGCGTGAACAATCGTCAGCGCCTGCCGGGACGTTTCCGCCTCCCCGGCGGCCACCCGCAGGGCCCGCCGCGATGCCCGGGAGCCATCCACCCCCACAACCACACCCACGCCCGGGCCCGTGGCGCCGGGAATGATCGCAACCGTGCATGCGCTGCGGGCCACGACCTGCAGGTCGACGGCACCGAAGCCTTCGCCGTGCGCGTCGGCGGGCTTGTCGACGCCCACCACCACCATGGCGGCGCCTTCGGAGAGCTCCCCGAGCACGACGGCCGGTTCGCCCCGTGTGATAACGATGTGAATGGTGGAGGGGGGAATCAGTGCCGCGATTCTGTCCCGTTCCCCTTCCAACGCATGGGCCACCGTCTTGATCGCTGCCGGGGTCAGCGGATCCGCGGTGGACGCCCAGTCATCGGGCACGCTGTGAACCATTTGCAGTTCACTGCCAAACCGTTGGGCACGGCGGGCCGCCCAGTCCAGGGCCGTCCTGGACGCTGCCGACCCGTCGACGCCCACGATGATGGTGCTTGGCATGTGCCCTCCTGTTCTGCGCGTTGTTCTGCGCACTGTTCTGCGCGCGGCGGGCCGGTGGCTGCACGGGGGCGGTACCCGGCTCCACCCCAAGTACACCCGCCGCGGGCACACGCCGATAGAGTATAACGGCCCATCCCTGCCCTGCCGGCGCAATCAGCGGGAGAGGACCGAATGGGGAACGCTGAACCGGGCTGCGCGGCGATGAACATGGTGCGCGTGGTCGCGCCGGCGGACCATCGGCGGAAGTTGCGCGGTGCGGGAAAAGAACCATTTCTTGATGCCCTCCGCCAGGACCAAATACACCACGGTCATGGCCAGCAGGGCCAGGAAAAACGGAACGGGCAGCGGGTCAAAGCCCAGCACCCCGGCCAGGGGTGAGAGCGGCAGCAGCACACCCGCGGCCACCACGCCGAGGGAGGCACCCAGCAGCCCGCCGGAGGGGCGGCTGCGCAAGAACGGCACCCGGCGGGTCCTGATGGCAAAGATGATCAGCGTCTGCGTGGCGATGGACTCGATGAACCAGCCGGCCCGGAATTCCCCGGGGGCCGCCTTGAAGACGAACAGCATCAGGGCAAAGGTGGCAAAGTCGAACAGGGAACTGGCGGGGCCGAAGACGAGCATGAAGCGCCGGATGAAGGCAATGTCCCAGTGGGACGGGGCGATCAGCTGCTCCTGGTCCACACGGTCGCCGGGGATGGCCAGCTGGCCGGTGTCATAAAGCAGGTTGTTCAGCAGGATCTGCCCCGGGAGCATGGGCAGGAAGCTCAACACCACCGACGCTGCGGCGGCGCTGAACATATTGCCAAAGTTGCTGGAGGTCCCCATGAGGACGTATTTGATGGTGTTGGCAAAGATGCGCCTGCCTTCCCGCACCCCTTCGGCCAGGACGCCGAGGTCCTTGTCCATCAGGACAATGTCCGCCGCATCCTTGGCGACGTCGGTAGCGCTGTCCACCGAGATGCCGACGTCGGCGTGGTGCAGGGCCAGGGCGTCGTTGACGCCGTCACCCAGGAAGGCGACGGCCCGGCCCTCCCGGCGCAGGAGGCTGATGACACGGGACTTTTGTTCCGGTGATACGCGGGCAAAGATGCCCACCTCCGGCAGCACCTCGGCCAGTTCGGTGTCCGAGAGCGCGTCCACCTGCACGCCGGTCAGGGTTTTGCGGGATTCCAGCCCCAGGTCCATGCACACCTTTTCCGCTACCCGGGCGTTGTCCCCTGTGGCGATCTTGACGGTGATGCCCAGCTTCGACAGCTCGACCAGGGAGTCCTTGGCATTGGACTTGGGCCTGTCCAGGAAGACCAGGAAGCCGGCGAGCGCCAACCCGCGCTCGTCGATAGGGGAGATCGTGTCCATCCCCGCGGCGGGGCGTGAGGCGACGGCGACGACGCGGGCACCGGCGTCGTACTGTTCATCCAGCAGGGCCTGTGCCTCCCCGGGGACCCCGTCGCACAGCGGCATGACGTCCTCGGGCGAGCCCTTCGTGACGATTTGGCGGTTGCCGGCCGCATCGGCCACGAGGGCACTGGTGCGGCGGCGCCGGTGGTCGAAGGGGATGATATCCAGGCGCCGGTGGCCGGCCGGTTCAAAGTCGCCGGCGGCCGGCGCTTCCCACAGGGCGGCGTCCAGGGGGTTCTGGCCAAGCGTGGAGACGGTGCCGTGCGAGTAGTCGGCCTCGGTGGCGGCCAGGCCCAGGGCAAACAGCCGGGCCGCGGAGATGTCCGGGCGGGCGGGCAGGGCGGCCGTGAAACTGATGCGGCCCTCGGTCAGGGTGCCGGTCTTGTCCGTGACCAGCACATCCATGTCGCCGAGGTCTTCAATACAGACCAGCCGCTTCACGAGCACCGCCCGCTTCGCCAGGGCCCGGGTACCGGCGGCCAGGGCGGTGCTGACGACGGCGGGCAGCAGCTGCGGGGTGACGCCGACGGCGATGGCGAGGGAAAACAGCAGCGAGTCAAGCGGCGGGCGGCCCAGCAGCAGGTTGGCCAGGAAGATCAGCGTGGTGAGGGCGAGCGCCACCTGCAGCAGCAGGTAGGAAAACCGTTTCAGGCCCACCTGGAATTCGGTTTGGGGCTGGCGCTCCCCCAGCCCCAGGGCGATCCGGCCAAACTCGGCCCGGCCGCCGGTGGCGACCACGACGCCGGTGCAGTTGCCGGCCGCCACGACGGTGCCCATGAACAGGCAACACGCCAGGTCACCCAGGGAGGCCTCTGCGACAATGGGGGCGGGCGTTTTGTCCACGGGCAGGGATTCCCCTGTCAGGATGCTTTCATCACAGAGCAGGTCCGAGCCAACCAGCAGCCGGATGTCGGCCGGGATGACAGCGCCCACGGCCAGCCGGACGACGTCGCCGGGCACGAGGGCGACCAGCTCGATTTGGCGTTCCTTGCCGTCCCGAAGGACCACAACGGTGTGCGTGACGCGCGAGTGAAGTGCCTCCGCGGCCCGTTCGGCCCGGAACTCGTTGCTGAATCCCAAACCGACGCTCACCACCAAGATGGCGCCAATGACTATCGAGTTCGTCGCATCCCCCAGGAACATGGACACGCCGGCGGTGACAATCAAGAGGATCAGGATGGGACTGCGCAACTGCCGCCACAGCACCGGCCAGGGGCTGGCCTTGTGCGTGCGCAGGGCGTTGGGGCCGGTCTGCGCCAGGCGGCGTTGTGCCTCACTGCCGGAGAGCCCCTGTGGGGTTGATCCCATCTCGAGGAGGACCTGGTCGGGCGTCAGCCGTGCAGCATGGGCGATGGTGAGTGCCTGAACCGGCGCCCCGGACGCCCTACCGGTCGCCAGGCGGTCCATCGACGTCCCGCCGCCCTGCCCCGGACCGTGTCGGCATCCCGGCGAATTCGGGCCCGTTCCGGGCCGGGCCGACCGCCCCGAACAGCTTGCCCGCACGTCCGCCCATGGCAGCCCCGTCCTTAACGTGTCCGCGGCCGGCCCCAACCGCCCGGCCCAACAGGAACAATACTTGCCCCGTGCAGCGGTGCGCGAAAGGGTACAAGGTCCCTAGCACCCCGCCCGCCACGGTGGGACGCTGAAAGGCACGGGGCCGGCATCGACGCATCACCACAGGGAGTCAATCGTGAATGGCTTGAACGGGGCGACGCAGGAGTGGGACATGCTCGGGCGGTATTGGGCTGCGGCAAATTACCTGACGGTGGCCCAAATCTATCTCCAGGAAAATGTCCTGCTGCGTGAGCCGCTGCGGCCCGAACACATCAAGCCGCGCCTGTTGGGACATTGGGGAACCAGCCCGGGCCTGTCGTTCGTCTATGCCCATCTCAACCGGCTCATCCGCCGCACCGAAGCCCAGCTCCTCCTGGTGGCCGGGCCCGGGCACGGCGGCCCGGCGGTGGTTGCAAATCTCTACCTGGAGGGCAGCTACACGGAGATTTATCCCCGGATTTCCCGCGATGCCGCGGGGCTGCGCCTGCTGGTGCGCCAATTCTCCACCCCGGGCGGCATCCCCAGCCACGTAGGTCCGCCGACTCCCGGTTCCCTCCACGAGGGCGGGGAGCTGGGCTATTCGCTGGCCCATGCCACGGGCGTGGCGATGGACAATCCCGACCTCATTGTCGCCTGCGTCATCGGGGACGGGGAAGCCGAGACGGGACCCCTGGAGGGAGCGTGGAAGGCGCCGGCCTTCCTCAATCCCGGCCGGGACGGGGCGGTGTTGCCGATCCTGCACCTCAACGGGTACAAGATTTCCTCTCCCACGGTGCTGGGCCGCCGGACGGACGGGCAGGTCGCGGCGCTGCTGACCGCGCACGGCTGGGATCCCGTCGTCGTCTCCGGCCACGACCCGGCCCTGGTGCACCACCAGCTGGCCAGGGCACTGGACCACGCGCACGCACGGATCCGCCACGTCCAGGACCAGGCGCGACGGCACGGAGCGGGCGGGCCGGCACGCTGGCCGGCCCTCATCCTGCGCACGCCCAAGGGCTGGACCGGGCCAACCGCCGTGGATGGCGTCCCCGTGGAAGGCACGTTCCGCGCCCATCAGGTTCCGCTGGCCGGGGTCCGGGAAAATCCGGCCCACCTGGCGCAGCTGGAGGCGTGGCTGCGCTCGTACAAGCCGGAGACTCTCTTTGACGCCGGGGGGCACCTGGTGCCCGAACTTGCCGCCCTTGCCCCGCGGGGCACGCTGCGCATGGGAGCCAACCCCTGGGCCAACGGCGGCACCAGTGCGGCCCCGCTGCCGTTGCGCCCGCTGGAGAACTATGCCCTCGACGTCGGCACTCCCGGGTCCACCCTGCACGAGACGACCAGGCCGTTGGGCGAAATGCTCCGGGACATCTACGCCGACACGGCGGACGATCCCCGATTCCGGCTGTTTTGCCCGGATGAGACCACCAGCAACCGCCTCGGCGCCGTTTTCGAGGTCACCGACCGGTGCCTGATGGGGCCGCGCCAGGCCGGGGATGACCATGTTTCACCGGACGGCCGGGTCATGGAAGTCCTCTCCGAACACCTCTGCCAGGGCTGGCTGGAGGGCTACGCCCTCTCCGGGCGGCACGGTCTCTTTGCCACCTACGAGGCCTTCGCGATGGTCAGCGCCTCCATGACCGTCCAGCACGCCAAATGGCTCGCCCATGCGCGGGAACTGCCGTGGCGGCACCCCGTTCCAAGCCTGAATATCCTGCTCACCTCCACGTGCTGGCGCAACGACCACAACGGCTTCAGCCATCAGGGACCGGGCCTGATCGACACCGTCCTGTCCCTGTCCGGATCGGTGGTCCGGGTGTATCTGCCGCCGGATTCCAATACCTTGCTGGCCGTGGCCGAACACGTCCTGCTCAGCAAGGACTATGTCAATCTGGTGGTCGTGGACAAACAGGCCCACCCGCAGTACCTGTCCCTGGACGACGCGCGGCGCCACGCCGCCGCCGGCGCCTCCACCTGGCATTGGGCAGGAAATGAGGACGCCTCCGGGCCGGACATCGTCCTCGCCTGCGCCGGCGACGTGCCGACCGAGGAAACCCTGGCCGCCGCGTGGCTGCTGCAGCGTCATGTGCCCGGGCTGCGGGTCCGCGTGGTCAATGTGATGGACCTGCTGGTGCTGCCTCCCCCGGATGTCCATCCGCATGGCCTCCCCAACGTCGATTTTGAGGCGCTCTTCACCTCGGACCGCGAGGTGATTGTGGCCTGGCACGGGTACGCCCGCGCTTTCCACCAGCTCCTGCACGGTCGCAGGAATCCGGCCCGCTTCCATGTCCGGGGCTACAACGAGCGGGGCACCACCACGACGCCGTTCGACATGGTGGTCCTGAATCGAATGAGCCGCTTCCACCTGGCTTTGGAGGCCCTGCATCGGGTGCCGGGACGGTTCGAGGGAGCCCGCGAGCTGGCGGAGCACTGCACGGCCATGCTCGCCAGCCACGAAAGCTACATTCACGAGCATTTCCAGGACCTGCCGGCAATTCGCGACTGGACATGGACACCGCCACGCGGCTGAGCAACGGACGGAAGCAAGCATGAGAGAGGGGATCCGTCAGCTCGGCCGTCGCGGCCCATGCCGGGTGCCCCGTCCTGGTTGTCCGCGCCGCCGCGGCGACAACCCTACTCGGCAGTATGATCGGGGCAACGAGGATCCCGGCCCACCCGACCCTCTCCGCCTAGAATCGAAGCCCGATGAACGACATGTTGCCAACGCCACCCTCTGCGCCCGGATCCCATGAGTCCGATCCTGTCCACGGTTTCAGGGCCCAGCTGGTGAAAGGCGGCAACGTCATCGATCCGCGGACATTTGCCGGTTCCCTTCCCCAGGACCGCGGCGTCGCTCCCCGGGTGCGCGTCGGGCGGGACAAGTGGTTCAACCTGCTCTGGCTGCTGCCGATCGGCCTAATTCTGGTGATCACTGCGATCGCCGTTGCCAAGGGCCTGCGTGGCCTGCCGTCGGTGCAGTCGTTCATCCACCACTATCCCGGCATGTCCGAGCTGCCCGGGAATGCCCCCGTGGGATTCCCGGCCTGGCTTGGCTGGCAGCATTTCTTGAATCTGTTCTTCATGATCTTTATCATCAGGTCCGGCGCGCAGATCCTCACCGACCACCCGCGGTTGTACTGGACGCGGCACAGCACGCCGGACAGGGAATGGTTCCGCATCCAAAAGCCCGTGCCGGCGGAGCCGCTGTGGACGGCCAAGCAGGACTCCATCAGCCTGCCCCAACAGATTGGCTTGCCGGGGCTGCGACACTCGATCGGCCTCGCCCGCTGGTGGCACCTGGGGGTGGACACGCTTTGGCTGCTCAACGGCGTCGTGTTTTATGTGCTGCTCTTTGCCACCGGGCAGTGGCTGCGACTGGTCCCGCTGCACTGGGACGTCCTCCCCAACGCCCTTTCGGTGGGCATCCAATATCTGTCCCTGGACTGGCCAGTCGAGGCCGGCTGGACCAACTACAACAGCCTGCAGTTGATTGCGTATTTCGTGACCGTCTTCGTCGCGGCGCCGCTGGCACTGGTCACCGGATTGGGTATGTCCCCCGCCCTCTCCACCCGGTTCCGGCGGATCAGCAAGATCCTGAGCATCCAAACCGCACGGTCCCTGCACTTCCTGGTCCTGGTTTGGTTCCTGCTGTTCATCGTCGTTCACGTGAGCCTGGTGGTCACCACCGGTGCCCTGCAAAATCTCAACCACATGTACGCCGGCCGGGACGACGGCTCCTGGGTCGGTTTTTGGGTCTTCGCCGCCTCGATGGTGGTCGTCATTGTCGGTTGGGTTGCGGCAACTCCTTATACGCTCCGCCACCCGCGGGTCATCCAGCGCGTGGGTTACGCCCTGATCGGCCCCGCCCAGCGACTATTTGAGCACATCGACGCCCAGCCGGGTGAATACACGGAGCAGGACATCTCCCCCTACCTGTGGCACAACGGACACTACCCGGACTCCGCGGAGTACAAGGCCCTGCAGGCCGGGGAATTTGCCGACTACCGGCTGCGCATCGACGGCATGGTCGAGAACCCCGTGGACCTGGATCTGCGCCAGCTTCGCGCCCTCCCCCACCACGAGCAGATCACCCAGCACTTCTGCATCCAGGGCTGGTCAGGAGTGGCGAAGTGGGGCGGGGTGTCCATGCAGACCATCCTCGAGCTGGTAAAGCCCCTGCCCCAGGCCAAGTGGGTGGTTTTCTACTCCTTTGGCGACGGACCCGAGCGGGGCATCTACTACGACGCGCACGCCATCGAACAAATGAGCTTCAAGCTGACCATGCTGGCGTACGACATGAACGACGAGACGTTGTCCTTCGGCCACGGCGCCCCGCTGCGCCTGCGCAATGAAACACAGCTCGGTTTCAAGATGGTCAAGTGGATCAAGGGCATCGAATTTGTCGAGGACTTCTCCGAGCTGGGCGGCGGCTTTGGCGGCTACAACGAGGACCACGAATTCTTCGGCTACCGCCAATCCATCTGACCCCCGGGCGCCGTCCCGGACTTGGGCTCCGGGGGACCACCGTCGATTCGCCAGAAATTCGGTGTACGCTCACTTCACGCGGCAACGCCGCCAATTGGGAGGAAACGGGGTTGGCCCGGGCACGATGCCGGGCCACAAAATCGTTATGAACATAGCTGTCAAAGGCGTGGGCGTCTAGCATTGCCTTACGGTCAAAAGATGCCGCCGCGCCGTTGCCTGCACACCGATTTCTAAGGAGCGTTCCATGACTGAGATGGTCACACTCATCGCCAAAACCACGCCGCTGGAACGCGAACTGAAGACGACCTCGCGCACCATCGTGACATCTGACCTGCCCCGGCTCGGCGAACTGTATTTCACCGCCTATGACCCCGGGGTGGCCGGGGAATCGCTGGCCGAAGCGGTCGCCGACATCAAGGCGTCCCTGGAGGGCAAATACGGCAGCTTCCTGCCCGAGGCCTCACATGTTGCCCTGGACGACGACGGCAAGATCGTGGCCGCCGTCCTCGTCGTGGAACACGCGATCGGCGACGACACGCCCGACGCACCGTTCATTATCGAATTGATCACCGATCGCAACCATCGCCGCCGCGGCCTGGCCGAGGACCTGGTCATGGCCACCATGGACACCTTGTTCAACAACGGGCACAAGGACGTGGCCCTGCGGGTGGAAGCCTCCAACTCCGCGGCCCTGGCCCTGTACCTGTCCCTGGATTTCCGCCGCTGGAGCCCGGACGACGGCGACGACTAGGGCCGACGCCGGCCGCGTCACCGGCGCAGCGGCGTCATCAGCTCCGGCGAGTCGTTGCGAACGTTGCCGACCTCCGGCCCCACCGGATCGAGCCGCCACGTGGCGGCCTCTGCATGGGCTTCGGCCAGCACCGTGTCCAGTATCAAGGCCGGGTCCTGCGCCGACGGGTCAAGCCATTCGGCCATGTCGGCGCGGGTCAGCGGCACCGGCAGCCGGTCGTGCAGAGCCGCCAGTTCGCCGTCGGGCGGGGAGGCCATGGTGAGGATGGTGCAGGAGAGCAGCCACTGGTCCGCGGCGCCGGCCGCCTTGGCCGGGTCCTTCCACCACGAGTAGAGGCCGGCAAGGGTGATCAGCGATCCGTCGCGGCTGTGCACAAAATACGGCTGCTTCGTCTTGGCGTCGGGCAGTTTCCGCCACTCGTAGTAGCCCTCGACCGGCACGGCACAGCGCTTGGACTTCAGCGCGGCCCGGAACGTGGGCTTGTCGGCAACGGTCTCGCTGCGGGCATTGAAGGAACGGACCCCGACGCCGGCGTCCTTGGCCCAGGGTGGCACCAGCCCCCACTTGGCCACGTGCACCTGCCGGTGCGGCTCCCCGTCGATGAGGCGCTCGAGCACGATCGGCACGTCGGAGGTGGGCGCCACATTATAGGAGGCCGGCACTTGCAGCCCGTCCTGCGCCTCCGCCTCAAGCTCGGCCACCAGGTCCCCGACGGCCCTGGCCATTACGTATCGTCCGCACATGCTGTCCATGGTGGCATGGTGGGCCCGATAGGGGAATACGGCACCCACCCGGTAGCGTTGTGCCCAGTGAAACCCGGCAGCCATTACGCAGTCATTCATTACGCAGTCATTCCAAGGAGCGCACCGTGCAATACACCCCCGAAACCGGCACCATCACCATGTTTTCCACCACGTGGTGCGGCTACTGCAAGCGCCTGAAGAAGCAGCTGGACGGGCAGGGCATCGGGTACACGGAGATCAACATCGAGAACGTCCCKGGGACGGCCGAGCTTGTCGAATCACTCAATGGGGGCAACCAGACGGTACCCACGGTGATCTTCCCGGACGGCTCCGCGGCGACCAACCCGTCGCTGAAGGACGTCCTGGCCAAGCTCGGCGTGCCTGCCGTTAACTAGCGTCCGCCGCGGGCGGCCACGTCGGCGGAGATGGCCGCCACGGCGGCGAGCAGGTGTGACCGGATGGAATCCATGTGGTCCCCTTCGTCGCCGTAGCGGGCGCGCATCGAGACGTTGATGGCCGCCACGACGGTCCCGGCGGCGTCGCGCACGGGTGCGGCCACGGAGAGCAGGCCTGCCTCCAGTTCCTGGTCCACCACGGCCCAGCCCTGGCGGCGGACCTGCTCGAGCTCACCGGCCAGCTCCGCCACGGAGGAGAGGGCGGTCTCCGTCAGGGGCACCATGGTCACGCCGTCCAGGTAGTGCCGCAGCGCCTGCGCCGGCAAGCCCGCCAGCAGGACCCGTCCCATGGAGGTCGCGTACGCCGGAAACCGGGTCCCGACGGTGATGGCCACGCTCATGATCCGCTTGGCCGGCACGCGGCAGACGTAGACGATGTCGCCGCCGTCCAGGACCGACGCCGAGGTGGACTCCCCCACTTGGCGGGAGAGCAGTTCCAGATGCGGTTGGGCCAGCTGGGGCAGGGAGAGGCTGGAGAGGTAGGAGTAGCCTAGGGCCAGCACGGCCGGGGTCAGTTCAAACATTCGCCCGTCGGTGCGCACGTAGCCAAGGTCGGACAGGGTCAGCAGGAACCGCCGGGCCGTGGCACGGGAAAGATCCGTGCGCTGGGCCACCTCGCTGAGCGTCATGCGCGGATTGTCTGCGTCAAAGGCGCGAATGACCGCCAGGCCGCGGGCCAGGGATTGCACGAACTGCTCGCCGGCGGGTTTGCTCTCGGTCATGGTCTCCCCAGTTGATTGGACGGTCAGGCCCCCTCGGGCGGTAGCAGCGCAACATCCACGCGCCGGGCCAGGTCCGCAAAGTCGATCCCGTAGGTCTCGCGGACGCGGACACCCTCGGGGCCGATCAGGAACACGGCCTCATTAGTGTATATGCGTCGCACGCATCCGACGCCGGTGAGGGGGTAGCTGCAGTGCGGGACCAGTTTGGCGACCCCCTCCCGGGTGAACAGTGACATCATCACGTACACCTCCTTGGCGCCCGTGGCCAGGTCCATGGCCCCGCCAACGGCCGGGATCGCATCCGGGACGCCCGTGTGCCAGTTGGCCAGATCGCCCGCGGCCGAGACCTGGAACGCTCCGAGCACGCACACATCCAGGTGTCCGCCGCGCATGAGGGCAAACGAATCGGCGTGATGGAAGTAGCTGGCCCCCGGCCGTTCGGTGACGGGGATCTTGCCGGCGTTGATCAGGTCTCCGTCGACCTGGTCCCCGACGGCCGCGGGCCCCATGCCCAGCATGCCGTTCTCCGTATGGAGGGTGACGTTTTGGCTCGCCCGCAAGTAGTTGGAGACCAGCGTGGGCTGGCCGATGCCCAGGTTGACGAAGGAGCCGGGGGCGATGTCCCCCGCCACCAGCCTGGCCAGCTCCTCGCGGCCCAATCGTTCCCGGCTCACTGCATTGCCCCTTCCCGCTCGAGAGTTGCTGCCGCGGCGCCGGGCAGGGCGCCCAGCCTCACCACGGTGTTGACGTAAATGGCGGGCGTGACCACCGTTTCGGGGTCCAGCCGGCCGGTGGCGACCACCGTGGAGACCTGCACGATGGTCCGCGTGGCCGCGGCGGCCATGACCGGGCCAAAGTTGCGTGCCGTCTTGCGGTAGACCAGGTTGCCGGCCCGGTCCGCCGTCCATGCCTTGATCAGTGCCACATCGGCGTGGATGGGGGTTTCATACACGTGGCCCCGTCCGTCGATGATGCGGGTTTCCTTGCCCTCGGCCAGGAGCGTGCCGTAGCCGGTGGGGGTGAAGAAGCCGCCAATGCCGGCCCCCGCCGCGCGAAGGCGCTCGGCGAGGTTGCCCTGGGGCACCAGTTCCAGCTCAATGGCGCCGGCCCGGTAGGCGGCATCGAAATGCCAGGAGTCGGACTGCCGCGGAAAGGAGCAAATGATCTTGGCCACGCGGCGTTCCTTGATCAACAGGGCCAGCCCGGCGTCGGCCTGGCCGGCGTTGTTGTTGACCACCGTCAGGCCCGTCGCCCCGCCGTCCAGGAGGGCGTCGATGAGTTCCATCGGCTGTCCGGCGTTGCCGAAGCCGCCAATGAGGATGCACGAGCCGTCCCGAATCCCCGCCACCGCCTCCGCGGCCGTTTCCACAAAGTTGAGCATTGGCCCAATCCCCTCACATCCGTTTGGTGCATTGCCTGGTGCTTTTTTTGGTGCATTGGTGCCGGCCGATCCGGCGGATCCTCCGCGGCCTCTCAGGGCCGGGTGGCGTGCACGTTTTCCAGTACCACGGCCAAGCCCTGTCCCACCCCAATGCAAATGGCGGCAACACCCCACCGCCGGCCCGAGGCCCGCAGCCGGTGGGCCAGGGTGCCCAGGATCCTGATGCCGGAGGCACCCAGCGGGTGCCCGATCGCCACGGCTCCGCCCCACTCGTTCACCAGGAGCGGGTCAATCCCCCACGCGTCGATGCACGCCAACGACTGCGCCGCGAAGGCCTCATTAAGCTCGACGGCGCCCACCTCGCCCCAGTCGATGCCGGCGCGTTTGAGGGCCAGGTTGGCCGCGTCCACCGGCGCAAACCCGAAGTACTGCGGCTCCACGGCGGAGGCGCCGCGGCCGGCAATGCGCGCCAGCGGCTCACGGCCGAGCAGCTCGGCGCCGGCCTCGGTCCCCAGCAGGGCCGCCGCGGCGCCGTCGCTGAGCGGGGAGGCGTTGCCGGCCGTGACCGTGCCGCCGTCCTCCGTTGCGGACTCGGCGCGAAAGACGGTCTTCAAGCCCGCCAGGGTACCGGCCGAGCTGCCCGGGCGGATGCTTTCATCCCGGACCAGCCCGGTGCCGGGGACCGCCACCACCTGATGGTCGTAGTGGCCGGCCTGCCAGGCGGCGTCGGCCAGGTTGTGGGAGTTCGCCGCGAACTCGTCCTGGCGCTCACGAGTGATGCCGTGACGTTGGCGCAGCTGCTCGGTGGCCTCGCCCAGTGACACCGTCCATTCCGCGGCCATGGCCGGATTCACCAGGCGCCAACCCAAGGTGGTGGAGACCAGCGACGCGTCGCCCGCCGGGTAGGCCCTGGCGGGCTTGGGCAGCACCCAGGGCGCACGGCTCATCGACTCGACCCCGCCGATCGCCACCAGCTGCGCCTCGCCGGCATTGATTTGGCGGGAGGCGATGATGGCCGCGTCCAGGCTGGAGCCGCACAGGCGGTTCACGGTGGTGCCGGGGATCGAGGTGGGCAGCCCGGCCAGCAGCGTGGCCATGCGGGCCACATTCCGGTTCTCCTCGCCCGCGCCGTTGGCGTTGCCGAAAATCACCTCATCGATGCGCCCGGCCTCCAGCGACGGGGCCCGCTCGACCACCGCTGCCAGCACGTGGGCGGCCAGGTCGTCCGGGCGCACCCCGGCCAGCCCGCCGCCAAACTTGCCAAACGGTGTTCGCAGCGCGTCGTACAGGTATGCCTGCTTCATGGGGTTCCTCACAGCTTCGTTCCGGACCGCATCCGCGCGGTCCTTGCTAGGTTCACTTTGTGAACAAATGTACGCCTTATGAACATCGTTGGCTAGTGGCCGGCCCGGACGCCCTCGGTCGGGCAGCCTTAGCCAAGCCCCGGGGCGCTGCCGGCCCAGGCAGCGTGGAGTAGTTGTTCGAGGTCCTCGGAGGTGACGGAGCGCGGATTGGAGGGTGGGATCACCGGCAGCATGAGCTGGGCGGCCTCGGCGATGTTGGCCTCCTCCAGGCGGTAGTCCCGCAGCGCCCGTGGCGCGTCGAGCTTGTCCCTGAGGCTGTTCAGGCCCTCGGTGGCGGTGGCGGCGCCGAAGGCGGCGGCGATGCGCGCCGCGGCCTCGGGTGCCGCCGTCGCGTTGAACGCCAGGACATAGGGAAGGACCGTCGCATGGGTTTCGGCGTGGGGCATGTTGTAGGCCCCGCCCAGGACATGACAGATCTTGTGGTGCATTCCGGACCCCGCCGAGGCGAACGCGACCGCGGAGAGATAGGCACCGTAAAGCGCCTGCTCCCGTCCGGTCTTGTTGCAGAGATCGGCCTTGATGAGTGGCAGGCCCAGGGCAAGGGCCCGGATTCCCTCGGCCGCCAAGGCCCGGTTGATCGGATCGGCGCGGGGGGCCCACATGGAGTCGATGCAGTGCGCCAGGGCATTCATTCCCGACGCGACGGACAGCTCGGCCGGCAGCGAGTAGGTCAGTTCCGGGTCGTAGATCACCGTCTGGGGCAGCACACTGTTCGCCACGCCGGTGGACTTGCGGGATGCCTCCGTCAGCCCCCAGACGTTGGTTGCCTCGGAGCCGGCATAGGTGGTGGGGACGGCGATGATGGGCAGCCCGCTGGTCAGCGCGATGGCCTTGGCCAGGCCCGTGGTGGAGCCGCCACCCACGCAAATGAGCAAATCGATGCCGGCTTCGGCGGCGGCCGTGCGGGCCTTGACGGCCTTTTCGATCGGCACGTGCGGGGCTACCTCGTGATAGTTCAAGGCAACCGCAATGCCCGAACAGACGCTGGCGGCGATCTGCGCCTCGGCCTCCGAGGAGATCACCATGATGGCGGCGGCCCCGCGGCGCGCTACTTCGGCCGCAAGGTTTTCCGCGGCTTTGCCCGAACCGAAGAGTATGCGCTGTCCAAGAGTGTCATGTTCAAATGCGAGGTCCATGTTGGGTCCTTTTTGGGAAGGTGATTGAGTGCTGCGAACGGGATGTGCCGTGGATATGGCGGCAGGGGCCCGGGCTAGGACTCGGGGGCTATGAAGGCCGCCTCGACGTGGATGGTGACCTTGTCCCCGACCAGCACGCCGCCGGCCTCAAGCGCCGCGTTCCAGGTCAGGCCGAATTCCTTTCGACTGATGACGGTGACGGCGGAAAACCCTGCCCKGGTGGCACCGAAGGGATCGACGGCCACGCCGTTGAACTCGGTGTGGAGGGTGACCGACTTGGTGATGCCCCGAATGGTGAGGTCCCCGTGCAGATCGTAGGTGTCCCCGCTGCCGGTGCAACCGGTGGAGACGAAGGTCAGGTGGGGGAACTGGTCAACATCGAAGAAATCCGCGCTTCGGACGTGGGCGTCCCGGTTGGCATCATTGGAATTGAAGCTCTGGGCGACGATCGTTGCGGTGGCCAGCGACTTCTCCAGGGTCTCTGCCACCCGAAGGGTGGCGGAGACGTCGTCGAAGCTGCCGCGGACCTTGCTGATACCCGCATGGCGGACGGTGAAGCCGACCTCGCTGTGGGGGCCGTCGAGGGTCCAGGTCCCGGGCGTGAGGGTGGTGGGGATGGTTGGACTGGAGCCGGTTACTACGGACATTTTGATTTTCCTAACGTTGGGAATCGACTGTGGGGTGGTGCAAGGAGGTGCCGGGATGCCTGACGGGCTCGCGGCGTTGCGCGGCCCGTTCGGGAGCGCGAGTCAGCAGGCACCCCGCCGCGGTCATGGCCTCATCGGTGATGACGTGTTCGGTGCCGGGCGAGATGCGCAGGTCCACCTCGGCCCCCATCGCGGCCAGGAGCTCGGCGGTGTCCTGCACCCGCCCCGGCGGCACCCAGGGGTCATGCTCGATGCTGCGCAGGACGGCGGGGACGCCGTCGAGGGGCCGCCCGGCCGGGGGTTCGATGGGCCCGTGCCCCAGGAAGCCGCCGGTGAAGATGAGCAGTCCCGCCGGCGGGCTGGGCCAGCTGACCATGAGCTGCGCCAGGAGGCAGGCGCCCTGGGAGAAGCCCCACAGGACCACGTCCCGGTACGGGATCCCGTCGGCCTCGATCCCGGCAATGCTGTGTTGGAGGGCGTCGAGCGCGTGCGCAAGGTCGGGCTCGTTGTGTTCGATCGGATCCATGAAGGGTCGCGGGTACCAGCTGTCACCAAATGCGTGGGGAGCGTAGTACCGGATCCCTTCGGAGTGGATCCGCTGTGATTGCTGGTGCATGAAGGATGGGGTTTGGCCGCGTCCGTGCACCGCCAGAACTGCCAGCCGGGTCTGTGAGGGTTCGGCGCCCCACGATTGCATCGGCCGTCCCACATGCCTGTTGGCTTCCATGGCGGGTGCTCCTTCCTAGACGGGGATCCGGGCGGGGCGCCCCGTTGAGGGGCGCCCCGGGGTGGATTAGACGGTGATGTGCTCGAGCTGTTCGAAGATTTCCTCACGACGCGACTCAAACTGCGGCGGGAGCTGGAACTTGGTCCCCAGCTCCTCCGGGGACTCGTCGCAGTCCCAGCCGCCGTCGGCGTGCGTGACGGCCAGTTCAAACAGGGCCCCGCCGGGGGTGCGCACGTACACGGACTTGAAGTACTTGCGGTCCTTGAGTTCGGAGATGTCCGTATAGCCGGCACCTTCGATGCCGAACTTGGCTTCGTCCTGGTTCTCCAGGGTGTCCAGGTTCCAGGCGAAGTGGTGGAAGGTTCCGGCGCCGAAGTGCCAGGTGCCCTGGTCTTCGGTGCGGTTGGCGATCAATTCGATGTGATTGCCGATTTTCCCGTTCCCGACCTGGAACGCGGCCCGGTCCCCGTCTTCGTGAATCTCGCCCTGGGCGAAGAAGGTGTCGTTGGCGAAGTCGACCATGCGTTCGGGGGTGGAGACGTGTATGCCGACGCCATGGAGACCGTGGATGGCGTGCTCGGCGGGCACGCCGTTCCCGGCGAATCCTTCACGCTCGTCGTTGGCGTTTCCAACGAATACGTACTCGATGCCGCTGGGGTGGCGGAAGGTGAGCCGTCGCTGGTCAAATACCTCCACGTTTTCCGTCTGGATGTGGCGTTCGGTCAGGCGCCGGTGCCAGAAGTCCAGGGACGTGGGGGGCACGGAGAGCAGGACCTCGCGGGCCTGGTTCGTGCCGCGCTTTCCGATGAGGCCGGCCTGGGCCCAGGGGAAGGTGGTGATCACCGAGGACGGGTCGCCGTTGGCGTTGGCATAGTAGAGGTGGTAGACGGGGGTTGTCCCGTCAAAGAGGACCGTGCGCTTGATGAAGCGCATGCCCAGGGTGTTGACATGGAAGTCAACGTCCTCCTGTGCTCCGGCGACGGACAGGGTGACATGGTGCGAGCCTTCGAGGTAGGCCATCTTCTTGCTCCTTCTTGTGGATGAAACTCGGGGGATGAAAGTTGTATGGGTCGCGGCGGGGTTACACCGGCAGGGGTTCGGCCAGTCCTTCGGCGTCCGGTGCCGCGGGTTGCGGGGAACGGGCGAGCAGGCCGGAGAGTGCGTCCGCAATGGACAGCTCGGTGGCATCGGCATGCCCTGTTGCCCGCCAGGCCACGAAGCCGTCAGGGCGAACCAGGGCGGCGCCGGTCGCGGAGATGCCGTAGGCCTCGGCGAATCCACCGTTCGCGTCGGGGTAGTCGGCATTGACGCCGATGGAGTGGACGTCAATGGGGACGTTAAGCGCCTCCGCGGCCAGGCGGGCGCCTTCGCGCCACTCGGATTGGCCCGGCCCGGTCAGGAGGACAAAGTTGCGTCCAAAGAGGTCCAGGGTTGAGGTGACGTCACCGCTGTCCGCCAGGGGGTGGTGTGGCGCCCGGGTGCCGGTCCGGCCCTTGGAGACGCGGGGGTCGTGCTGGATTTCACCCTGGTCGTCCCCGTCGGACACGACCGCGGCGGAGCGGTAGTGGTAACCAAGGTCGATGTTCGCATCGCTGACCACCGGGTCCATCCCGTTCTTTGCCAGGAACGGCGCCGCCCGGGTGACATACCGGGAATACGCTTGTTCGACGGTAAAGGCCGCCACCGGCCTGCGCTCGGGATCGTAGCTTGCCAGCAGCTCGGGCCCGGCCTGGCCGCCGATGACCGCGGCGAGTTTCCACGCCAGGTTGTGGGCGTCATGGATTCCGGTGTTTCCGCCGTATCCGCCGTACGGGGGCATGGAGTGGGCCGCGTCGCCGACCAGGAAGACCCGCCCGCTCTGGAAGGTCTCCGCCACCTCAGCCGTTGCCTGCCAGCGCATGACGTCATCGATTTCCACGGCGATTCCTTCGTCGCCGAGGCCGGCGCGCACCAACTCCACGCAGCGTTCGTCGGTCAGATCGGTCCAGATGTCACTGTTCGGGTTTTGTGGGTCCCCCAGGCCATGGACTGCCAGGAAGCCGGACTTGTAGGGTTTTTCGATGCGGAAGAAGCCCTGGAGGGTGGGATTGACCACCATGATCACGCCCAGGTTCCGCTCGCGCAGCAGGTCCTTGACGTCCGCGCGGAAATAGATGGTGATGCTCTTGGAGAGCACCCCGTGCCCGACGGTGCCGATGCCGAGCTGCTCACGGATCGGGCTGTGGGCGCCGTCGGCTGCGAGCATGTACTGTGCCCGGACGGTTGAGGTAACGCCGCTGTCGCGGTCCTTGATCACGGCCGTCACGCCGTCGGCGTCCTGTTCGAAACTGAGAAGTTCGGTGCCAAACAAGGTCTGGGCGCCGAGCTGGCGGGCCCGTTCGCTAAGGACCGGCTCAACGGCCACCTGGGTGGCGAACAGCCTTTCACACGGGCTCAGATCCCGGACCCCGTCATTGAGTTTGGGCAGGTACCAGGCGATTTCCTTGCCCGCCAGGCTCTCCACCGCCATGATCGCGGCATCCTGGTCAAACTGTTCGGCCGACTTGGCCCGGATAATCTCCTCGAGCCCGACGGTGCGCAGAACCTCCATGGAACGCTGGAGAATGAGCGCGGCCCGGGGATGGATGGCCGGTCCCCGATGGCGTTCCACGACCAATGAAGGGATTCCGTGGGTGCCCAGCAGGGCGGCGCTGGTCATGCCTACAAGACTGCCGCCGACTATCAGGACCGGAACTTCATAATCATTCATAGCTGCCTCTTCCTGGCCTCCCGGCTTGCTGACGCCGGTGGGCGTATTCGTTGCTGGTGCTGTGGGGAAGCCGTCCTTTGGGGGCGATCCTCGGCGTGGGCGGATGGTCGAATTCATCCGCCTGCTGTTTTCATTTCGCGGCTTCACCCATAGGCTATGAGTGAGTTGGGTCACTGCGCATTGCCGAGGAGTGCAGTTGCATAGTCGATCCGTGCAGACCCACTCGTCGGCCCGTCCGCCCGCTCGCGGGCGGCGTACTCTTCAAACAGATGCCGACTCATGCATCGCCGCGTGGTTTTCTATTCCCTGCAGGTCGCAGAGAAGGATTGAGTATGAACAGCGAGGCTTCCCGGTCAGAATCGCCCGCCCCGGATCCGCAGGCGGGTGTGCGGAGCATCGAGGATTGGGCCGCCCTGCTCTCCCGGTCACTGATGAACTTCAACGTCGAATCCGACGGCCCGGGAGCCTTCCAGGGCTATTTGCGGAACCGGAAAGTCGCCGGCATTGAATTCATCGAAATGTCCACCGGGCGGCACACGGCCCACCGCGGGGCCGAAAGCATCGGCAGCGCCGAGCGGCCCGACTACCTCCTCTGCTTGCAGATTGCCGGCGTGGGGGAATTCTCCCAGGACAACCGCACCGCCGTCCTGCAGCCCGGAGACCTCACCCTTTTTGACACGACGCGGCCCACCACGGTCGTCAGCAGCAGCGACTATCGAAACTTGTGCATGAAGTTTCCCCAACACCTGATCGGGCTTCCCCGCGACCAGATAGGGCAATTGACGGCAACGCGCACGGGGGCCCGGGACGGATTCGCCCCGGCGGCCGGCACCTTGCTCATGACACTCAACGGGCTCATGGACACCATCTCCGGCCGCAGCAGGGTGCTGGCCGCCCAGGGTGCCCTGGACCTGGTCACCACCATGTTCCAGAGCCAGCTGGACATTGCCGGCCCGCCGCATCGGGCGGCCCGGCCCATGCTCGAACAGGTTCAAAGCTACATCGACAAGAACCTCTCCAATCCCGAGCTGGGCCCCGGACTAATCRTGGCGGCGCACTATATTTCCCTCCGTCAGCTGCACAGTATTTTCCATGCAGAGGGCCTGACGGTTTCCTCGTGGATTCGCAACCGCCGCCTCCAGCGCTGCCGACGCGATTTGAGCGATCCCGCCCTCCAGTCCGTGTCCGCGGCCTCGATTGGGATGCGATGGGGCTTTAAGACCGCGTCCCACTTCGGCAACACGTTTAGGGAGGCCTTCGGCCAAACACCGAGCGAATTCCGCCAGGACGCCCACAGCGAACCCCTCTAGCGGGGGCACCGCTCCGCCGTCACCAATGCCGGGCATCGGCTGCTTCCCCGATGCCCGGTCCACTGTTTGCCGCCAAGTGGCGGGCGGGGCGGACATGGGGCAAGATGGCATCTGAACATCGGTCATCACAAAGGAGCAACGCAATGGTTCACAAGGTTCAAGGCGCCGTGGTCATGGCCAAGGACGCGCCCGTGACGCTTGTGACGATCCTGGTCCCGGACCCAGGGCCGGGCGAGGCCCTGGTGGACATCCTGACCTGCGGGGTGTGCCACACCGACCTGCACTACAAGCAGGGCGGCATAGGTGATAACTTTCCGTTCCTGCTCGGCCACGAGGCCGTGGGCGTGGTCAGCGCCGTGGGACCGGATGTGACCACCGTGGCTCCCGGCGACCGGGTCATCCTGAACTGGCGGGCCGTGTGCGGCAATTGCCGCGCCTGCCGCCGGGGCCGCCCGCAGTACTGCTTTGACACGGCCAACGCCACCCAGAAAATGACGTTGGAGGACGGCACCGTCCTCACCCCCGCCCTGGGCATCGGCGCGTTTGCCGAGAAGACGCTGGTGGCTGCCGGGCAGTGCACCAAGGTCGATCCCGACGTCGACCCCGCCGCCGCCGGCCTGCTCGGCTGCGGCGTCATGGCCGGGCTGGGCGCCGCCATGAACACCGGCGGGGTGGGCCGCGGGGACACCGTGGCCGTCATCGGCTGCGGCGGCGTGGGATCGGCCGCGATCGCCGGCGCGGCCCTGGCCGGGGCCACCACCATCATCGCCGTGGACCGGGACCCGAAAAAATTGGAGTCGGCCAAGGCGCTTGGCGCCACCCATGCCGTGGACGCCACCGCGGGGGACGTGGTGGAGGCCGTCCGCGCCCTCACCGACGGGTTCGGCGCCGATGTGGTCATCGACGCCGTCGGCCGGCCCGAAACCTACAAGCAGGCCTTCTATGCCCGCGACCTTGCCGGCACCGTGGTCCTGGTCGGGGTGCCGACGCCGGAGATGACCCTCGAGCTGCCGCTGCTGGACGTTTTTGGCCGGGGCGGGGCCCTGAAGTCCTCCTGGTACGGGGACTGCCTGCCCTCCCGCGACTTCCCCACCCTCATCGCGCTGTACAAGCAGGGCCGGTTGGACCTGGATGCGTTCGTCAGCGAACGCATCACCATCAACGACATCGAGGCCGCCTTCACCCGGATGGGCCAGGGCGCCGTGCTCCGTTCGGTGGTGGAGTTCGCATGAGCGTGCGCGTGGACAGGCTGGTCACCGCCGGCACCTTCTCCCTGGACGGGGGCACCTGGGAGGTGGAGAACAACGTCTGGATCATCGGCGATGACTCCGATTGCGTCATCGTCGACGCCCCGCATGATCCGACGGCCATCCTGGAGGCCGTGGCCGGACGCACCGTCCGGGCGTTGCTGCTTACGCACGCCCACGACGACCACATCCGGGCCGCCCGGGCCGTGGCAGCGGGCACCGGCGCGCCGATCCACCTGCACCCGGCGGACCGGATGCTCTGGGATGCGGTGTATCCGGAGGCGGCGCCGGACGTTGACCTGCACGACGGCGACTCCCTCACCGTGGGCGGAACGGCCCTGACCGCGCTGCACACCCCGGGGCACTCCCCCGGTTCCACCTGCTTTTACGCCGAGTCCCTCGGTGTGGTCTTTACCGGCGACACCCTGTTCAACGGCGGGCCGGGGGCGACGGGCCGGTCCTACAGCGACTTCCCCACGATCGTCCGCTCCATCACCGAGCGGTTGCTGAGTCTGCCGCCGGAGACGACGGTGCTGACCGGGCACGGGGACTCCACCACCATCGGCGCGGAGGCGCCGGGCATCCGGGCGCTTTAGCGGACAAGCTCCGTGTGGGCTGCATAGGCGGCCAGCACGGCGTCCTCCACGGCGTCCACGGTCAGCCCGGGCACCAGGTCCGCCGCGCCACCGGCGGTGCGAGGGTCCCAGTCGAGTCCGAGCGCCGCGTACGTATCCACGAGCACCTCGCGGATGGGCGCGGAATCCTCCACCACGATCACCGAGCTGAACAACCAGGCCCCGGAGACAACGCGCTGCGCCGTGCCCACGAGCTTCACGGTCCCGGCGGTGCCCCGGCCGAAGACGCTGAACTCGCCGGGACAGTATTCCCCGGCGATCTCCCCCACCCCGGCGTCCACGCCCAGTGATGCCAGGGCGGCGGTGAACAGCTCACCAAAGAAGCGGAACCGCGGTTTCGCCTCGGCGATGGCATCGGTTTCCGGCTGGATGTGGTCCACGATCAGGCAGCCCCGGTGGTAGGCCGCGGCCCGGCCACCGGCGCGGCGGACGGCGGGCACAAAACTGCGGGCCAGGGCGGCCCGGCGCGCGTCCGGGAACCCCGGCATGCGGGTGTCGCGCTGGCCGAAGGCGACGGTGGGCTGGGGCCGGTAAAGCCGCAGCAGGGCGGGGTCCTGCCCGGCCCTGACGGTGGCGAGCAGGTCCAGGCCGCGGTTGAGATCGGCCTCCGCGCCGAGGGTCTCCGTCTGCCGGCGCACCACCAGCTCCGGGGCAAGGTGGACGCTCACCGGGCGGCGCGAACGGGCCGGACGGTCAGGATCTGTTCGGACCGGCCAAACGCGCCCGCGGTGTCGTGCAGCACCGAGGAGGTCAGCCCGATGCCGTCGCCGGCGAACGTGACGCGGCTGTCCAGGCCCAGCCACTCCCCGACGGGTTCGCGGTGGATGTGCAGGGACAAGTCGACGTTGGGGAAGATGTAGCTGCCGGGGCCGGGGGCGACGCGGGCGGCGATGCCGTTGGCGCTGTCCACCAGGCCCAGCAGGCGCACCAGGGCCGAGGAGGTTTCGCCGTCGACCATGCCGTAGGGGCTGCGCAGCCAGGCGCGGCCGCGACCGGGGCGATGGCCGGGAACCGTCCGGCCCTCCAGGGTGGCGATGAACCCGCCGGGCCAGATGTTCATGCCGTCCCAGGGCTGGGCGTCGGCCGGCGGCGCGAACGGCTCCTCTTCCAGCCCCGCGACGGCGGTGGTGTCGGTGGTTTGCAGGCGCCAGGCGGTGGCCCGGACCGCCGGGCGGCCGTCCGCGCTCAGCTCGGCCTGGAGCAGCTCGATGGTCTTGCCGGCGCGCAGGACCGAGGTGTCGATGGTGAATTCGCCGCCGGGGATCAGCCCCAGGATGTCAAAGTTGAGCCGGGCCAGGCGCATGCCCGGACGCGGCGCGCACTGCTCCAGCGCCCGGACCATCAACCCGGTGACCGGGGCCATATGCTGTTCCTCCGGATTCCAGGCACCCTGGGCGTGTTCGGTGGATTCAAAGCGGTTTCCGCCCAGGTGCCGGTAATAGGAGCCCTGGCGCACGGAGGTCAAAGTGGTCGATTCCTGCATGTCTACGACTCTACCCGTGGTGTTCGACGCCCCGGGCCGTCGTGCCGCCCGCAGCGGTGGCCGCGCGCAGCCGGGCCCGGCGGCGGCGCAGGCACCACCCGGCCGCCAGGGCGACGGCGGCCATCACGGCGAGGGCGACCCCCGCCCCGGGCGAGCCGGCCGCGGCGGCGATGGCGGCGTCGAACGCGGCCAGGCCGATGGTGGCGTAGATGGCCGCCCACATGATTGAACCAACCACGGTGGCCGGCAGGTAGCGGCGCAGCGGCATGCGGCCCAGCCCGGCGGCGGCGTTGACGGCCGTCTGGAAGCCGATGGTCAAGAAGCTCACGGCCACGGCGGGCGCACCCCAGCGCGCGATGGCCTTTTCAGCCCGGCGCACCGACGGGGAATCCAGGTACCGCACCAGGGCGGTCCGTCGCCCGCCGGCGGCGATGCCCCGCCCGGCCCAGTACGTGGCGTTGGAGCGCACCATGACGATCACGAAAAGGACGCCAAAGGCCCACACGAAGGGCAGGGCCAAAATGCCGTCCATCACGGGGTGGTCCACCGCATGTGCTGCGCTCCCTGCCGTTCAATTCAGCAACAAAAACTTAGGCTATTTGCTTTCTTACTTTATCCTCCGGACCGGTGCCGGCACCAATTCCCCGGAGTAGCATCGGGGGCAGGCCACAGTTCCATCTGCCGGGACGGCCAGGGAGGTTCCCGATGCCCGATCACACCATGGAAACCGAGTGTTGCATTGCCGGGGGCGGCCCGGCCGGCATGATGCTGGGGCTGCTGCTCGCCCGGGCGGGAGTCGAGGTCCTCGTACTGGAAAAGCACGGCGACTTCCTCCGGGACTTCCGCGGCGACACCATCCACCCCTCCACCCTGGACCTGCTCGACCAGCTGGGCCTGCGGGAGCGATTCCTGCGGATCCCGCAAAGCAGCATCACCACCCTCGACGTCGTGGTCCGGGGCACCCGCCTGACTCCGGTGAATTTCGGCCGCCTGCGCGGGGTGAACAAGCGGCTTGCCCTCATGCCCCAGTGGGACTTCCTCGAGCTGCTGGCCGGGGAGGGCCGCACCCTGCCGACCTTCCGCCTGCTCATGGGCACCGAGGCGACCGGCCTGCTGCGGCGGGGCGGCGCCGTCACCGGGGTCACGGCCCGGGGGCCCGACGGGCGGCTGGACTTCGGGGCGCGGCTGACCGTGGCCGCGGACGGGCGGACTTCCACGCTCCGGGCCGCGGCGGGGCTGCGCCCGGACGCCCTGGGCGTGCCCATCGACGTGCTCTGGTTCCGCCTGCCGATTCCGCCGTCGCCGCCGCCGGACACGCTGGGCTACCTGCGCAACGGCACCCTGGTCATCACCATCCCCCGCCCCGGCTATTACCAGATGGGGATGCTCATTCCCAAGGGCGGTTTCGAGACGTTCCGGGCCGCCGGGCTGGACGCCTTCAAGGCCCGCGTGCTCGCCAACGCCCCGTTCCTGGCTCCCGTTCTGGGCACGCTGACGGACTGGGAGCAGGTCAAGCTGCTCTCCGTCCAGCTGGACCGGCTGCGGCGGTGGTCGGTGCCCGGACTGCTCTGCCTCGGCGACGCCGCCCATGCCATGTCCCCCGTTTTTGGGGTGGGCGTGAACTATGCCCTCCAGGATGCCGTGGCCGCCGCACGCTACCTGGCACCGGGACTGCGCGACGGCACGCTCACCGAGCGGGACGTGCGCCGGGTGCAACGGCGGCGGCAATGGCCGGTCCGCCTCATGCAGCCGCTGCAGCAACGGGTCCACGGGCTGCTCTCGACCGCCGACACCGCCGGCACGGCGCCGATGTCGCCGTGGCAACAACACGCCGCCACGCTGGCCGCCACCTGCGCCCGCCCCCTGCTTTCCCGCCTGGTCGGGCGCGGCTTCCTGCCGGAAAAGCTCACCGCCGACCCCGCCAGGCGTTAGCATTCTCACATGACGACCACAGCTACCTCCTACACGTCCGGAACCTCCACCACCCCGTTACTGGGCGAGACGATCGGCGGCAACTTCGCCCGGACCGCCGCACGCTTCCCCGACCGGGAAGCCCTGGTGGACACGCCGTCGGGCCGGCGGTGGAGCTATGCGCAGCTGGACGGCGACATTGACGCGTTGGCGCGCGGATTGCTTGCCGCCGGCGTCACCCAGGGCGACCGGGTGGGCATCTGGGCGCCCAATGTGCCCGAGTGGGTGCTCATCCAGTACGCCACGGCGAAGATCGGCGCCATCCTGGTCAACGTCAACCCCTCCTACCGCGTCCACGAGCTCAGGTACGCCGTGCAGCAGTCCGGGATGCGCATGATCGTCGCCCTGCCGGAGTTCCGCGGGTCCGACTACGCGGCCATGATCGAGGCGGTGCGCCCGGAGTGCCCCGGGCTGACCGAGGTGGTCTATATCGGCGGCGGGTCCTGGGACGCGCTCGTGGCGGGCGGGGCCGCGGTGCCGGCGGACGCCGTCGGGCAGGCCATGGCCCGGCTGGGCACCGACGATCCCATCAACATCCAGTACACCTCCGGCACCACCGGGTCCCCCAAGGGCGCCACCCTCAGCCACCACAACATCCTCAACAACGGCTTCTTCGTCACGGAGACCATCAACTTCACCGAGGCGGACCGCCTGTGCGTCCCGGTGCCGTTCTACCACTGCTTCGGCATGGTGATGTGCAATCTCGGCGCCACCACCCATGGCGCCACGATCGTGATCCCGGCGCCGTCCTTTGACGCCGCCGCCACGCTGCGGGCCGTCCAGGACGAACGCTGCACGGCCCTGTACGGGGTGCCGACCATGTTCATTGCCGAACTCAACCTGCCCGACTTCCCCTCCTATGACCTCTCGAGCCTGCGCACCGGGATCATGGCCGGCTCGCCCTGCCCGGTGGAGGTCATGAAGCGGTGCATGACGGAGATGCACATGGGCGAGGTCTCCATCGCCTACGGCATGACGGAGACCTCGCCCGTGTCGATGCAGACCCTGCCGGACGACGACGTCGCCCACCGGACCGAGACCGTGGGCCGGGTGCACCCGCACCAGGAAGTGAAGATCGTGGACCCCGCCACCGGGTTGACGGTCCCGCGCGGGGAGCCCGGGGAATTTTGCACGCGCGGCTACTCGGTCATGCTCGGTTACTGGAACGACCCGGCGAAGACGGCCGCGGCCATCGATGCCGCCCGCTGGATGCACACCGGAGACCTGGCCGTCATGTACGAGGACGGCTACGTCAACATCGTGGGCCGGATCAAGGACATGGTGATCCGGGGCGGGGAAAACCTGTACCCGCGCGAGATCGAGGAGTTCCTCTACTCCCACCCGGACATCGCCGATGTCCAGGTCATCGGCGTCCCCGATGAAAAATACGGCGAGGAACTGTGCGCCTGGGTGCTTATGAAGGCCGGCGCGGAACCCCTGGATGCGGCCGCCGTGGCCGCATTCTGCGAGGGGCGCCTCTCCCGGCACAAGGTGCCCCGCTACGTGCTGGTGGTGGACGAGTTCCCCATGACCGTCACCGGCAAGGTGCGCAAGATGGACATGCGCCGGCGCACGGTGGAGTTGCTGGGGCTGGGCTAGTCCGGCAGGCGGCGGCGGAGCCCGGGCCAGGCTTTTTCAAAGCCGGGGTGCAGCGCCAGCCGGGCGACGCCGTCGACCGCCACCCACTCCAGGGCCAGGCTTTCGGGGTCGCTGATGGTCGGCTCAAAGGGGGAAACGGCCTGCACGGCCACCGTGGTATAGCTCCAATAGCCGACGTCGAACACGGAGGTGAACAACAGCTCCAAGATTTCCCCCGGCACGCCGGCTTCCTCCCGGGCCTCGCGCAGTGCCCCGGTCACGGCGTCCTCACCTTCGTGCAGGGCGCCGCCGGGCAGCCCCCACGTGCCGCCGTGATGGGACCAGAGGGCCCGGTGCTGGAGCAGGACCCCGCGGCCGGCGTCGAACACCAACAGCCCGGCCGAGCCGAACCTGCCCCAAAACTTGCCGGCCTCCCCCTCGACCCAGGCGTCGCCGGGGTCGCGCGGGCCGGCGATGTGGCCGGGGCGCACAGCCGCCGCGGCATCCCGGACAAACCGGGCTGCCGCGGCGGCGGATTTTTCTGTTGCCAACGGGTCAGAAGTCCCAGTCGGCGTCTTCGGTGTTGACGGCCTTGCCGATCACGTAGGAGGAGCCGGAGCCGGAGAAGAAGTCGTGGTTCTCGTCGGCATTCGGGGACAGCGCGGAGAGGATGGCCGGGTTCACGTCGGTGACGGCGGCCGGGAACATGGCCTCGTAGCCGAGGTTCATCAGCGCCTTGTTGGCGTTGTAGTGCAGGAACTTCTTGACGTCCTCGGCCAGGCCCACGGAGTCATAGAGATCGTGCGTGTACTGGACCTCGTTTTCGTAGAGCTCAAACATGAGCTCGAAGGTGTATTCCTTCAGCTCCGCCTTGCGCTCCTCGGACAGACTCTCCAGGCCCTTCTGGTACTTGTAGCCGATGTAGTAGCCGTGCACAGCCTCGTCACGGATGATCAGGCGAATCAGGTCGGCCGTGTTGGTCAGCTTGGCCCGCGAGGACCAGTACATGGGCAGATAGAAGCCGGAGTAGAAGAGGAAGGACTCCAACAGCGTCGAGGCGATCTTGCGCTTGAGCGGGTCGTCGCCGTAGTAGTAGGACTCAATGATCTGCGCTTTCTTTTGCAGGTTCACGTTCTCCACCGACCAGCGGAAGGCCTCGTCGATTTCCTTCGTGGAGCAAAGCGTGGAGAAAATCGAGGAGTAGCTCTTGGCGTGCACCGACTCCATGAACGCAATGTTCGTATAGACGGCCTCCTCGTGCGGGGTGATGGCGTCCGGGATCAGCGAGACGGCGCCCACCGTGCCCTGCAGGGTGTCCAGCAGGGTCAGGCCGGTGAACACGCGCATGGTCAGCAGCTGCTCCTCCGGGGTCAGCGTGGCCCACGACTGGATGTCGTTGGACAGCGGCACCTTCTCCGGCAGCCAGAAGTTGTTGACCAGGCGGTTCCAGACGTCCACGTCCTTCTCGTCCTCGATGCGGTTCCAGTTGATGGCCACAACGTGGCTCGCCAACTTCAGCTTTTCCGGTGTCATGTTTCCTTCTCGGGCAGTTTGGACTGATTCCCTTAAACCATACCTACACATTGCCTTGAACCGAACCAAAATAGACGCCGTTCATTGTACGAGTATCCGCACATTTTCGGGCCTTCCAAGCAGGGGTAAGCGGCAGTTCATGGCCTTCCATGCACTGCCGCTCGCCCCGCCTGGAACACTTCCTGAGAAGTGAAATTAATCTATTACTTCGACTCTTTTACAGTCTTACTCGGGTGTGACTTTCCGTACTTCTCGGTAACGTAGCGGCCAGTTTTTGCGCTGCGATATGAACCTTTGGCCATAATCGGCGATCCTCCTTTCGTTGAGTCTTAGTCAATTGATCCAACGGCCCGGCTATCGGGGCCGGACAATGATGCGGATCGTGCGGCATGTCGTATGCCGGATGACTGGGGTCATCGTAAATTCCTTCCTTGGGGCTATGCCCGGAAGGAGCGCCTTCGACAGAAAGCGGACTGCTCCTATAGACTCAACATTCCAAGGGATTGGAAATGTCTCGGTCTCCGGGACTTTGAAGGGCCACGCTTTGCCGAGCTTGGCCCTTCAATTCTTTAAATCCCTACTGCGCTCGACGGCGGAAGGTCCCGCCGTCGTGTTCTTCAGTTATGTGGTGCTACAGCATGCAGGAGACGCAACCCTCCACCTCGGTCCCTTCCAGCGCGAGCTGGCGGAGCCGGATGTAGTAGATGGTCTTGATGCCCTTGCGCCAGGCGTAGATCTGCGCCTTGTTGATGTCACGCGTGGTGGCGGTGTCCTTGAAGAACAACGTCAGGGACAGGCCCTGATCAACGTGCTGGGTGGCCGCGGCGTAGGTGTCGATGATCTTCTCGAAGCCGATCTCGTACGCGTCCTGGTAGTACTCCAGGTTGTCGTTGGTCAGGTACGGGGCCGGGTAGTACACGCGCCCGAGCTTGCCCTCCTTGCGGATCTCGATCTTCGAGGCCACCGGGTGGATGGACGAGGTCGAATTGTTGATGTAGCTGATGGAGCCGGTGGGCGGGACGGCCTGCAGGTTCTGGTTGTAGATCCCGTGCTCCATGACGGAGTCCTTCAGCGCGCGCCAGTCATCCTGGGTGGGGATGTGGATGCCGTCGAACAACTCGGCCACCCGGGCGGTCTGGGGCACCCATTCGGCATCCGTGTACTTGTCGAAAAACTCGCCCGTGGCGTACTTGGACTTCTCGAAGCCGGCGAACGTGGATCCGGTCTCCATGGCGATCAGGTTCGACGCCCGGATGCAGTGGTACACCACGGTGTAGAAGTAGATGTTGGTGAAGTCCAGGCCCTCCTCGGAGCCGTAGTGGATCCGTTCCCGGGCCAGGTAGCCGTGCAGGTTCATCTGGCCCAGGCCGATGGCATGCGATTGGTCATTGCCCCTGGCGATGGAGGGCACGCTGGTGATGTTGGACATGTCCGAGACGGCCGTCAGGGTGCGGATGGACGTCTCGATGGTGCTGCCCAGGTCCGGCGAGTCCATGGTCTTGGCAATGTTCAGCGAGCCCAGGTTGCAGGAGATGTCCTTGCCGGTCTCGGCGTAGGAGAGGTCGTCGTGGTAGCTGGTCGGCTGGGAAACCTGGAGGATTTCCGAGCACAGGTTGCTCATGATGATCTTGCCGTCGATCGGGTTGGCCCGGTTCACCGTGTCCTCAAACATGATGTACGGGTAGCCGGATTCAAACTGGATCTCGGCGAGGGTCTGGAAGAACTCGCGGGCCTTGATCTTGGTCTTCTTGATCCGCGAGTCATCGACCATCTCGTAGTACTTCTCGGTGACCGAAATGTCGGAGAACGGCACGCCGTAGACTTTTTCGACGTCGTACGGGGAGAACAGGTACATGTCCTCGTCGCGCTTGGCCAGGTCGAAGGTGATGTCCGGGACCACCACGCCCAGGGACAGGGTCTTGATGCGCACCTTCTCATCGGCGTTCTCCCGCTTCGTGTCCAGGAAGCGGTTGATGTCCGGGTGGTGGGCGTGCAGGTACACCGCGCCGGCACCCTGGCGGGCCCCGAGCTGGTTGGCGTAGGAGAAGCTGTCCTCCAGGAGCTTCATAACGGGAATGACGCCGGAGGACTGGTTCTCGATCTGCTTGATGGGGGCGCCCACCTCGCGGATGTTCGTCAGCGCGAAGGCCACGCCGCCGCCGCGCTTGGACAGTTGCAGGGCGGAGTTGATGGAGCGGCCGATGGACTCCATGTTGTCCTCGATGCGCAGCAGGAAGCAGGAGACCAGCTCGCCGCGCTGGCGCTTGCCGGCGTTGAGGAAGGTGGGGGTGGCGGGCTGGAAGCGGCCCTCGATGATCTCATCGACCATCTTCAGGGCCAGCTTCTCGTCGCCGCGGGCCAGGTGCAGGGCCACCATGCACACGCGGTCCTCGTAGCGTTCCAGGAAGCGGTTGCCGTCAAAGGTCTTCAGAGTGTAGGACGTGTAGAACTTGAACGCGCCCAGGAAGGTCTCGAAGCGGAACTTCTTCTTGTACGCGTGGTGGTACAGGTCCCGGATGAAGTTCATCGTGTACTGGTCGAGGGTTTCCCGCTCGTAGTACTCGTTCTTCACCAGGTAGTCCAGCTTCTCCTCCAGGTCGTGGAAGAACACGGTGTTGTTGTTCACGTGCTGGAGGAAGTACTGGCGGGCGGCGGCCCGGTCGGCGTCAAACTGGATCTCGCCGTCGGCGTTGTACAAATTCAGCATGGCGTTCAGCTCGTGATAGCCCAATCCCTCCCATGCTGCCGGCATGGCCTTGGCTGCCTTCACTGGCTTGTCTTGTTCTGCGACAATCGTGTCCAAAATTCTTCCAATCCTTCGTGAACGCGGTCCACGTCTTCCGACGTGCCCATCAGTTCAAAACGGTAGAGATGCGGTACCTTGCATTTGACCGAGATGATGTCCCCGGCCAGACAATACGTTTCGCCAAAGTTCGTGTTCCCGGCGCCGATGACGCCGCGAATCAGGCCCCGGTTCTGCTCGACGTTGAGGAACTTGATGACCTGCTTTGGCACGGCCCCATGCCCGGAGTCTCCGCCGTACGTTGGCAGGACCAGGACAAAGGGTTGGTCGGCGATCAGGGTCTCGTCATGGGTGTAGACCGGCAGGCGTGCCGCATCCAGGCCGAGCCTCCCGACAAACCTGTGGGTATTCGCCGAGACGGAGGAAAAGTAAATCAACCGGCGGCTGGTGTGCCGCCCGATCGTCCGCTCGACAGCTCTTGCTGCTGCAACGGCTGACATTCACATCGCTTCCTGCGGTACTTACTTGCTGGTGTGGGGCCGACCAGTTAACGGTCAGCCCCACCTGTGTGCACTCGCGGCACGTGAAATTATCTGGCGGGCGGGACTACTTGCCCGCCGGCGGTCAGGCTACCGAAGATACGGCGCCCTGGTTGATTTCGGCGATCTTGTCCGGGCGGAAGCCTGACCAGTGGTCGGCGTCGGTCACGACGACGGGCGCCTGCATGTAGCCAAGGCCGCGCAAGCGCTCCAGGGCCTCCGGATCCGTGGAGATGTCCACGCTCTGGTAAGTGATGCCCTTTTTGTCCAGTGCCCGGTAGGTGGCGTTGCACTGGACACATGCTGGCTTGGTGTAAACCGTGACGGTCATGATCAAGATCCCCTTGTCTGAAAATACTGCTCTGGAAGAACCAGTTGTTGCCCCGGACGGCCTGCTCGCTGCCGTGCGGGCCGGAGCGCTTGCGTCGTGGCCTCGTCAGCGGTTTGGGATGCGATCCCATGGTTGCTCGGTGCTGTTTAGGTGGTGCTTGGTGTTGCCGAATTTCTGTATTTGATACTACATGTAGTGCAGGCTTCCGGCAGTGACCCCAAGATGATGTATTACAAGTATGTCATTTTATGCACCGTTCGTCCACAGCCCGGCGGGCTTAAAAGCGCCGAAAATCCAACGATTCGCCCCGGGATGTCCACAGCCTGTGGAGTACTTAAGCACTTAATTCACGACGGCGTGTCGGGGGACATCGGCGTGTCGCCGCCGGCTCCGTCCCCGGCGCGCGGTGCGGCCCCGTTGCGCCGCCTATGCTTACAGAAAAGCCCCGACCAGGATCCGAGAAGGAGCACGCGGTGATCAACCCGATCCATCTGAAAACCCTCCTGGAGGTGGTGCGCCGCGGATCCTTTGCCGGCGCCGCAACCCAGTTGGGATACACGGCCTCCGCGGTGTCCCAGCAGATGTCGGCACTGGAACGGGACACGGGAGTCGTACTCTTTCACCGCTCGGCCCGCAGCGTGCTGCCCACCGACGCGGCCGTCGTGATGACCCGCCATGCCGCCAAGGTCCTCACCGACATTGACGCCCTGTTGGCCGCCAGCTCCCGCACGGAGCAGGGCACCAGCCAGGAGTTGCGGCTGGGGATATTCCCCTCCCTGGCCACCTATGTGCTCCCCCGCCTGCTGCGCAGCCAGGAGTGGCCGGATCTGGGCATCAACTTGCATGTCTCCGTCGGTGAGCCGCAGCAAACCATCGCGGGCCTGCGCATCGGCGGCGACCTTGACGTGGCGCTGGTCTACCAGGTGGGACAGTCCGGGCTGGCCTGGCCGCACACCATCAACCGCCAGTGGATTGGCGACGACAACTTCCGGGTGGTGCTCCCCAAGTCGTGGGGCATCCGGCCCGGCGCCAAGGTGGCCGCCGCACAGCTCTCGGACATGCCATGGATCATGCACCATCCGGGCACCAGCGACGCCACCGTCATTGAGCGGCTCTTCGCCAGCTGCAGCCTCCACCCGCGCGTCGCCGCCTACAGCGATGATTTCAACGCCAGCTTGCAGCTTGCCTCGGTGGGCCTGGGCGCGGCCCTGGTCCCCGAGCTGGCCCTCCAGCACCGTCCGGACGACGTGGTGGTGCTGGACGTTCCGGAGATCCGGCTGGCCCGCAATATTTTTGCGCTGCTGATCAACGATAAGCGCACCGCACGCATCGAGGTGTTTGTGGACAGGCTGGCCGGCATTCTGCACGACCTCACGCGCACCAGCTCGCTGGAACCCGCGCCTTGACGCCCGCCCCCGTTAGCCCTTGCGGAATTTCCGGAGGGGCCCGGCCAGCTGCCGGATGAGCCGCTTCTTCACGGGCCCGAACGGCGGGTAGATGAACCGCAGCGTGTCCGGGGCGAGGGGCTTTTCCAGTACGGCCTTGTGGTGGGAAAACGTGTCCACGGAGTGCCGGCCGTGGTAGCCGCCCATCCCGCTGGCCCCGACGCCGCCAAACGGCAGCTCGGGGACGGACAGGTGGGCGGTCGTCACGCCAAAGCTGAGGGCGCCCGAGGACGTTTGTTCGGTGAACGCCCGCCGCACGCCGGGGTCCTTGCTAAAGACATAGAGGGACAGCGGCTTCTCGCCGGCATTGATGAAGTCGATGGCGGCCGCCGCGGACTGGACGGTCACCAGAGGCAGCACGGGTCCGAAGATCTCCTMCTGCATCAGCGCGGATCCAGCCGCGGCATGCACCACGGTCGGGGCGATGTAGCGGGTGGATGAGTCGGTGCGCCCGCCGATGACCAGGGTGCCCTGCGGATGGGCCGGGGCGGCCGCCAGATCGGTTGCGAGCATCCCGGCGACACGGCCAAACGCGGTGTCGCTGACCATTCGCCCGTAGGCCAGGCTGTGCTGGGGTTCGTCTCCATAGAGGGACCGGATGGCGGCGGGCAATTCCGCGGCCAGCTTCTCCAGCGCTTCCCCGGTGCCCAGGACGTAGTCCGGAGCCACGCAGGACTGGCCGGCGTTCATGAACTTTCCCCACGCGATGCGCGCGGCGGCCGTCCGCATGTCCACGGTGCCGTCCAGGTAGACCGGTGATTTTCCCCCGAGCTCCAAGGTGACCGGGGTCAGGTGCCTGGCGGCCGCCGCCATGACGATGCGTCCCACCCGGGCATTGCCGGTATAGAAGATGTGGTCAAAGCGCTGTTCGAGCAGGGCCGCGGCTTCCGGCTCGCCCCCTTCGACGATCCACACGGCCCCCGGGAGGTATTCGGGCACCCACCGGGCGAGTGCGGCGGAACTGTTGGGCGCCAGCTCGCTGGGCTTGGCCACCACCGTATTGCCGGCCGCGAGCGCGCCGATTACGGGGGCCAGGACCAGGTGTATGGGGTAGTTCCACGGCGCAATGACCAGGACCACGCCCAGCGGTTCCAGCACGACGGACGCCGTGCCCGGCCGCAGCGACAACGGCACGGTCGCCCGGCGGGGCTCCAGCCAGCCGGGCAGGTGCCTGACCGTGTGGGCGATCTCCCCGATGAGAAAACCCAGCTCGGTCAGCAGGGCTTCGGACGGGTGCTTGCCCAGGTCGGCGGCGAGCGCGGAGGCGAATTCGCCGCGCCGCTCCACCAGCATCCGGTTCATGGCCCGCAACCGGTCCAGCCGCCAGGACAGCGGCCGGGTTGCCCCGGAGTCGTAGGCGGCCCTGGCGGCCGCGACGTCCCGGTCGATGCGGTGGTCTCCTGCAGCAGCCGGCGTCCCGGCGACCTGTTCGCTCATGCACACAATCTACTCTTTCCCCGCCGTCATTCCGGCGGTGCCGTGCCCGGCAGCGGCAGCCTGCGGGCGCGGTACGTGTGGCCGGTGGGCGTCGTGATGGTGGTTCCGGGCGGCTCCCCGCCGCCCTCACCGTCCCCGCCGGTGGGCGTGCTCCGCCATCCCAACGCCTCCTTCGCCAGGTTGCAGGCCTGGCATAGGCCCTGGCCATTGGCGGGCGTGGTGGTCCCGCCGTCCGCGAAGGACTTGATGTGGTCGTAGTCGCGGATGGGCGCATCGCACCAGGGCGTGCTGCACAGCTGGTCCTGGTCAAACAGGAACCGCTTCATCCCGTCCGGGAAGAGCCTGCTCTTGGCGTCCATGGCCATCAGGGCCTGTGTGTCCGGGTGCGTGTACAGCCGCTGGAGCCACACCTGGGCCCGGCCGGCGGTGTTGAGCACCATTTGCCGTCCCAGGGGTGCGGGAATGGGGCCGTAGCCGGTCAAGATGGCGGGATCGGCGGCGCCGTCAAACAGGGCCCGGTCCGTCATGATCAGATCGAGCGCGATCCCCGACTCCCCCACGGCCGTGCACAAGTCCAGGTCCACCGCCGCGCCCGCCGAGGAGGTCACCGTGGTCCGGGCGTCGGCTCCGGGCGGGCAGAGGCCGTGGCGGGTGAGACGGTGCACCAGGGCGTCCGCCATCACTTGTCCCCTGGTTCGCCGGTCCCCGGCACTCCGGGCGGAGCCGGCCACCGCCGTCAGGGACTTCAGCACGCGAACGCCGTGCTTGAGGGGCAGCAGCGCGCTGAGGTAGGTCATGCCATCGGCGGCCGGTCGGAGAGTGACGCAGCGTTCGGATGCGGCCTTTTCCTGCCGCTTGACGAAGGCCGCCGGCTCCATTTGGTAGGCCAGCGCCTTGACGGCCGTGGCCAGTCTCTTGTTGCCCAGCATTTCCAGCTCGTCCGGATGGCCGGCAATGGCGGCGTCGACCCGGGCCCGCTGTTCGGGTGAGAGGAACTCGGTCCCGTCGGCAATGATGTGCGCACGGTAGTCATTGAGGACCCCGTGTGACCAGGCCGCCAGGGTTCGGGGCATTTCCTGCACCACACGGGAGGCCGTGGCCAGATGCCGTTTGCCCATCGCCGGCGATTCCCGCCTCGCCAGGGCGATTTGCTCGCCGATGCCGCGGCCGACGGCGGCGCCCTTCAGACCCGCCGCCACCTGCCGTGTTTTCTCCAGGCTCGCAAAGAGCACCTGGGCCCGGGCCTGCGCGGCGGACGCGGCATTCTTGACGTCTTCCAGTTGCCGGATAGCGTCGATCACGGCGGCCGCGGCGCTGTCCGGCCCCGGCAGGGTCCCCCGGGCGGCAAATACGGGGGGAGTTGCCGCGGCCAGCCGTTCCGAGGTGGCGAATTCCCGGGCGGCCCGGGCCAGCTCCCCGGCGTCAAAGGCGGCAGCCAGGACGGCCACGAATTCCCGGCACGGCCCGGCCACACCCGCAGACGGTGAATCGAGGCCGCTTCCGGCCCCCGCGTTGTACCGTGCCGCTGCTGCCCCCACCGCGTCGGCCCCCGCCGCGGCGGGCCGCCCGGCGGGGCCGTCCCCGCCGGGCGCTTCCGTCAACTCCGGTACGTTCACCACGCCCGCCTCAGTGCTGGTTCCGTCGGCGGGCCGTGCCCCGCCTGTCCCTTCGACCCTAGCGACCTGCGGGCCCGGAACCAGCCCCCAATCCCGGAAAGTGCACGGCCCCGGCGCCGGGTCCGCCTGTGGAGGAACCAATGGGAACGCGAGGACCGCCGCGGCGACCGCCATGGCCGCGGCGACCTACACGAGCTGGGCGCGGACCTCCCTGGTGGCGGCCACGAKGTTGCGCAGGGATTCCTCGGTCTCCGCATAGCCGCGAGTCTTCAGGCCGCAGTCCGGATTGACCCAGAGCTGGCGGGCCGGGACGTGCAGGACCGCGGTGCGCAGCAGCTGGGTGACCTCGGCCCGGCCGGGGACGCGGGGGCTGTGGATGTCATACACGCCGGGGCCCACGCCGCGGCCGAAGCCGTGGGCCTGGAGGTCGCCGACGACCTCCATCCGGGAGCGGGCGGCCTCGAGGGAGGTGACGTCGGCGTCCAGGCCGTCGATGGCGTCGATGATGGCCCCGAATTCCGAATAGCACAGGTGCGTGTGAATCTGGGTGCCGTCGGCGGCGCCGCCGGTGGCGAGCCGGAACGAGTTCACGGACCAGTCCAGGTAGTCGGCCTGGTCGGCGCGGCGCAGCGGCAGCAGCTCGCGCAGGGCGGGCTCGTCCACCTGGATGATCTTGATGCCGGCGGCCTCAAGGTCGGCGATCTCATCGCGCAGGGCCAGGGCCACCTGGTTGGCGGTCTCCCCGAGCGGCTGGTCGTCGCGCACAAAGGACCACGCGAGGATGGTGACGGGACCGGTCAGCATGCCCTTCATCGGCTTGGCGGTCAGTGATTGCGCGTAGGCGGCCCATTCCACCGTGATGGCCTGCGCCCGGGCCACGTCCCCCCACAGGATGGACGGTCGCGTGCACCGGCTGCCGTAGGACTGGACCCAGCCGTGGGCGGTGACGTCAAAGCCCTCCAGGTGCTCGGCAAAGTATTGCACCATGTCATTGCGCTCGGGCTCCCCGTGCACCAGGACGTCGAAGCCGAGCTCCTCCTGCAGCGCAACGACCCGCTTGATCTCATCCTTGATCAGTTGCGCGTAGTCCGCGGCCGTGATGGCGCCCGTGGCGGCCCGGGCCCGGGCCGATCGGATCTCGCCGGTCTGTGGGAAGGAGCCGATCGTGGTGGTGGGCAGCGGCGGCAGGTGCAGGGCACTTTCCTGGGCGGCCGCGCGGGCCGCGTAGCCGGAGCGGTTGAAGTCGGCCGTGGTCAGGGCGGCCAGGCGGGCGCGGACCTCGGGGCGCCGGACCCCGGCGGCCGCGGCGCGGGAGGCGATGACGGCGCCGGCGGCGGTGATGGCGGACGCGGACGACGCCGGGTCGTCCAGGTGGGCGGCCAGCGTCACCACCTCCGTGACCTTTTGGTCCGCGAAGGCCAGCCAGCCGCGGAGTTGGGCGGGCAGCGCAACCTCGGCGTCGACGTCGTGCGGGACATGCAAGGTGGAGGTGGACGTTGAGACGGCCACCCGCAGCCCGGCGGCGCGCAGGGCGTCCAGCTTGGCGGCGGAGGCGGCGAGGTCATTGCGCCAGATGTTGTGCCCGTCCACGACGCCGGCCACCACGGTCTTGCCGGCGAGCAGGGCCAGCTCCGCGGCGGAGGGAACGGCGCCCTTGAACACATCCAGGTGCAGGGCGTCAATGCTGGACGCGGCCAGCGTGGGCAGCAGTTCGGTCAGCGCCCCGTAGGGGGTGCTCACCAGGACGGCCGGACGGGCCGGGGCTGTGCGGCCGGCCAGAACACCGTAGGCGCGGGCGACGGCGGCCTGGACCTCGGCCAGGGGCACGTCCAGGTCGGTGACCAGGGCGGGCTCGTCCAGCTGCACCCACGTGGCGCCGGCGGCGGCCAGGCGGGCCAGGAGCTCGGCGTACACGGGGAGCACGTCCTCCAGGCGGGAGAGCGGGCTGAAGCCGGCCGGGGCGGCGTCGGAGGCCTTGCTCAGCAGCAGGAACGTCACCGGACCCACCAGGTAGGGGCGCGTTTGAATGCCCTTGTGCCGGGCGAACTCAAAGTCCTCCACGATCCGGTTGGACGTGACGGAGAAGGCGGTTTCCGGGCCGATCTCGGGCACCAGGAAGTGGTAGTTCGTGTCAAACCACTTGGTCATCTCCAGCGGCTGCTGCGCGGCGGTGCCGCGGGCCAGGGTGAAGTAGGCGTCAAGGTCCAGCACGCCGGCGGCGTTGAGGAGGTTGCCAAACCGGGCGGGGACGGCACCGAGGTGGGTCGCGGCGTCGAGCACGTGGTCGTAGTAGGAGAAGGTGGCGGGGATGGCCGCCGGCTCGGTCAGGCCGAGGTCAACGAGGCGGCGGGCCGTGACCAGCTGGATTTCCTTCGCGGCGGCGTCCAGGGCGGCGGCGTCAAGCTGGCCGGCCCAGTAGGCCTCAACGGCCTTTTTCAATTCGCGCCGCCGGCCGATGCGCGGGTATCCCAGCAGGGAGGCGGAGGGGAATGCGGGGGTGGTGTGTGACATGGAATGGATCCTTCGCGGTTTTGACGGTTGTTGGGTTCCGGGGCGCGGCAGTCTCAGGCCCGCACGAGCTGGGGCCGGACGGACCGCCGGACGACGGCGGGCGGGCGGGGCAGCTGCAGCGCCTCCAGCACGGCCAAGGCGGCGGCGTGCTCGTTGAACGTGTACAGGTGGATGCCCGGCGCCCCGGCGTCCAGCGCGTCCCGGGCCAGGCCCACGGTGGCCCGGACGCCGATCCGGCGGCTTTCGACGGCGTCGCCGGCCCGGCCCAGCGCGTCCAGCAGGGCCGGGTCCGGGGCGACGCCGGTCAGCGCGGCGAGGCGGTCCAGCCGGCGTCGGCTGGTCAGCGGTATGACGCCGGGAATGATGGGGATGCTGACCCCGGCCCGCCGGGCCCGGGCGACCAGGCCCTTGTATTGGTCGGCGTGGAAGAACACCTGGGTGATGGCAAAGTCGGCCCCCGCGCGCTGCTTGGCCAGCAGCACCTCCACGTCGTGCTCGATGCTCGGCGATTCGGGGTGCTTGGCCGGGTAGGCGGCCACCCCGATCGCCACCTTCCCGGCGCAGAGCATGGCCGAGCGCCGCTGTTCCACGCGCCGGATCAGCTCGACGAGGTCCCGGGCGTACGTGAGCGAACCCGGGGGCCGCGCCGTGGCGGGGTCCTGCGGGAGGTCCCCGCGCAGGGCCAGGATGCCGCGCACCCCGTGGTCGAGCAGCTCGGCGATGACCCCGGCCAGGTCATGGGCGGTGTTGCCCACGCAGGTCAGGTGCGCCAGCGGTCGCAGCGAGGTTTCGGTGAGCAGGCGGTGGAGCAGTTCGACGGCGGTGTCCCGGTTGCTGCCGCTGGCACCATAGGTGACGGAGACGTAGTCCGGGTTGGTGCCCTCCAGTTCGCGGATCGTGGCCCAGAGGGATGCGGCGGCCGTGGCGTTGCGGGGCGGGAAGAGCTCATAGGACAGGGCGACGGGGGTGGCGGCGGCCGGTGGCACGGTCGCCCGTGACGGGATGGGAGGGGACATTTGCGTTTCCTTGGCGTAGTCAGGTCAGGAACGGCAGCCACCGGGCACGGGCGCGGCGAAAAACAGCGCGCACCGCCGGTGTACTCCCGCAGCAAATGTCAGGCCCACATGGGGGCACCCACATCCTTGAAAAGCAAGGATCGCTGACACACGTTGGCAATAAACGTGGCTTCAGTCTAGGACGCCGGGCTCCGGATGCAAATCAGTTGGCCGAATTTCGGCACCCTTTTACGTAATATGTCCGCACATTTGAGTCATGAACCGGGGTAAAGATAGGTGTCCACCGAATTAACAAGCAATTCCTGCAACCTCTTTTGTCCGGGCCCCGGCGCGGCTAGGGTGTGAGCATGAAACAGTTGCCAGCCGCGTATGTGGAATACCTGCAGGACAGGGACGAGGACTTCATCGCCACGGTCAAGCCCGTGCTGCAGCAATCAAACGCGGACCAAAGCCACGGGGTGCGGGTGGTCTTGCTCCCCCATTGGGTGCAGGCGCACATTGATGAGACCATCCCCTTTGGCGAGGTCGTCGAGGGCGTGGACTAAGGCGCCTACGCCTTGGCATCCAGCAGCAGCGCGGCCGCATTGGGGCCGAACGTGGACTCCATGACCAGGGCGGCCGCACCGAAGGCGCCGCCGCCGGTGCGCACGCGCGTGCCGGTCACATCCAGGGAGTGGACCTTGGTGGTGACGCTGAGCCGGTGCAGCAGGGCCGGGATCTCCCGCAGGTAGGTGGCGGACAGCGGCGGCCAAAGCGGCCCGCCAAACACGACGCGCTCCACGTCCAGAAAATTCGTCAGCACGGACACGGCGCCGGCCATCCTGCCGGCGGAGCGGGACAAAATGGCCGCGGCCGTCGGGTCTCCCCCGTCCGCGGCGGCGGCCAGGGCGGCGAGATCCGCGGGCAGCGAGCCCGGCCGCTCCGGACCGGCCGCCGGCAGCACCCCGAATGCGCGGGCCTCGGCGACCAGGGTTTCGGGCATGCAGCTGACCTTGATGCAGCCGCGGCGCCCACAATCGCAGTCCGGGCCGTCCGGGTCGGCGATGATGTGCCCGATCTCCCCGACATTGCCGGAGGAGCCGCGGACCACCTCATCGCCCAGGACCAGGCCGGCGCCGATGCCGGTGCCGATGTAGATATAGACAAAATTCGCCGCGCTCCCGGTGGTGCCGGTCCACAGTTCGGCCACGGCCGCCGCGGTCACGTCCTTGTCCATCACCACCGGCAGCCCGGTCACCTCGGCCAGGATGTCCCGCACCGGGACCCGGGTCCAGCCGGGCATGTGGGGAGGTTCCACGACGGTGCCCCGGGCGGCGTCGACCGGGCCCGGGGTGGCGACCCCGACGCCGGCGATCCGGGATTCATCCACGCCCGAGTCGGTGATGATGGTGGCGATCCGCCGGCCCATGGCGGCGACGGCGGCCGCCGGGGCGGAGGTGAGGTCGGTGGGTGCCTCGATGAATTCGAGCACTGTGCCGACCGCATCCATCAGCGCAAAGGAGGTCACCGCCGGGTCAATGTGCACGCCGACCGAAAACATGCCCCGCGGGTTCAACCGCAGGATGGTCCGGGGCTTGCCCGGACCGGACGTTTCCTTCCCGGCCTCCACGATCAATCCCTGGTCCAGCAGCCGGCGGCAAATGTTGGAGACGGTCTGGGCGGCCAGGCCGGTCGAGGCCGCCAGTTCGACCCGGCTCAACCCGTGCTTGGCCCGGCGGATGGAGTCAAGGATGACGGCCAGGTTGAAGTCGCCCATCTTGGGCAAATTCGTGCCGCGACGCCGCTGTGGCAAACCGGTCTCCGGTGCACCCAATGTGTCTCCTAGGCCAGGTATCAAGATAGTGGGGAGCCTCGCTGGCGGTCCCCCTACATCCAGCTGACAGGATACCTTGCCCGGGCGGTGCCGACAGGAAGGCCGGCCCGTCAGGCGCGCCGCCGCGGGCCGGCCCCGCCCCTACCCCTGCGCGACAAAGCGCGTGACCGGGCGCTTGACCGAGCGCGCCACCGTGAACTTGGCGTTGCGCCCCTGGATCGTGGTGGCGCCCACGCGATCTTGGAGCTGGGCCAGGTAGTCCAGGTGCCGGTTGTACACCGTCCACAGCTCCCCGCCCGGGGCGAGCACGCGGGCGGCCGCGTCGAAGAGCTTCAGGGCGATCCCGGCGTGCACCGTCGCGCCCACGTGGAACGGCGGGTTGAGCACCACCAATTCGGCGCTGCCGGCGGCAAAGCCGGCCATGGCGTCGTCGCGGACGGCGGTGATGCGCCCGGCGAGACCGTTGGCCGCCGCGGTGGCCGCCGCGGAGGCAACGGCCGCCGCGGACTGGTCGGTGGCCAGGACGCGCAGCCGCGGCCGGGCCGTGGCCAGGGCCGCCGACACGGCGCCGTTGCCGCAGCCGAGGTCCACGGCGACGGCGGCGCCGGGGCGCATGTGGGGTTCAAAGTCCAGCAGGAAGCGGGTGCCGATGTCCAGTTTGGTCCCGGAAAACGTGGCGCCGTGAGCGCACAGCCACAGCCCCAGGGAGTCGTTGTATTCCGTGCGGGGAAAGCCCGACGCCGTTCCCGTCGTTGGGCCCGTCGCCGTGAGCAGGCGCGACTTGTGCCAGGCCCGTCCGGCCGTGACGGTGCCAAAGTAGCGCCCCAGCACCTCGTTCATGGCGGGCGTCATGTGCTTCACGCGGCCGCCGGCCCGCACCAGCACGGTCGCCGGCGCGAACCGGCTGATGAGATCGGCCGTTTCCTCGAGCTCCGCCAGGCTGCGCGGCAGCTGCCACAGGACCAGGCCAACGCCGGTGAACAGGTCCCCGGTCAGCGGCAGGGAGGAAAAGGTGCCGGCCAGGCCGAGCGCCTCCGCGTTGGCCGCCAGGGCCAGTTCGCCGGACAGGGGGTCCTGGTGGACGCGGATGCCGGTCAGGCCGTGCAGCTGCGCGGCGGCGAGGGTCAGCGCGCCGTAGCGGTCCCCCACAACGGCGAGGGATCCGGTGTCGTCCCGTCCCGCGAGCTCGGCCAACGGGCCGGCGGACTCCCACAGCAGGAGCTCGTCCGTGGCGTCGTGGGCAAAAAGGTTGGAAGCCTCAATGTCCGGGAACCGGCGCAGGCGGGAAAAGTCAAAAACGGGGTCCATGCTGCTCTTTCTGTGGCTCGCCCCCACTCTACCGTCGCCCCCACCGGCGCCCGGTGTGACAAATAGTACATGTGGCTTATCTCACGCCGGTCGTAGAATGGGGGCAGCCGCCTCGTCACGGATATGTATTTATCGAGATAAAGGATGTGCATCATGAGTGAAATCACTCCGTTACGCCGAACGGTCCGTGAAGGAAGCGGATTGAAACGTGTGGGCGGACTTTGGGGAGAATGCCTGGCTGAATTCCTGGGCACGTTTGTTTTGATTTGTTTTGGTGACGGCGTGGTGGCCATGGCCGTCGCCGCACTTCCCGGCAGCGGCCGTGCCGCCACCGACACCACCATTTTCAATGCGGCCGGGGACTGGCTGCTGATCACCTGGGGATGGGCCCTGGCCGTGGCCCTGGCGGTCTACGTGGCCGGCGGCGTCAGCGGCGCCCACATCAACCCGGCGGTGACGCTGGCCTTCGCGGTCCGGCGCAAGTTCGCCTGGAACAAGGTCCTGCCGTACATTGCCGCGCAGGTGGTGGGAGCCTTTGCGGCGGCCGCCCTGCTGTACGTGGTGTACTTCAACGCCATTGACGCGTTCAACGCCGCCGCCAAGACCACCCGGTCCGAACCCGGCGGCCTGGCCACCTACTCCATCTTCGCCACTTTCCCGGCCCCGTACTTCCACGGCAACCTGATCATCCCGCTCATCGACCAAATTGTGGGCACCGCCTTCCTGGTCATCTTCGTCGTGGCGATCATCGACCTGCGGAACACGGCCGTGAAGGCCAACCTGGGCCCGTTCATGATTGGCATCGCCGTCGCGGCGATCGGCATGTCGTTCGGCGCGAACGCCGGATACGCCATCAACCCGGCCCGTGACTTTGGCCCGCGCCTGTTCGCCTGGATGGCCGGTTGGGGCGAGGTGGCCCTGCCGGGCACCGTGGCGGGTTCCTTCAGCTGGTACTTCTGGGTGCCCATCATCGGCCCGCTGATCGGCGGCGTGATCGGCGTCCTGCTCTACGACTGGTTCATTGGCGACATCCTGCACGCCCGCCGCGCCCTCGCCGAGGCCAGCGAGGAAGGACCCGCCACCCTGGAACCGCGCACCGACGACGACGAATAGGCGCTAGCGGACGTCAAGGGCGTCCACATAGAGCCATTGCCGCCCGATCCGCACGAAGCGGCTGGTCTCCGTCAGCACGTCCCGCACGCCGTGCTGGCGGAAGGCCGCCCGGAATGCCACCACCCCGGCGGTGTCAAACGGCCCGCCGCCGCTGGTGGCCAGGATCTCCAGCCGGTACCAGCGCTGGTCCGCGTCCAGCTCCAGGCGGGCGGGCCGGGTGTCCGGGTGCCAGGTTTTCAGCAGATAGTCGACCCGGCCGGTGGCGAAGGCCGTGTACCGGGAGCGCATCAGCGCCTCGGCCGTGGGCGGGTACGCCGGGGCCTTCCCGGATCCGGGGGCCGTGCCGGATGCTTGGGCAGTCTTCGAGGCCGGGCCCAGGAACCTGCCGCAGCAACCGTTGTAGCTTTCACCGCTGTGGCACGGGCACGAAGCGGGATCGGGTATCAGCATGGCGGGCGGGCATTCCTTCGGGGCGGGCGGCATCCAGCCGGGAATCGCATGGACCCCGGTGAATCCGTGGAGTCCGGGACGCGAAAAAGGGCCGGGCCCTGTCCCGTGTTGCACGGAACAAGGCCCGGACCCTGTCCGCCTTGGTGGAGCTGAGGGGACTCGAACCCCTGACCCCCTGCATGCCATGCAGGTGCGCTACCAGCTGCGCCACAGCCCCAAACTACAGATGTTCGTCTGATGCAAACGTGCCGGCACTGCCGACCAGTTTGGTGGAGCTGAGGGGACTCGAACCCCTGACCCCCTGCATGCCATGCAGGTGCGCTACCAGCTGCGCCACAGCCCCAAACTTGTCTCTCCGACCGGTGTGAATCAGGTGCGAATCACGGTGGACCAGGCGGTACTGGCCGGAGCAACTTGTCCATCTTAGAACAGGTTTTCGTCGGCTGCCAAATCGGCGGCGTGCCGGCCTAATCCTCCACCGGCTCGGCCAGGTCCTCGGGCGCCTCATAGGGTGCCGGCAGGGTGCCCACATTGTGCTCGGTCAGCCGCCAGTGCCATTCCCGGGCACCGGCCACGGACGCCTGCGACTGCTCCAAAACCGACCAGTGGCAGTTGGACAACCCCGACAGCGTCCGCCACAGGTCCAGGGGCAGGCCCAGCATTTTCGCCAGCGCCACCCGGGTGGCGCCGCCGTGCGTGGCCACCACCAGCGTTCCGCCCGCGGGCACGGCGTCCACGGCTTCAAGAATGGCCGCGACCATGCGGTCGGCCACCTCCACGCGCGTCTCTCCCCCGCCGCCGGCGCGCACCAGCGGGTCGTCGGCCTGCCACCGCTTGAGGTCCGCCGGGTACCGCGCCTCTATCTGCTCAAAGGTCAGGCCCTCCCACTCGCCGCCAAACGTTTCCCGCAGCCGTGCGTCCCGGGTGACGCCGCAACCCGTCAGGGCGGCGAGGGCCGCCGCCGTCGCATGGGCGCGCGACAGGTCGGAGGAGATGATCCGCACGAACGGTCCACCGGCCGTGTCATGTTGCGCAGCAAGCTTTCCGGCCAGCAGCTTCGCGGCCCGCCGCGCCTGCCGGACACCAATGTCGTCCAGCGGGATGTCGGTCTGGCCCTGGAAGCGCCGGGCGGCATTCCATTCGGTGCGCCCGTGCCGCCAAAAAACGACCCGCCGACGGGGATCGGCGGGCCGGCGGGCCGGGGATGACGGTGCCGCCACCACGGCGCTCACGCCCACAAACCCATGGATCAGTCAGCCTGTACCGGTTCGGCGGTGCGCCGGGCGGAGGGGTCGGACTCGGCCATTTGCAAATCGATGATCGGGCAGTCCGCATAGAGGCGTTCCAGGGCGTAGAAGATCCGGTCCTCTTCGTGCTGGACGTGAACGACGATGTCCGCATAGTCAAGCAGGACCCAGCGCCCGGCGGAACGGCCTTCGCGACGCACCGGACGCATCCCGAACTTGTGGAGTTCGTCCTCGATTCCGTCCACAATGGCGTTGACCTGGCGTTCGGTGCTGGCCGAGGCGATGAAGAAGATGTCGGTGATGGCCAGGCGGTCGCTCACGTCAATGGCGATTACGTCCTTGGCGAGCTTCTCCGACGCCGCCCGGGCCGCGGCCCGGACCATTTCGATCGATTTTTCTGTAGCGCTCACATGCGTTCCTTTGCTAGATCCGGTCCTAGTGTGCCAGGCCGGTGATGATCATGACGGCCCCGACAAGCAGTGCCGCACCGCCAAGAATGATGCTGCCCCATTGGATGAGCAGGTTTCGTTGCGTGCGGCCGAGCCCGGCGGTCACCGCGTCCAGTGGCTCCAGTCCGTGCGCGTAGTCGGCCGGCATGGGCGGCATTTGGGTCCGGGTGACCTCCCCGCGCGCCGGGGCGGGCGGTGCCGTAGCGGGCCGACGCTGCTCACTGGCCATCGCCTGGGCCCGCTTGAGCGTGGTGCTGTGTCCGCCGGTGAGGGGGCGGTGCCCGGGGCCGGGACGGCGGACCTGCCCGGCGGACAGGGCGGCATCGAAGCGTTGGGCGTTGGCCTCCCTGGCTGACGACGGCGCGGCGGGCTTGGCCCTGCTCCGTGACTGTTTCGGGGTGGACCGGGTGACGATCGGCACGTGCGTAGTCGTGGGCGGGCGCAGCACAGGCTGGCTGAGGCCGGGCACCTCCATGAACTCCAGCGGCGTGACCATGGCCAGGTTGTTCGCGGCCGTGGGATCCGTGGCGGTGCGCCGGCTCCTGGCGCTCTCCTGGGCGAGGCGTTCCTTGGCCTGGGCGCGCTGGCTGAGGACGGCGGCCCGCTCGGCCTGCGCACGTTGCTCGGCCAGGGCCTGGAGTTCCTCGGCGCTGGGCGTCGGCGTCGCGGGCTTGATCAGCGACCCCGGCCCGACCGTCACGGGATGGTAGGCCCCGCCCGGGACCAGGCCGCGCGTGGGCGCCGGTTGTGCGGGCACTGCTGCTGCCTGCGGCGCCCCGGCACCGGCCGGTTGTGCGGAGGGGGCCGGATGGTCGGCCGGTTGTGCGGCGGGGGCCGGATGGGAGGCCGGGCGGGCGGCCTGTTCAGTGGCTGGGGCCGGACTTACGGCCGGCCGGGTGGCGGCGGCTTGGGTGGCGGCCGCCCGATTGGCGGCGGACCGGGCGGCGGCACGCGAGGTCGCGGCCGGCGGGCGGGCGGCAGCCTGCGCCACGGCACCGACTGGAGTCGCCGGTGAACCGGCCGCGGTGGCCGACGTCGGGCCGGCCGTGGCCGACGGCATGGGGCCGGCCGCGGGCGCGCCGGCGGCACGCCGGCCGAAGCGGCGTCCCTCCGGCGCCTCGGGGAGCACCGGCAGCGGTGCCGGGTGCGCCTCGGGGAGCACCGGCAGCGGTGCCACGGAGGATTCCGGGGCCCGGCCGGCGGTGCGGGGTTCCGGGGCGGGTCCGGCCGGGACTCTTCCGGACCGAACCACCGGGGTCAGGCCGGTGGCCGGGCCCTTGGCCAGCGGGACCACCGGGATGAGGCTGGTGACGGGGGCATTCGCCTGCGGCACCACTGGTGTGAGGCTGGTGACGGGAGCGCGTTCGGCCTCCAGCTGGGCCTGGCGCATGGCGCGTCGGGAGGGCAGGGGCGCATCCTGGGCCGGCTCCGCCAGTTCCTTGAAGACGCGCAGGGCAGCCCGGTCCCGGGCACGCGTTTGGGAGGATCGTTCGCGCGGGGCGGGCGCGTCGGCGTCGTTCTGGGGGGCGGGCAGGGTCCGGCGGCCGCGCCGATCGACCGGCTCGGGGGCAGGGACGAATGGCACCGACGGGTACTCGCCGGTGCCTGCGCCCTGCTCCGACTGTGCCTGCCGCCACTCCCGGCGACTGCGAATCGGCTCCATGTCCTCGCTCATCAATTACTCATTCAGTACTCGTGGTCACCGGCAGGATGCGTCGGGCCCCATTTCCGTTTGGTTGAACATACAGTCCATACTTGGCGATGTACTGCACCACGCCGTCCGGCACCAGGTACCACACCGGATTGTGTTCCTGCACCCGGGTTCGGCAATCCGTGGAGGAGATGGCCATGGCGGGCACTTCCAACAAACTTACGTCGGAACGGCCCATGTCGTCGAGCTCATGGCCGGGCCGGGTCACGCCCACAAAGTGGGCCAGGTTCCAGAGTTCGTCATTGTCCTTCCAGGACATGATCTGGGCCATGGCGTCGGCGCCGGTGATAAAGAAAAGGTCAGCCTCCGGGCGCATGCGCTTAAGGTCTCGCAGGGTGTCGATGGTGAAGGTCGGGCCGGGACGGTCGATGTCCACCCGGCTGACCGTGAACCGGGGGTTGGCGGCCGTGGCGATGACGGTCATCAGGTAGCGGTGCTCGGCGGCGCTGACCGTCCGCTTCGCCTTCTGCCACGGCTCCCCGGTCGGCACAAAGATGACCTCGTCCAGCTTGAAAACCGAGGCAACCTCGCTGGCTGCCACCAGGTGACCATGGTGGATCGGGTCAAACGTTCCACCCATGACTCCAACACGGAGACGATCGCGGGAGCCGGTGGCCACCACGCGCGTTTTCTCAGTGATTGGAGGGTGCCTGGTTGTCGTTGGGGGCATGCTTGTTGGTGTGCTGGCGGTGCGGGTCATCGCCCACCTCGATCGGCGCGTGGCGGTTGCCCAGGTTCATGAAGGACACGCACACAAACATCAACAGCAACAAGACGCCCAGCATGACGGCGCCGATCACGAACGGGGGCGCAATCAGCGGTGCGGCTTCCTCGTGGACTTCGGCGGCGGCCAGGACGACGCCGGCAAGCTGGGTCAGCATGTGTTCTCCCCTAGGGTTTGTGGGCCGGCGCTCGTTGGGTGCAACCGGCCGGTCAAGGTAATGGTGTCCCTTCCATGGTACGTGGTAACCGCCACGGCTGGCACACCGGCCGCGCCGTGGTCAGCCGCGGACTTGGCCCTCGCCCTGGACAATCCACTTGGTGGTGGTCAGCTCGGTCAGCCCCATCGGGCCCCGGGCGTGCAGCTTTTGGGTGGAAATTCCCACCTCCGCGCCCAGCCCGAGCTCACCGCCGTCGGTGAAGCGGGTGCTGGCGTTGACGATGACGGCGGCCGAGTCCACCTCCGCGATGAACCGTTCCGCGTTTGAGAGGTCGTTGGTCAGGATGGCCTCGGTGTGCCCGGTGCTCCAGGTGCGGATGTGTTTGACCGCCTCCTCGAGCGAGTCAACCATCTTCACGGCCAAATCGAGGTCCATGTACTCGGTGGCCCAGTCGTGGTCGGTGGCGGGGGTGCTGCTCAGCCCGGCCGGCAGCACCGCCCGGATCCGCTCGTCCACGTGCAGGCGCACGCCGGCGCCGGCCAGCGCCGTCAGCACGGCCCCCAGCACGGTGGCGTCCTTGTGGACCAGCAGGGTTTCCACGGTGTTGCACACGCTGGGGCGCTGGGTCTTGGCGTTGAGCAGGATGTCAACACACATCTCCTCCCGGGCGCTGCTGTCAATGAAGATGTGCACATTGCCCTCGCCGGTCTCGATGACCGGAACCGTGGAATTGCTGACCACCGTCTGGATGAGCTCGCGGCCGCCGCGGGGAATAAGGACGTCCACGCTGCCGCGGGCCCGCATGATCAGGTTGGCCCCCTCGCGGCCGTACTTGTCCACGGACTGCACGGCGTCCGCGGGCAGGCTGACCGATTCCAGGGCGTCGCGCACGATGCCGAGCAGGGCCTCATTGGTGTGGGCGGCGGCCGAGCCTCCGCGCAGGATGACGGCGTTGCCGCTCTTGAGCGCCAACCCGGCGATGTCCACCGTGACGTTGGGGCGGGCCTCGTAGATGGCGGCCACCACGCCCATGGGCACGTTGATCTGGCGCATGCGCAGGCCGTTGGGCAGGGTCTGCCCGCGCACCACGTTGCCCACCGGATCCGGCAGCGAGGCCAGCTTCTCGAGGGCGTCGGCCAGGCCCTGGATGCGTGCCCGGGTCAGGGTGAGCCGGTCCAGCATGGCCGCGGAGGTCCCGGCGGCCCGCCCGGCCTCCACGTCGTGGCCGTTGGCGGCCAGGATCGCCTCCTGGTGCGCGACGAGGGATGCGGCCATGGCGCGCAGCCCCTTGTCCTTCCAGGCCCGGTTGGCGCGGGCCATGCGGCGCGACGCCCGGCGCGCCCGCTCCGTGATGCCCCGCACCTCGGCGGCAACATCCGTGAGATTTTGTACAACAATCTGCTCGGTCATGCCTTAAGTTTAGGCCACCGCACGGCGCCCTAGGTGTGCAGCAGCACCAGGTCGTCCACATGGACCACTTCGCGTTCATATTCGCGGCCCAGCTCCTTGGCCAGGGACTTCGTGGACCGGCCCAGCATCTGGGGCAGGTCCGCGCACGGGTAGTTCACCAGGCCGTGGGCGAACACGTTTCCCGCGAGGTCGGCGAGCTCGACGGCGTCCCCGGCCTCGAAGTCGCCGCTGACGGCCGTGATGCCCGCCGGAAGCAGCGACTTGTGCCGTTCGCGCACGGCCCGCACGGCGCCGTCGTCCAGGACCAGGCGGCCATGGATGTCCGCGAGGTGGGCCAGCCAGAGCAGGCGGACGGGGCGCTTGTTGCCGTTGATGGCGAACCAGGTGCCCACGTCCTCCCCCGCCAGGGCGGCGGCGGCATTCGCGGTGGAGGTGACCAGCGCGGGGATGCCGGTTTCGGCGGCGATGAGCGCGGCCTGGACCTTGGTGGCCATGCCGCCGGTGCCCAGTCCGGCCTGGCCGGCGTTGCCGATCACGATCCCCTCCAGGTCCCCGGGCGAGTCAACGGTGCTGATCCGGCGGGCGCCGTCGGCCGGCGGCCCGTCATACAGGGAGTCGACGTCGGAGAGCAGGACCAGGGCGTCGGCCTTGACCAGGTGCGCCACCAGGGCGGCCAGGCGGTCGTTGTCGCCAAAGCGGATCTCATGGGTGGCGACGGTGTCGTTTTCATTCACGATCGGCACCACGCCCAGGTGCAGCAGCCGCTCCATGGCGCGGTGCGCGTTGACGTAGTGGCGGCGCCGGCTCAGGTCCTCGGCGGTGAGCAGCACCTGGGAGACCGTGACCCCGTGGCTGATGAACGCGTGGTTGTAGTGGGCCATGAGCAGGCCCTGGCCCACGCTGGCGGCCGCCTGCTGGGTGGCCAGGTCCCTGGGCCGGCGCGCCAGGCCCAGCGGCAGCAGCCCGGCGGCGATGGCCCCGGAGGAGACCAGGATGATCTCGGTGCCGCTCAGGCGCCGCCTGGCCAGCACGTCMACCAGCTGGTTCAGCGCCACCTCGGAGATGCCCCCGGCCACGGAGGTCAGGGAGGAGGAGCCGACCTTGACCACAATCCTCGCGGCGGTGGCAAGCGCCGCCCGGGAATCCATCCGGTGCCCGCTAGAGTTCATCGGTGTCCTGTGCGCCTTCGGCCGCCAGGTCCGCCTTGATCACCCGGTCGGTGACGGACTTGCGGTTGGTGGATTCGGTCCAGATCCCGGCCTTGCGCTCGGCCTCGAGCTCGGCCCGGGCCGCGGCCTTGGCATCGCGGCGCTCCTGCTGCTCCTCGCGCTTTTGCGCGCGGGTGGGTCGGTCGCCGAGGTCGAGCAGGCGCAGGTCGGTGCCGCGGGGGGCGGCCAGGTGTTCGGCCCCGCCCATCACGGTGGGTTCCCAGTCAAAGATCATGCCGTCGCCCTCGCCGATGACCACGGTGTCCCCCGGGGTGGCCCCGGCCTTGAACAGGCCGGCCTCCACGCCGGCGGCCGCCAGGCGGTCGGCCAGGTAGCCGATGGCTTCCTCGTTCTGGAAATCGGTCTGGCGGACCCAGCGTTCGGGCTTCTCGCCCAGAACCCGAAACAGCGGCTCCAGGTTCCTTTCCTCGCGGCGGATGGTGAACGGCACGGCATTCACGGCGCGGGGTCGCAAAATCACGGGGGCGACCTTCGCGGGCGCGGCGGCGAGGGCGTCCCGGGCGGCCTGGACGATCTCGGCCATGGCGTATCCGAGCTGGCGCAGGCCCTCGTGGGTGGCGGCGGAGATGTCAAAGACCCGGTAGCCGCGCCTCTCCAGGTCGCCGCGGACAAATGCGGCCATGTCGCGGCCGTCGGGCGAGTCGATCTTGTTCAGCGCCACCAGCCGGGGGCGCTCATTCAGCGGGACCACGTCGCCGTCGGCCCCGGCAAAGCTCATGTCGACGGCGTACCGGTCAAGTTCGCGTTCGATCACGGCCAGGTCGGAGAGCGGGTCCCGGTCGGCCTCCAGCGTGGCGCAGTCCAGCACGTGCACCAGTGCGGCACAGCGTTCGACGTGGCGCAGGAAGTTATGGCCCAGGCCCTTGCCCTCGCTGGCGCCTTCGATGAGCCCGGGGACGTCGGCAATGGTGAACCGGACGTCCCCGGATTGCACCACGCCCAGGTTGGGGATCAGGGTGGTGAACGGGTAGTCGGCGATCTTGGGCCGGGCCGCGGACATGGCCGCGATCAGGCTGGACTTGCCGGCGGAGGGGAAGCCCACGAGCGCGATGTCGGCGATGGACTTCAGCTCCAGGACGATGTCACGGGTGTCGCCCTCGATGCCGAGCAGCGCGAAGCCGGGGGCCTTGCGTTTTTGCGAGGACAGGGCCGCGTTGCCCAGTCCGCCCTGGCCGCCGGCGGCGGCCACGTATTGCGTGCCCTCCCCGACCAGGTCGGCGAGGACGTTGCCGTCCTTGTCCTTGACCACGGTGCCGTCCGGGACGTCCAGGACCACGGATTCACCGATTTTTCCGTCGCGCCAGTCGCCCATGCCGGGGCCGCCGTTGGTGCCGTGCCGGTGCGGGGCGTGGTGGAAGTCCAGGAGTGTGGTGGTTTGCGAGCTGACGCGCAAGATGACGTCGCCGCCGTCCCCGCCCTTGCCGCCGTCGGGCCCGCCCAGCGGCTTGAATTTCTCGCGGTGAACGGAGACGCAGCCATGGCCGCCTGTCCCGCCGGATACGTGCAATACAACCCGGTCAACAAAGCTGGCCAATGAATTCTCCTTGAGTAGTACTTTCGCTGCGCACTAATTCTAGTCCGCGCTGGTTAAAGCCGGGTTAAAGACCAGTGGAGCGAGCCATGCGGCCCGCTCCACGAGGAAATGCTTTGGTATTAGACCGCGGCTGCGACGATGTTCACGACGCGGCGTCCACGACGCGTACCGAACTCGACCGCACCGGCGTCCAAGGCGAACAGCGTGTCATCGCTGCCGCGGCCAACGCCCTCACCCGGGTGGAAGTGGGTGCCGCGCTGGCGCACGATGATTTCCCCGGCCTTGACAACCTGTCCGCCGAAGCGCTTCACGCCCAGGTACTGAGCGTTGGAATCACGACCGTTGCGAGTGGAACTCGCGCCCTTTTTATGTGCCATGTGAAAATGCCTGCCTTTTGACTAAAAGATTTTAAGTGGGATCGACTCGACGCGGGTTACGCGATTGAGGTGATCTTGACCTTCGACAGTTCCTGGCGGTGGCCCTGACGCTTCTTGTAACCGGTCTTGTTCTTGAACTTCTGGATGACGATCTTCGGCCCGCGAAGATCCTCCAACTTCTCAGCCGTAACCTTCACATTGGCCAGGTCCTTCGCGGCGGTGGTGATGTTCTCACCATCGACCAAGAGCAAAGCGGGCAGCTCAAGGGTGCTGCCAACTCCACCGGGGACGCGGTTCATGGTCACGTGGTCTCCGACGGAAACCTTCTCTTGGCGGCCGCCTGCGCGGACAATCGCGTACACCACTGGGGAACTCACTTCTCTCGACGTTATTACAAAGTTTTCATGTGCCTCAACGCCGTGGACCTCAATGGAGTTCTACCAGAGAGTGGTTGCCCTTTAGTGTTGGCGTAAGCACCGAAGATCAAGAATACGCTAATTCAAGCTCCGGCCGCAAATGAGACTGGTTCCGTGCCACTGCGGGAAGGGTGGTGAGAGTAAATCCGCCGCCCCGGCCCGCCCAAGGGAACCGTGCTCCACAACCTTAGCGTGTCGGCGGGTCGGTGGGCGCCATTTTGCGCCGCGCCGCACCGTGTTTCTTCCGCGCACCCCGTGGCGTTAATCACCTCGGCGCGGGCCCGTCGGCACGTGCCGGCGGGGTGCGTCAAAGAATTCCAGTTCGAGGCGGGAGGACTCCTCGAATGCGGTGCGCATGTGCGCACGCTCGGCCGCCGTGCCCCGCCGGGCGGCGGCGTCCAGGATCGAGACGGCCGTGCGGGCGGCCTCGGCAAAGGCCTCGTCCGCATAGGTGCCCAGCCAGGCCGCGTAGGGGTGGTCGGCACTGCGGGTGAGGTGGTCCGCGTGCAGCACCCGGCCCACTTCCGCGTAGAGCCAATAGCACGGCAGCACGGCGGCAACCAGTTCCCCGTAGCTGCCGGCAAACGCGGTGGCCTGCAGGTGGTCCACATAGGTCTTGGTCACCGGGCCCGGCGCCGTCCCTGCGGTGTGCCGGGAGAGCCAGTCGCGGTGCAGCTCCATCTCGACGGCCAAGGCGTTGTGTGCCCCCTCGGCCCAAAAACGCTGCTCGGCCTCGGTGGGGGCCAGGGCGCTGGCCCGGGACAGCACGCGGGAGTACCCGTTGAGGTAGATGGCGTCCTGCGCCAAATAATAGGAGAAGTGCTCCCCGGCCAGGGTGCCCGCGGCCAGGTCCTTGATGAAGTCCAGGGCCAGGATGTCCGCGCGCAGCGGCGCCGTGTCCCGCCACAGGGACCGGCTGAACTCGTCCGCCACGGGCGCGGCGTCCGCCCACAGGGCGTGGAAGTGGTTGACCGGGCCGCGCCCGTGCCCCACGTCCAGGTCCCCGGAGCTTTCCAGCGCCCCGCGCAACCAGGCCTTGACCCGTTGCACGGAGGCGCCCCAGTCGCCGGTTTGGGCCTGCACGGTGGCCAGCCCGGCGGACAGCGAACATCCCGTGCCGTGCGTGTTGCCGGTCTCGATGCGGGCGCCGGGGAATTCCAGCAGCGACCCGTCCGGGCCCGCCAGCGCATCCGGGCACTGCTCCCCCGGCAGGTGCCCGCCCTTGACCAGCACGTGGACGCCGGCCGAGCGGGCCAGCGCCTTGCCCTGCACCAGCGCCTCCTCCCACGACTCCGCCGTCCCCTGGCCGGTGAGGACGCCCAGTTCCGGCAGGTTCGGCGTGATGAGATGGGCGTGCCCCAGCAGGGTGAGCAGGGCGGCCCTGGCGTCGGCGTCCAGCAGCCGGTCGCCGCTGGTGGCGACCATGACCGGATCTAGCACGACGACGGCGGGCCGGGTGCGTGCCAACCAGTCGCCCACGGTCTCGATCACCTCGGCGGTGGCGAGCATGCCGATCTTGACGGCGTCGATGGTGATGTCCTCGCTGAGGGCCTCCAGCTGCCGGGCCAGGAATTCGGCCGGCGGCACGTGGACGGCGCTGACGCCCCGCGTGTTTTGCGCGGTCAGGGCGGTGATGGCGGCCATCCCGTATCCGCCGTGGGCGGCGATGGACTTCAGGTCGGCCTGGATCCCGGCGCCGCCGGACGGATCGGAGCCGGCAATGGTCAAAACTCTGGGCAAATCGTGCAGCCGGGGCAACTCGATGGTCATGGACATCCCTTCGCCGGTGCTGGCCGGGCAGGTTCAACGGGTGTTTTCTCAGCCGGCCCTGGCGGCCTGGCACCCCGTGTCGCTGTCCACCCTAGCCCCCGCGGCTCCCCTTAAGGAAAACTGACCCGCAATAGATGTCCAAAAAACGCGATTTCGCGGCGATTTTCGACAACTATTGCGGGTCAGTTGGCGTCCGGGCTAGAGCTCCGAGGCGGGAACGCCCACGCCCAGGATGATGGGTCCGGCGTCCTTCGTGGGGGCCTGCACCGGCTCCGGCAGCCGGACGGCAGCGCTGCTGTGCTGGGCGGAGCCGTGTGCCGGCACGGGCCCCGTACCGGTCTCCACGTCGATGCCCGCGCCGCCCTGGGCGCGGCTGGCGCTGCGGTTGCGGCGCGAGCGGCGCGAGCGCGAGCGGCTGCCGGCCGGGGTGTCCTCGCCGTCCTGGCCGGAGAGCTGGTCCAGGGCCTGCGCGATGCCGGCCAGTGCGGCGGCCGAATCGGCATGGTGGGCGGGGTCGACGGCGTGGCCGGTGTGATGGCCGCGGGGCAGCTCCACGGCCTCCCCGCCCAGGGTGAGGGTGGCGGTCTCGCCCAGGCTGGTGGGCAGCGACTGCACCTCCACCTCCCCCACATCGTGGTGGGCCGGCTCGGGGCGGGCCGGCTCGGAACGGGCGGCCTCGTGGTGGGCGGCGGCCGCGGCGGCGGCGATGTTGGCCAGGGCGGTCCGGGCGGCATTGGCCTTTTCGGTGCGCTGCGCCTCCGTCAGCTCCTCCACCTCGTGCGTTGCCGGGGCGTCGTCCTCGATGGACGTCTGGCGGCTGCGGTTGCGCTTGCGCTCACTGCGGGTGGAGCGGTTGGCCCCCCGGTCGCCGTCCCGGCCCTCGTTGCGGTTTCCGCCGTGCGGATGGTGCTGTTCGGCGGCCACGGTGTGGACGCGGCGGTGCTCCACGGGAATTTCGTGCGTGACCATGCCGCGGCCGGCGCAGACCTCGCACTGCTCCCCGAAGACCTCCAGCAGGCCGGTGCCCATGCGCTTGCGCGTCATCTGCACCAGGCCCAGGCTGGTCACCTCGGCCACCTGGTGCTTGGTGCGGTCCCGGCCCAGGCACTCCACCATGCGGCGCAGCACCAGGTCGCGGTTGGATTCCAGGACCATGTCGATGAAGTCGATGACGATGATGCCGCCGATGTCGCGCAGGCGCAGCTGGCGGACCACTTCTTCGGCCGCTTCAAGGTTGTTCTTGGTGACGGTTTCCTCCAGGTTGCCGCCGGAACCGGTGAACTTGCCCGTGTTCACGTCAACCACGGTCATGGCTTCGGTGCGGTCGATCACCAGGGAACCGCCGGAGGGCAGGAACACCTTGCGTTCCAGGGCCTTGGAGATTTGTTCGTCGATGCGGTGCGCGCCGAAGATGTCCTCGGTCTTGGTCCACTTTTCCAGCCGGTCCAGCAGGTCCGGGGCCACGTACGTCACGTACGCCTCGATGGTGTCCCAGGCTTCCTCGCCGGCGACGATCAGCTTGGTGAAGTCCTCGTTGAAGACGTCGCGGACCACCTTGATGGTCAGGTCCGGCTCGGCGTAGAGCATTTCCGGGGCGAGCGTCTTGTGGGCGGCGGCCCGGGTGCTGATGCCTTCCCATTGGGCGCGCAGCCGGTTGATGTCGTTGGTCAGCTCCTCCTCGCTGGCGCCCTCGGCGGCGGTGCGCACAATGACGCCCGCGTTTTCGGGCAGGTGGTCCTTGAGCACGCGCTTGAGCCGGTTGCGTTCGACGTCCGGAAGCTTGCGGGAGATGCCGGTCATCGACCCGCCCGGCACGTACACCAGGTACCGGCCCGGCAGGGAGATCTGGCTGGTCAGGCGGGCACCCTTGTGGCCCACGGGATCCTTGGAGACCTGCACCAGGACGGCGTCCCCGGACTTGAGCGCATTTTCGATCCGGCGCGGCTGGCCGTTGAGGTTGGCGGCGTCCCAGTCCACCTCCCCGGCGTACAGGACGGCGTTGCGGCCGCGGCCGATGTCGACGAAGGCCGCCTCCATGCTCGGCAGCACGTTTTGGACCTTGCCCAGGTAGACGTTGCCGATCAGCGAATCCTGCTGGGTCTTGGAGACAAAGTGTTCGGCCAGGATGCCGTCTTCGAGCACCCCGATCTGGATGCGGTCATCGCTTTGGCGCACCACCATCACCCGGTCCACGGATTCCCGCCGGGCCAGGAACTCGGCCTCGGTGATGACGGTGCGGCGGCGGCCGGAGTCGCGGGAATCGCGGCGGCGCTGCTTCTTGGCTTCCAGGCGGGTGGAGCCGCGCAGGCTCGTCACCCGGTTCGACGCGCTCGAGGACGACTCCGCCGGCGTGCGCGGGGCCCGGACCCGGGTCACGGTGTTGGGCGGATCCTCATCGGTGCCGCCGGTCAATTCCAGGTCCGCATCCCCGCGGCGGCGACGACGACGGCGACGCGACGTCACGCCGTCGTCGTGGCCCTCGGTGTCGGCATCGGCATCGTCGGTGCCCGCTGCATGGGCCGGGGCTTCACCCTGGGCGTCGGAGTGCTTGTTGCGGCGGTTACGGGCCCGGCCGCGGCGCGAGCGGGACTCGTCGTGCGAGTCGAAGTCGTCGCCGCCGTCGGCGTCGTCGTGGTCCACGGCGGGCGCGGAGACGGCCAGGCTGAGGTCGGGGGCCTGGAACAGGACGGAGATGCCGGCGGAGGGGGCCAGGAAGGGCGAGTCGGCCGGCACGGTCGCGTCCGGTGCCGCGGCTGCCGCGTCGACCGGGGTTTCGGCGGCGGGCGCTTCGGCGGCGGGGCTGAGGGCGGCGGGCGCTGAGGTGCTAGGTGCCGCGGCGTCCGTGACGGCAGCGGTGGACTTCCGGCGGCTGCGGGCCGGCCGGGTGGGTGCCTCGGCGCCGGGCTGCTCCGCCGCTTCCGCAACGGCCTCCGCGGGCGCGGCGGCCGCGCTGTCGGTGGCGGCGTCGACCTTCTTGACGCTCCGGCGGCGCGCGGGAGCCTTCGCCACGGGCGCCTGGTCGGCGGAAACCGCTTCGGCACTGGCCGGCTCGGCACTGGCCGCGGGGGCAGTGATTGGGGAGGCGGAGTCCAGGTTCAGCACGCCCTGCACCGGGGCGGGTGCGCCGGTCGCGGCCGTGGCCCGGCGGCGCGGGGCCCGCTTGGCGGGCGTCTTGACCGGCTCGACGGCGCTGTCCGCGGCGGCGGCCGAAAGGTCGGTGGCCGGAGTTCCGGTACCGGCCGCGGCGCCGTCCGGCAGGTACCCGTCCGGCACGGTGCCGTCGAGCAAGGCGGCGTCGGCCTTCTTGGCGCGGCTGCGGCGCACGGGCGCCTTCTTCACGGGAGCATCCGCGGCGGTGGCCCCGGCGGGCGGCATCTCCGCGGCAGGGGTGTCGGCGACCGGTGCCGGCGGGGGCACGGGGGCGGGCGAGGTGACCTTGGCCGACGCGCGGCGCGAGCGGGTGGTCCGGGGCTTGGTTGCGGCGGCCGATGAATCCGTGCCGTCAGGTGATTGCGTGCTTGTTGCTGTTTCTGCGCTGGACTTTTCATTATTCATGGAGGGCGTTACCTTCGCACCGTTGCGATACCCCCACATCGAGCACCGTCAACGGCAGGTGTGTCGGCACCCGCGGGCGCCGACGGAAGTCGTCTAATTGCTTTCCAGGCGGCACCATCTTCCGGGTGCTGCAAGCTCTGAAAAGCCGATGGTTTGCCGGATCCGCGTTGTTCTGCGTCAGACTGTCCGGTGGATGGCTGCCGAAAGCGGGAGCGTCGTCACCGGCAGACCCGTGGGCGTGCCATCGGACTGAATGACGCATGTGGATCGCCGTCCAGCCACGTCCATTGTCTCATACACCCCCACCGTCGGCGGGCGAATCACACACGGCGCGCCAAGATTCACACGCTACAATCGGGACACAATAGACCGCACGAAGAAAAGGCGCCCATGCCCTCCCCCAGCGTTTCCGACCGCCTTCCCACAGACCAGGCGCTGCCCGTGCTGGCCCGGCCCAGGCCCTTCGGCTGGTTCCTGGTCATTGCCGGTGCCGTCGCCTGGCTGGCGTCCGCCACCTTGGTGCTGGAGCGGCTGCACCTGTACACCAACCCGGGCGCGAAGGTCAGCTGCGACTTCAACACCTGGATCTCCTGCGGGGACGTCATGAAGACGCAGCAGGCCGCGATCTTCGGCTTCCCCAACCCGTTCATCGGGCTGGTCACGTTCGTGGTGGTCATCACCACGGGGGTCGTGCTGCTGGCGGGGGCGTCGCTGAGCCGCTGGTACTGGCTGGGCCTGCAGCTGGGGGTCACCCTGGGGCTGGCGCTGGTGGGCTGGTTCTGGTTTCAGGCCGTGTACGTGCTCGCCATCCTGTGCCCCTACTGCATGGTGGTGTGGACCGTGATGATCCCGCTCTTCGTCTGGGTGAGTGTCCGCAACCTCCAGCACGGCGTCATCCCGGCCCCCCGCGCCGTGGCCAGGTTCGCCGCCGACTGGGCCTGGGTGATCGTGGGCCTGGTCTACCTGGGCGTGATCGCCTCCATCTTCTTCAAGTTCATGCACCTGATCTTCTCCTCCAATGCCTAACTAAACCGCACCCCGCAGCAACGACGAAGGGCACCTCCCGCACGGGAGGTGCCCTTCGTCGTTGCTGCGGGAGGTGCGGGGTGCGCCTAGGCGAACCAGATGCCGATCTCGCGCTCGGCGGACTCCGCGGAGTCCGAGCCGTGCACCAGGTTCTGCTGGACCTTCAGGCCCCAGTCGCGGCCAAAGTCGCCGCGGATGGTCCCCGGTGCCGCCGTGGTGGGGTCGGTGGTGCCGGCGAGGGCGCGGAAGCCCTCGATCACCCGATCGCCCTCAAAGATGGCGGCGACCACGGGGCCGGAGAGCATGAACTCGACCAGCGGCTCGTAGAACGGCTTGCCCACGTGCTCGGCGTAGTGTGCCTCGAGCTGCCCGCGGGTCGCGGTGACCTTCTTCAGCTCGGCCAGGGCATAGCCTTTGGCTTCGATGCGGGCCAGGATGGCGCCGGAAAGGTTGCGGGTCACGCCGTCGGGCTTGACCAGGACAAGGGTGCGCTCGTAGCTCACAGCTGCTCCACTTCGGTTGTGTTGGGGTTTCCGCACCAGTCTACGGGGCCGGGTCGGGGTGTTCGGCATCCCAGGCGGCCTGCACCCGGGCCCGTTCCCGGTTTTCCCGGTCGATGCGGCTCCCGGCGAACAGGGCATACCACCAGGCCACGGCGAAGAGGATGCCGACCACGAACATCGACGGCTCCTTGAAGCCGCCGGCGATCAGCAGCAGCTGCAGGACCCAGCCCACGGCCGCTCCCCACGGCCGGGCCAGGAACGCGCACGTGGCCACCATCAGCAGGGCGAGCACGCCTCCGATGACCAGGTAGGCGGGGTTCCTGCCCTGCAACCCGAACAGGGCCAGGGCGGCAAAGAGCGCGACGAAAGCCTCGAGCACCAGCACGGTGGAGCCGAACATCATCTTGGTGGAGCGCGGCTTCTTCGGCATGCCGGGGCGCCACTCGCGTTGCGCCTTGGTCAGTCTCGCCATGCCCTAGGCACCTTCCCTTTCGCCGGGCCGGCCCAGCAGGATGCGGGCCTCACCGACCACGGTGATCGAGCCGGTGATGAGCACGCCGCCGGCGAGGTCATTGTTGGACTCGGCACGTTCCACGGCCCATTCGATCGCCTCGTCCAGCTTTTCGGCAATGTGGACGTCGTCCTCGGGCCAGCCCAGCTCGACGGCCATCTCGGCCAGTTCGGCCGCGGGGATGGCGCGGGGCGACTTGGACTGGGTCAGGCAAATCTCCCCCGCCTCGCCACCGTAGGATTCCTTGAGCGTGCGCAGGATTTCCTCGGCGTCCTTCTCCTGCAGGATGCCCAGCACCACCACCAGCTTGCTGAAGGCGAACGCCTCCTGCAGGGCCGCGGCGCTGGCCTGGATCCCGGCCGGGTTGTGGGCGGCGTCCACCACGATCGTGGGGGACGTGCGCAGCACCTCCAGGCGCCCGGGCGAGGTGGCGTTGCGGAATCCCTCCTGGACCAGGTCCAGGCTCAGTTCCTTTTCCCCGTTGCCAAAGAAAGCCTCCAGCGCGGCCAGGGCGACGGCGGCGTTTTCGGCTTGGTGTTCGCCGTGCAGGGGCAGCAGGATCTCCGGGTACCGGCCGGCCAGGCCCCGCAGGGTGAGCAGCTGCCCGCCCACGGCGATGGCCCGTGACTCCACACCAAACTCGACACCCTCAAAGCAGTACCGGGCGTTCTTTTCCCGGGCCCGCTCCAGCAGCACCTGGGCGGCGTCCACCGGCTGGGCGGAGCTGACCAGGAAGGCGCCCTCCTTGATGATGCCGGCCTTCTCCACCGCGATGGCCCCGGTGGTATCCCCCAGCAGCTCGGTGTGGTCGAGGGAGATGGGCGTGATCACGGCGACCTGCCCGTCGCCCACATTGGTGGCGTCGGTGATCCCGCCCAGGCCCACCTCCAGGACGGCGACGTCCACCGGCTCGTCGGCGAACACCGCGAACGCCAGGATGGTCAGGCATTCAAAGTAGGTCAGCCGCGTCTCGCCGACCGCCTGCAGTTCCGCGTCCACGATCAACAGGTACGGGTGGATTTCATCCCAGATCCGCACGAACGTTTCATCGCTGACGGGCGCGCCGTCGATGCTGATGCGTTCGGTGACGCGGGTCAGGTGCGGGCTGGTGTAGCGGCCGGTGCGCAGCCCGTGGGCCATCAGCCCGGACTCGATCATCCGGGCCGTGGACGTCTTGCCGTTGGTGCCGGTCACGTGGATGATCGGGAAGGCCTTGTTGGGCTCCCCCAGGACGTCCATGGCGCGGAACAGCGGGGCCAGCCGCGGTTCCATCTTGTTTTCGGGGGCGCGGCCGAGCAGTTCGGCGTACACGCTTTCGACGGAGAATTCGTCATGCGGGGTAGTCATCAGGCAATTGTCCGTTCCACGGTGATGATGGTTTCCACGTCGCCCGGGATGAGTTCCAGGACCACGGTGAGCGTTTCCTTCTTGACCAGGTCCATGTTGGCGTGCAGCGCGTCCACCACGTCCTGCGGGGCGCTGATGGTGGTCTGGATGCGGTCACTGACGTGCAGTTCGGCGTCCTTGCGGGCCGACTGGATGGCCCGGACCATGTCGCGGGCCGTGCCCTCGGCCTCCAGCTCGGGCGTGAGCGTCGTGTTCAGCACCACGAACCCGCCGCCGGGCAGCATCGCCACCGCCGACTTCCCGCCGTCGTGCGCGTCKGCCACGATCGTCTCCAGCGTGTATTCGGCGGGCTCCAGGGCCAGGCCGCCGGCGATGACCACGCCGCCGTCGATCGACCAGTCGCCGGACTTGGAACCCTTGATGGCCCGCTGCACGTCCTTGCCCAGGCGCGGGCCGGCCGCGCGGGCGTTGACCACCAGCTTCGCCGAGATGCCGAATTCCTCCGGGGAGGCGTCGGCGGCGTCCACGAGGCGGACCGAGCGGATGTTCAGCTCATCGGCCACGATGCCGGTTCCCTCGGCGAGGGCGGCCGCCTGCGGCACCACCACCGTCAGTTCCGCCAGCGGCAGGCGCACCCGCAGCTTGGCGGCCTTGCGCAGGCTGGAGCCCGTGGAGCAGATCTGCTGGATGAGGTCCATCTGTTCGATGAGGGCGGGGTTGGCGCCAAACAGCTCGGCGTCGGGCCAGTCGGTCAGGTGCACGGAGCGCCCGCCGGTCAGCCCGCGCCAGATCTCCTCGGAGATCAGCGGCAGCAGGGACGCGGCCACGCGGGTGACGGTTTCCAGCGCCGTGTAGAGGGCGTCGAAGGCGTCGGTGCTTTCGTCAAAGAAGCGGGTGCGGCTGCGCCGGACATACCAGTTGGTGAGCATGTCCATGTAGCCGCGCAGGGCGTCGCAGGCGCCGGAGACGTCATAGTCGTCGAGGCGGGCCGTGACGTCGCGCACCAGTTCGCCGGTGTTGGCCAGCAGGTACGTGTCCATGGTGTCGGTGTAGCCGTCGTAGCGCAGCTGGGCGTCGTAGCCGGCCCCGCCATTGGCGGTGTTGGCGTACAGGGTGAAGAAGCTGTACACGTTCCACAACGGCAGGATCACCTGGCGGACGCCGTCCCGGATGCCCTGCTCGGTGACCACCAGGTTGCCGCCGCGCAGGATGGGGCTGGCCATCAGGAACCAGCGCATGGCGTCGGAGCCGTCACGGTCCAGGACCTCGGAGACGTCCGGGTAGTTGCGCAGGCTCTTGGACATTTTTTGCCCGTCGGAGCCGAGCACGATCCCGTGGCTGATGACGTTGCGGAAGGCCGGGCGGTCCAGGAGCGCGGTGGAGAGCACGTGCAGCATGTAGAACCAGCCGCGCGTCTGTCCGATGTACTCCACGATGAAGTCGGCCGGGTTGTGCGTGTTGAACCAGTCCTCGTTCTCAAACGGGTAATGGACCTGGCCGTACGGCATGGAGCCGGAGTCGAACCACACATCCAGCACGTCCTCCACGCGGCGCATGGTGGATTGGCCCTGTTCGGGCGTGCGGGGGTCGTCCGGGTTGGGCCGGGTCAGCTCGTCGATGAACGGGCGGTGCAAATCCGGCTGGCCCTCATGGTTGAGCGGCAGGCGGCCAAAGTCGGCCTGTAGTTCGGCGAGGGAGCCGTACACGTCGGTGCGCGGGTAGTCGGGGTCATCGGACTGCCACACCGGGATGGGCGAGCCCCAGTAGCGATTGCGGCTGATGGACCAGTCGCGGGCGTTGGCCAGCCACTTGCCGAACTGGCCGTCCTTGACGTTGCCCGGGATCCAGTTGATGTCCTGGTTGAGCTCCACCATGCGGTCCTTGAACTTCGTCACCTCCACGTACCAGGAGGAGATGGCCCGGTAGATCAGGGGTGTGCGGCAGCGCCAGCAGTGCGGGTAGCTGTGCACGTAGCTGGCCTGGCGGACCAGCCGGCCGGCGTCCCGGACCACCTTGGTGATGGTCTTGTTTGCCTCAAAGACCTGCACCCCGGCGATGTCGTTGAGCGGCCCGCCGGCAAACAGCGGCAGGAACTTCGCGCCCTCGTCGATGGAGAGCACCACGGGGATGCCGTACTGCTCGCAGATCTTTTGGTCCTCTTCACCGTAGGCGGGCGCCTGGTGCACGATGCCCGTACCGTCCGTGGTGGTCACATAGTCGGCCAGCAGGATGCGCCAGGACTTGGCCGTGCCGTATTTTTCATCGTCGGCAAAGTAGTCCCACAGCGGCTCGTAGGCCAGGCCCTCCAGCGCGGAGCCGAGGTAGGTGGCGGTGACGGCCGCGCTCGCGGCGGCCGCGCCGTCGGCTCCGTCGCCGTACCCCAGGTCCTTGGCGTAGGCGCCCACCAGGTCCGCGGCGAGCAGGAACTTCTCCGTCCTCGAACCGGCGGCGACCGCGGCGGAGCCGTTCGGGCCCACCGGCACGACGGCGTAGCTCACCGTGGGTCCGACGGCCAGGGCCTGGTTGGTGGGCAGCGTCCAGGGCGTGGTGGTCCAGGCGATGGCGGCGACGCCGGCGAGCTCGGCCGCCAGGGGATTCGCCGCCCCCTCTTCGCCGAGGATGGGGAAGGTGACGGTGACGGTCTGGTCCTGGCGGTCCTTGTAGACGTCGTCATCCATGCGCAGCTCGTGGTTGGAGAGCGGCGTCTCGTCCTTCCAGCAGTAGGGCAGCACGCGGTAGCCGTTGTAGGTCAGGCCCTTGGCGTGAAGCTGCTTGAAGGCCCACAGCACCGACTCCATGTAGTCGACGTTGAGGGTTTTGTAGTCGTTGTCGAAGTCGACCCAGCGGGCCTGGCGGGTCACGTAGTCCTRCCATTCGCCGGCGTACTTCATCACGGAGGCGCGGCAGGCGTCGTTAAACTTGTCGATGCCCATGGCCTCGATCTGCTTCTTGTCCGTCATGCCCAGCTGCTTCATGGCCTCCAGCTCGGCCGGCAGCCCGTGCGTGTCCCAGCCGAAGCGGCGCTCCACGCGGTGGCCGCGCTGGGTCTGGTACCGGGCCACCAGGTCCTTGACGTAGCCGGTGAGCAGGTGCCCGTAGTGGGGCAGGCCGTTGGCGAAGGGCGGGCCGTCGTAAAAGACAAACTCGTTGGCGCCGTTCACGCCGGCGTCCCGGGCGTCGATGCTCGCCTGAAAGGTGCCGTCCTCGGCCCAGTACTTCAGGACGAGTTCCTCGATCTCCGGGAAACGCACGGAGGCGGGGACGTGGTCGGAGTCGGTCTGGGCGGCGGAGGCCTTCGGGAAGTGGGTCATCACATCATCCTGCTCGGTGGCGAACAATTCAGGATGCAAGGACGGCTTGCGCCGCGGTACCACCTCGCTTACCGCCCCCGTTGCCGGGGCCGGCCGCTCGTTAACTGCGCTGACGGGCTTACCCGTCCGGTTCTACTGGCGTCCCGGCGTCTGCGGGGCGTGTTCTTCCGGAAGCTCACCGGTGATGGCCGGGTCAATGCTTTGAACCCATTCTAGGGGATCCGCGGGCGTGCTTGCACCTAGCCCTTGCGGACCAGCTTGTGGTTGGCGGCCTGGGCGACCGGGCGGATGACGATCTGGTCGAGATTGATGTGGTGCGGCAGGCCGACGGCGTAGCTGACCACCTCGGCGACGTCCTCGGCCGTGAGCGGCTCGGCCACCCCGGCGTATACCTTCTTCGCCGCTGCCTTGTCGCCGCCGAGGCGGTTGAGGCTGAATTCCTCGGTGGCCACCAGTCCGGGGGCGACCTCGATCACGCGCAGGTTGTTCTCGACCTCTTCAAGCCGCAGGGCGTTGGTGATGGCGTGCTGGGCGAACTTGGCGGCGTTGTAGCCGGAACCGCCCTCATACGCGGCCAGCCCCGCCGTCGAGGTCAGGTTCAGCACCGTGCCGCGGCCGTTTTCCCGCAGGGCCGGCAGGAAGGCCTGGATCATTTTCAAGGTGCCGACCACGTTGACCTGATACATCCAGTCCCAGTCGGCGGCCTGGGCCGTGGCCACCGGGTCCACGCCGCGGGCGCCGCCGGCGACGTTGATCAGCGTGTCCAGGCCGCCGTTGGCCGCGACAAAAGTGGCCAGGGCGGCGACGTCGTCGTCCTTGGTGACATCGGCGACAAACGCGACCGCACCGCTTTCGCGGGCCAGGGCGGCCAGCCGGTCGGCGCGGCGGGCGACGGCAACCACGTCCCAGCCGTCCGCGCGGAGCTTGCGGACCGTGGCCGCGCCAATGCCGGAGCTGGCCCCGGTGACTACTGCATGCTTGGAAGAGTTTTTAGCCATGCAACCAATCTAGCGGCTCGAGCCGTTGAGGTAGTCCAGCAGCACGGCCGCCTGGTTGAGCTGCGGATCCTTGGCCCCGAACAGGATCACCACTTTTTCATGCTGGGCCGCGACCTGGCGGAGTTCCTCGACGGCCGGGTTGTGCTCCAGCTCCGCCGTGTAGTCCTTCCGAAACTCATCGAACCGCTCGGCCTGGTGGTGAAAGGCGTTGCGGACCTCGGTGCTGGGGCCGGCCTCCTTCAGCCACAGGTCCACGCGGTCCTTCTTGATGCCGCGCGGCCATAACCTGTCCACCAGGACCCGGAATTCGTCCGGTTCGGGGTCGTCATACACTCGCAAGATCCGTAGCGTGCCCATGACCGCATCATAGTCCGCCGGTTCCGCCTCCGGGTCTTTTCGTCCGGCATGCGCCGGACTCGCGGCGGGTTCCGCGCATGGTGGAAGAATCCTTCCGCTATGCGCCCGACTCGCGGCGGGTTATGCGCAGCTTGTCCAGTGGCGTGCAACTAGGCATCAATCCTGCGCATAGGAGAAGTTTCCGGCCGGCGGAACCGGGCCGGGGGCCGTTTTCGCCCGGCACCGGACACCCGCGGCGCCGCCGAATCCGGCTTCCTGGGCAACTCATGAAAGAATTGGCACATGGCTGAAATGATTCCGGGCACAGACACGCCCGCCCCCGCTGCATCCACCGTTCCCGACAAGCCCGCGCTGGAGGGCCTGGAGGCCGCCCTGACCAAGCGGTGGCTGGCCGAGGGCACCTACAAGTTTGACCGCGACACCACCCGGGATCAGGTGTACTCCATTGACACGCCCCCGCCCACGGCCTCCGGTTCGCTGCATGTGGGGCACATGTTCTCCTTCACCCAGACGGACGTCCAGGCCCGGTACATGCGCATGACGGGCAAGAACGTGTTTTACCCGATGGGCTGGGATGACAATGGCCTGCCCACTGAGCGGCGCGTGCAGAACTACTACGGCGTCCGCTGCGATCCGGCCACCCCGTACGACGCCGACTACCGCCCCCCGGCTACGCCCGCGAAGAACCAGCGCGACTTCGACGTCGTCTCCCGGCAGAACTTCATCGAGCTGTGCGAGGAGCTGGCCGTTGAGGACGAGAAGGTCTTTGAGAACCTGTTCCAGACCCTGGGCCTGTCCGTTGACTGGGACCTGACCTACCGCACCATCGACGACCACTCCCGCGCGGTTTCCCAGCGCGGCTTCCTGGCAAACCTGGACCACGGCGACGCCTACATGGCCGAGGCCCCCACCCTGTGGGATGTCACGTTCCGCACCGCCGTGGCGCAGGCCGAGCTGGAGGACCGCGAGGTGGCCGGCGCGTACTACCGCTACCCGTTCTTTGCCGAAGACGGCACCAAGATCTACATCGAGACCACGCGCCCGGAACTGCTGCCGGCCTGCTCGGCGCTGGTGGCCAACCCGGACGACGAACGGTACCAGCCGCTCTTCGGCAAGAAGGTCACCTCCCCGTTGTTCGGCGTGGAGGTGGAGGTCAGGGCGCACCCGCTGGCCAAGGCCGACAAGGGCTCGGGCATCGCCATGGTCTGCACCTTCGGCGACCTCACCGACGTCACCTGGTGGCGCGAACTGCAACTGCCCACCCGCGCCATAGTCGGGCGCGACGGGCGCATCCTGGGCGAGACCCCGGAATGGATCGGCACCGAGGAGGGCCGCGCCAACTACGCCGCGATCGCCGGCAAGACCGTCTTCAGCGCCAAGGAAGGCGTGGTGGCCATGCTGACCGAGGCCGGCTTGCTGGACGGCGAGCCAAAGAAGATCATGCACCCGGTGAACTTCTTTGAAAAGGGTGAGAAGCCCCTGGAGATCGTCAGCTCGCGCCAGTGGTACATCCGCAACGGCGGCCGGGACCAGGACCGCCGCGAACGCCTGATCAACCGCGGCAAGGAAATCGAGTTCCACCCGGCCTTCATGCGCTCCCGCTACGATAACTGGATCTCCGGGCTCAACGGCGACTGGCTCGTTTCCCGCCAGCGCTTCTTCGGCGTGCCGGTCCCCGTCTGGTACCCGCTCGACGCCGACGCCAACCCCGACTACGACCACCCGATCCTGCCCACCACCGCGATGCTGCCGGTCGACCCGGCCGCGGACGCTGCCCCCGGCTACACCGAGGACCAGCGCAACGCGCCCGGCGGCTTCGTGGGCGACGCCGACGTCCTGGACACCTGGGCGACATCCTCGCTCACCCCGCAGATCGTGGGCGGCTGGGGCACCGACGAGGACCTGTTCTCCAAGGTGTTCCCGTTCGACCTGCGCCCCCAGGGCCACGACATCATCCGCACGTGGCTATTCTCGACGGCCGTGCGCGCCGATGCCCTGCAAGATTGCGCCCCGTGGAAGCATGCCGCCATCTCCGGCTGGATCCTGGACCCGGACCGCAAGAAGATGTCCAAGTCCAAGGGCAATGTGGTGGTCCCCACCGACGTGCTCAACGACTTCGGCGCCGACGCCGTCCGCTACTGGGCGGCCTCGGCCAAGCTCGGCGCCGACACGGCGTACGAGATCGCGCAGATGAAGATCGGCCGCCGCCTGGCCATCAAGTTGCTCAACGCCTCCAAGTTCGTGCTGAACCTGGGCGCGACCGAGGCGAACGTGCTGCGCGGGGACGCCGCGGCTATCACCAACCCCCTGGACCGGGCGTTGCTGGCCCAGCTGGCCGACGTCGTCCGCGGGTCGACGGCGGCGTTTGAGGCGTACGACTACGCCCGGGCGCTCCAGCTCACGGAGAGCTTCTTCTGGCACTTCACCGACGACTACGTCGAACTGGTCAAGGACCGCGCCTATGGGGCGGCCGGGGAGGCGGGCCAGGCGTCGGTCGTGGCCACGCTGGCGACCACGCTGGACTCGCTGCTGTGCCTGTTTGCCCCGTTCCTGCCCTTCGCCACCGAGGAAGTGTGGAGCTGGTGGCGGGCCGGGTCGGTGCACCGCGCCCCGTGGCCCACCGCCATTGACGTGGCCGACGGCGACACCACCATGCTGGCGACCGTCGGGGACGCGCTGAGCGGCCTGCGCAAGGCCAAGTCCGAGGCCAAGGTCAAGCAGCGCACGCAGGTGCTCTCCGCCACCGTCACGGCCGGGGCGATCCAGGCTTCGCAGCTGGAAGCCGGGCTGGGCGACCTGCGGGCCGCCGCCAACGCGCTGGCGATCACGGTGGCCGCGGGCGACGGCGAGCTTGCGGTGACGGATGTTGTGCTCGCCCCCGCCGAGGAGACCGTCCAGGCGTAGCCGCGGCCGGTGCGCGAGTCCGGGCCAGCTTTCGCAGGCCCTTCCTCGGAGGCACCCGGACGGGCTGGGGCCAGCGCGGTGCCAGTCCGTCCCCGAGTGTCACGCCGCGGAGCTTGCGGGCAAACATCGGCAGCACCCAGTCCACCAGCCACCGGTGCTGGTCCCGGCCCCGCTGGCGAAAAGTGCGCGCGGGGCCGGCACGGTTGCCCTTCACCTTGATGGCATGGGGCACGCCGAGGATTTCCAGGACCCGCGCGGCCAGGTATTTGTGCCCGGCCTTGGACATGTGCAGCCGGTCATCGCACCAGAGGCCGGGGTTGCGGTAGGCGTCAAAGGCCGCATAGTCGATGAGAACCGCGCCGTATTTGGCGGCGATCCGCCGGACGCCGTCGTTGTAGAGATGGTTGCGACCCCGCAGCGGGCCCAGGATCGCGGAGACCGCCACGTCGTAGCCGGTGAACAACAGCAAGGTGGCGCCCGTGCCGGCCAGGCGGGCCACCAGCTGCTCGTAGTCCGCCAACAGCTCCCGGACCCGGGTGCCGGCGTCCATGAGGTCATTGCCCCCGGCATAGAGGGTGATGAGCGTGGGCTCCAGCGCGATCGCCGGCTCCAGCTGTTCGGCGATGACGTGGCGCAGCCGCTTGCTGCGAATGGCCAGGTTCGCGTACTCCCAGCCGGGCCGGTCCCGGGCCAACCCCTCCGCCACCCGGTCCGCCCAGCCCCGCACCCCGTTGGGCAGATGCCGGCTTGGATCGCCGACCCCTTCGGTGAACGAATCGCCCAGGGCAACGTACCGCACGGTAAGGTCCCGCCCTAGACGGCGGCGCCGGCGTGCGCCAGCCCCCGCCCGATCCCGCAATACTCCCACCCGGCGGCGCGCCAGGCCGCCGCATCCAGGGCGTTGCGGCCGTCCAGCACCACCGGCCGCGCCACCACGGCGGCGGCCGCGGCGGGATCGAGGGCGATGAACTGCGGCCATTCGGTCAGCAGCAGGGTCAGCTCCGCGCCGCCCAAGGCCTGCACCGGATCCGCCTCGAACGCCAGTTGCGGGTACCGCAGCCAGGCGTTGGCAACCGCCCGCGGGTCGCTGACCGTCACCCGCGCCCCCTGAGCCGCGAGCTGCAGCGCAATGTCGAGGGCCGGGGAGTCCCTGATGTCGTCGGTGTTGGGCTTGAAGGCCGCGCCGAGGACGGTGACGGGTACCCCGGCAACCGAGCCGCCGCACAGCCGGACGGCGGCCTCGACCGTGCGGTACCTGGCGGCGGAGTTGATGCCGTCCACCCGGGACAGCAGCTCATCGAGGGAGTCCACGCCGCGTTCCTGGGCCTGCGCGCGGAAGGAGCGCAGGTCCTTCGGCAGGCAGCCGCCGCCAAAACCCACCCCGGCCTGCAGGTGGTTGGCGCCGATGCGCCCGTCGTGCCCGAGCCCGCGCACCAGATCGACGACGTCGGCGCCGGCCGCATCGCAAAACTCAGCCACGGCGTTGATGTAGGAGAGCTTCAGGGCCAGGAAGGCGTTCGCCGCGACCTTGATCACTTCGGCGGTGGCGTAGTTGGTGACCACCCGCGGGGTGCCGTTGCCGCGCAGGGGCGCGTACACGGCGTCGAGCGCGGCGGTCGCCCGGACGCCGCAGGGCCCCTCCGGGACGCCGTACACCAGCCGGTCCGGCGCCAGCGAGTCCTGCACGGCCGTGCCCTGCCGCAGGAACTCCGGATTCCAGGCCAGCACGGCCCCCGTGCCGGCCAGCAGGGCGGCCAGCGATTCGGCCGTCCCCACGGGGACTGTGGACTTGCCGGCCACCACCATCCCGGGCCGCAGGAACGGGCGCAGGGAGTCCACGGCCCCCATGAGCTGGGTTAGGTCGGCCGCGTTGCTGGTCTTGGCCTGCGGCGTCCCCACGCAGAGGAAATGGACCTCGGCGCCCGCCACGGCGGCGGCGTCCGTGCTGAAGGCCAGCCGCCCGCCGCGGAGCCCTGCCACGAGCAGTTCCCCCAGGCCCGGCTCGTGGAAGGGTGCCACGCCCCGGGCCAGCAGCTCGATCCTGGCGGCGTCGGAATCGAGCCCGACCACCTCATGGCCCAGGGAGGCCAGGATTGCGGCATGCACGGCGCCCAGGTAGCCGCAGCCCACAACGGATATTTTCACTTGATCCCCTTCAAGCCGGTGCCGAGCATGGAGTGCTCGGCGATTGTTTGGTCGTACAGCGCCATCAGCCGGCCGCAGACCACGGGCCAGGTGCGTCCCTGGACCGCGGCGTGGGCTGCGGCGCCGAAAGCGGACCGCTTGGCGTCATCGCCGATCAGGTCCGTGACGTAGCCGTGCAGCTGGTCGAGATCGCCCGGGGCATACAGCCATCCCGTGCGGGAGGAATCGACCAGGTCAACGGGGCCGCCGCGGCCGGTTGCCACAACGGGAACGCCGGAGGCCATCGCCTCCTGGATGGTCTGGCAGAAGGTTTCCAGCTCGCCCGGGTGGACGAACAGGTCAAGGGAGGCCATGGCGGCGGCCAGCTCGTCGCCGGCGAGAAAGCCGGTGAAGTGGGCTCGCGGCAGGATCTCCGCCAGGGCCCGGCGTTGCGGCCCGTCGCCGATGATGACCAGGCGGGTATTGGGGATTGCGGCGATCGCGGCGAGGTCCTCGACCTGCTTCTCCAGGGCCAGCCGCCCCACGTAGCCGATGATCTTCTCCCCCGCAGGTGCCACGTGCTCGCGGAACGCCCGGCTGCGCTTGCCGGGATGAAAGCGCCCGACGTCCACGCCGCGGCCCCACAGCTCCACCCGCGGAATGCCGTGGCCGCGCAGCTGCGCGATGGCATCGGTGGAGGGCGCCAGCGTCTTGCCGGCCGCCTCGTGAATGCGTGCCACGCGGCCCCACGCCCAGTTTTCAAGAAAGGGCATCCCATATTTTGCGGCATAGCCGGGGACGTCGGTTTGATAGACGGCCACGGTGGGCAGCCCGAGCTGGGCCGCGGCCCGGACGGCCCGCCATCCCAGCACGAACGGGGAGGCCAGGTGGACAATGTCCGGTTCAAAGGCGGCCAGCAGGGTCCTGACCCGGGCCACCCCGCCGACGGCGACGCGAATGGTGCGGTACCCCGTGACCGGCACGGCAGGAAGCCGCCGAACCGCGGCGCCCTCCACGACGTCGGCACCGTGTTGCGGTGTTGACGGCGCGATGACCAGGACGTCATCCCCGCGCTGCGCCAAGTGTTGGAGGATTTTCAGCAATGAATGGGTGACCCCGTTCATCTCCGGCAGGAACGACTCGGTGACTATGGCTACTCTCACGCCTCCACCGTGGCCGGTCAAGGTGGCCGGGACGGGCGGCCCAGGGAAAGCGGCGGTGAAAGGCCGGTGAATGATCGTGCCCCGACGGGCAGGCCCCCGGGCACGTCCCCGGGCAAAGGGGAAGCCCCATCAGCTTTTCGCGGTTGGTGGGGCTTCGACTTTCTGACCACGTGATGACGTCTTGTGGTCTAGTGGACTCCGTCGACTTTCAGGTCTTCTTGCCGCGTCACCGGCAACCAGTTCCTTTTTACGAGCTTCCCGCCGAAACGGTGTCTCAATTAGTAATCGGTTCTGTCACTGAATCTCTGGTGTCCCTAACCCGTTCCCGAAGGATTGGGTAGCAAGAATTATTCTCCCGTGCCGGGCCACATGCAAGAGGCCGGCGCAAATTACAATCACGTAATTTGTGCCGGCCTCTCGGCGTCAGAGCGTCAGTGAAACGAGGGTCCTCAGTCGAACTGCGGGTCCTCGGTGCGCGAGCGCTTGAGCTCGAAGAAGTACGGGAAGCCGGCCAGCGTGACCGTCGCGTCCCAGAGCCGCCCGGCGTCCTCGCCGCGCGGGATGCGGGTGATGACCGGGCCGAAGAAGGCGGTGCCGTTGAACGCCACGACCGGGGTGCCGACGTCCTGGCCCACCTTCGCCAGCCCCTCGGCGTGGCTGGCGCGCAGGGCTGCATCGTGGGCGTCGGTGGCGGCAGCACCGGCCAGCTCGGCCGGCAGACCGACCTCGGCCAGCGCCTTGGCGATGACGTCCGTCAGGTCCTTGTTGCCTTCCTGATGGATGAGGGTCCCCATGGCATCATAAAGGGGCTTGATGACCTGGTTTCCGTGCGCGGCCGCCGCGGCCGTGATCACCCGGACGGGGCCCCAGGCCCGGCCCACCAGCTCCTTGTAGTCCGCGGAAATGTCGTCGCGGTGCTCGTTGAGCACCGAAAGGCTCATCACGTGCCAGTCCACGCTGATGTTGCGCACGGTCTCCACCTCGCCGATCCAGCGGGACGTCACCCAGGCGAACGGGCAGATGGGATCAAACCAAAAGTCGGCTTGTTCGCGGGCGGTTACGGCATTTTCAGACACGGAAGTCTCCTCGGTTGGGGGCACGGTTTGCGCGGGGCCCTGCGCCGCTGCGGCGCATTCCCTCACTGGGCACAACGGAAAGTCAGGCCGACTTGTTCCGGCGCTTGGCCACGACCTCGTGCGGGATCAGGTTCGGCTCCGCCGACTTATTCACGACGTCGGCGGTGACCATGACCGTGGCGATGTCCTCGCGGCTGGGCAGGTCAAACATGACCGGCAGCAAGACCTCCTCCAGGATGGCCCGCAGCCCGCGGGCGCCGGTCCCCCGGGCCAGGGCGAGATCGGCGATGGCGGCCAGGGCCTCGTCGTCAAACTCGAGGTCCACGCCGTCGAGGGTGAACATCTTCTGGTACTGCTTCACCAGCGCGTTCTTCGGCTCCGTGAGGATCTGGATCAGGGCCGTGCGGTCCAGCTGGGTGACGGTGGTGATTACCGGCAGCCGGCCGATGAACTCCGGGATCAGCCCGAACTTGAGCAGGTCCTCGGGCATGACGTCCGCGTAGCTGGCGTCGGATTGCTTGAGCGCGCTCAGCGGGGCGCCAAAGCCGATGCCCTTCTTCCCGGCCCGGGACCCAATGATCTCCTCCAGCCCGGCAAAGGCGCCGGCCACGATGAACAGCACATTGGTGGTGTCGATCTGGATGAATTCCTGGTGCGGGTGCTTGCGCCCGCCCTGCGGCGGGACGGAGGCGATGGTGCCCTCCAGGATTTTCAGCAGCGCCTGCTGCACGCCCTCCCCGGAGACGTCCCGGGTGATGGAGGGGTTTTCGCTCTTGCGCGAGATCTTGTCGATCTCGTCGATGTAGATGATGCCCTGCTCGGCCTTCTTGACGTCGAAGTCGGCGGCCTGGATGAGCTTGAGCAGGATGTTTTCCACATCCTCGCCAACGTAGCCCGCCTCGGTGAGGGCGGTGGCGTCCGCGACGGCGAACGGGACGTTCAGCCGACGGGCCAGGGTCTGGGCCAGGTAGGTCTTCCCGCAGCCGGTGGGCCCGACGAGGAGGATGTTCGACTTGGCGATCTCGACGTCGTCGTGGAGGCCGCCGGCCAGCGCCCCGCCCTTGGCATGCCCGGACTGGATGCGTTTGTAGTGGTTGTAGACGGCCACGGCCAGGGAGCGCTTGGCCGGTTCCTGACCGATGACGTATTCCTGCAGGAAGTCAAAGATTTCCCGCGGCTTGGGGAGTTCAAAGCTGTCCAGGTCCGCCACCTCGGCCAGTTCTTCATCGATGATCTCGTTGCACAGTTCAATGCATTCGTCGCAGATGTAGACGCCCGGGCCGGCGATGAGCTTGCGGACTTGCTTCTGGCTCTTGCCGCAAAAGGAACACTTCAGCAGATCGGTGCTTTCGCCCATCCTGGCCATGAATGTGTCCTTCCATAAACGACGCGACGGCGGATGCCGCGGTCATTGACTTACCTCGGGTCACGTCAGCGCGGGGCCGAAGTGCATTGCATGCTACGTTCCACTCTAGGCCAAGGCCCTGACATTCCGTGGAAGCCAAACGCCGGAACAGAACACTTTTCTGTGGCCTGTCCCGGCGTATCGTCCCGCCGTTCTAGCGGGTGATGGCGGACTGCTTGATCTTGCGCGGTTCCAGCACCTCATCGATCAGGCCGTATTCCTTGGCCTGCTCGGCGGTGAGGATGTTGTCGCGCTCGATGTCGTTGCTGACCTGCTCCGGAGTGCGCCCCGAGTGTCCCGACAAGGTGTTCTCGAGCCACTCGCGCATCCGCATGACCTCATTGGCCTGGATCTCCAGGTCGGAAGCCTGGCCGCCCTGGCCGCCGGAGAGGGCCGGCTGGTGAATCAGGACGCGGGCGTTGGGCAGCGCCAGGCGCTTGCCGGGGGCGCCGGCGGCGAGGAGGACCGCCGCCGCACTGGCCGCCTGGCCCAGGCAGACCGTCTGGACTTCCGGGCGGATGAACTGCATGGTGTCGTAAATGGCCGTCATGGCGGTGAAGGAGCCGCCGGGCGAGTTGATGTAGAGGGTGATGTCGCGGTCCGGGTCGGTGGACTCGAGCACCAACAGCTGGGCCATGACGTCATCGGCCGAGGCGTCGTCAACCTGGACGCCCAGGAAGATGATGCGGTCCTCGAACAATTTCGTGTACGGGTCCTGGCGCTTGAAGCCGTACGGGGTGCGCTCCTCAAATTGCGGCAGGACGTAGCGGCTGGTGGGAAGGTCCCCGGCGGTGCGGCCGTAGCCGGCGCTGCCGAATGCTGTACCGCCAAAGTTGTAAGTCATTGTCTTTGCTCCTGAAATCTCTTCTGCCCGGGCCGGTCTACTTGGCGTTCGTTCCGCCGCCACCGGCGACGGTGCCCGCGTGCCGGCTGATCTTGTCAAAGAAGCCGTATTCCAGGGCTTCCTCGGCCGTGAACCATTTGTCGCGGTCATTGTCCTTGAGGATCTTCTCCACGGGCTGCCCGGTCTGATCCGCCGTAAGCTCCGCCATGACCTTTTTCATGTGCAGGATCAGCTCGGCCTGGATCTTGATGTCCGAGGCCGTGCCGCCAATGCCGCCGGAAGGCTGGTGCATCAGGATGCGGGCGTTGGGGGTGGCGTACCGCTTGCCCTTGGTGCCGGAGGAGAGCAGGAACTGCCCCATCGAGGCCGCGAGTCCGGTTGCCACGGTGACGACGTCGTTCGGGATGAACTCCATGGTGTCGTAGATGGCCATGCCGGCCGTCACGGAGCCGCCGGGTGAGTTGATGTAAAGGTAGATGTCCTTTTCCGGATCCTCGGCCGAGAGCAGCAGCAGCTGGGAGCAGATGACGTTGGCGTTCTCGTCGCGCACCTCCGAGCCCAACCAGATGATGCGTTCCTTGAGCAGGCGGTTGTAAATATAATCGTCACGGCCCGACGGGTCCGCAGCGGCCATCGTCGGTGTGCTGTGCTGTGCCATGGTGGACTTACCTCTCCTTCGTGCGGTCCGTTGGCCTGCAGCCACAGCCGGCAGGTGCCGATGCGCCCTAAGCCAATGCGGACCATCACTAATCTTCGCTACTTGGACAGTAGCCGTTTTCGGCGGCCATTTGTTTCCCAAAACAGCGCTGTTCGCTGACGGCGCACGTTTGCCGAACACGGCCCGGCGGGAAAACAAAAAACCGTTGCCGGCCCCCACGGGGGCCGGCAACGGCGTGAAATGTGTCCCGCGCGGCGGGGACTAGATGCGGGCTTCGCCCGGATCGACGACGGCGGTCGGCTCGATGACCTGCTCGGCCGGCTCGGTCTCGGTCTCGTCCTCCTCGGAGGCGACGGTGACGAAGTCGGTGAGGTCGACGACGTCGCCCTTGGTGTCCTTCACGGCGGCCTTGGCCAGGACGGCGGCCAGGGCCTTGCGGCGGCGCACCTCGCCCACGATCATGCTGACCTGGCCGGAGGAGTCCAGCATCTGGGCGAACTGGTTCGGGTCCATGCCGTACTGGCTGGCGGAGGAGACGATGTAGTCGATCAGTTCGGCCTGGCTGACACCGATTTCCTCCTTCTCGGCGATGGCGTCGAGGATGATCTCATTGCGGAAGGCACGCTCGGTGTTTTCCTTGACCTCGGCGCGGTGCTCCTCGGTGTCGTGGTCCTCGCCGTGGGAGTTCTCGGGGCGGAAGTGCTGCTCGAGCTGCTCGGTCACCACGGATTCGGGCACGGGCACCTCGATGAGCTCAACGAGCTTGTCCAGGACCTTGTCCCGGGCCTCCACGCCCTGCTCCATCGTCTTGGCGTCGGCGGCCTGCTTGGCCAGGTCCTCGCGCAGTTCGGCAATGGTGTCGAACTCGGAGGCGAGCTGGGCAAAGTCGTCGTTGGCCTCGGGCAGTTCGCGAACCTTGACGGCGGTGACCTTCACGGTGACCTGGGCGGCCTCGCCGGCGTGATCGCCGCCGGCCAGCTTGGTCTCGAAGATGGCCTCCTCACCGGCACTCAGGCCGGTGGCGGCCTCGTCCAGGCCCTCGAGCATGTTCCCGGCGCCGATCTGGTAGGAGAGGTCGGACGCGGAGTCAACCTCGTCGCCGTCGATCTTGGCGGAGATGTCAATGGTGAGGAAGTCGCCGTCGGCGGCGGGGCGGTCCTCGGCCTTGAGGGTGCCGAAGCGCCCGCGCAGCTCGTCAAGGGCCTTGTCGGTGTCGGCGTCGGTGGCCTCGGCGGCCTCCACCTCGACCTCGATGCCTTCGTAGTCGGGCAGTTCGATCTCCGGGCGGATGTCGATCTCGACGTGGAACTTCAGCTCGCCGTCCGTGGCGGTCGGGTCCGGCACCTCGGTGATTTCCACCTCGGGGCGGCTGAGCGGGCTGATGCCGGTCTCGGTGACGGCGCTCTGGTACCAGCCGTTAAGGCCCTCATTGATGGCCGTCTCCAGGACGTAGCCGCGGCCAACGCGCTGATCGATCAGCTTGTTGGGGACCTTGCCCTTGCGGAAACCAGGCACCTGGACCTGTGTGGCAATCGTCTTATAAGCCTCTGCAATGCTGGGCTTCAATTCCTCAAAGGAAACCTCAACGTTGAGCTTTACCCGAGTGGGCGTGAGGTTTTCGACAGCGCTCTTCACAGCGTGGTACTCCTGATGGTCTGTTGGCGGATGTTAGGCACCAGCACAGGGCAGTCACGGACCAACGTGAACCGAATAATGCTGAGTCGGGGCGACAGGACTCGAACCTGCGGTCTCCTGCTCCCAAAGCAGGCGCGCTAGCCACTACGCTACGCCCCGTAGTGCCCGCAACAGTCTACGGGCAAAACTTCACCGATGCACAATCTGCCCGGGCGTTCGCGCAGGAGCATTGGCCGCGGTGGATTTGCCGGTGGGGTGGGGCGTTGCTAGTATCGAGGAGTTGTCCGGCCGCGTGCCGGAAAATCCGGGGGCGTAGCTTAATGGTAAAGCCTCAGTCTTCCAAACTGATTACGCGGGTTCGATTCCCGTCGCCCCCTCCACACCAAAACCCCCGGCCGTTGCGGCCGGGGGTTTTATTGTTGGCAGCCCGGGCGCTGGCAGCCCGGGCACCAATACAGTTTCCGCCCGGCCACTTCCCTCAAGGCGATCTCGGTGCCGCAGCGCCGGCACGGCAGCCCGTTGCGCTTGTAGACGTAGTGGGCGTCCGCCACGGGCACGTCCCGGTTGGGCCTGCCGCGGCCCGTCCCCACCCCGGCGGCCACGCCCGGACCGGATGCCAGGTCCGCCGGCAGGGTGGTGATGATGCGCCCGTCGCGGACGCCGTCGCGCATGATCGCGGCAATGTCATCCCACAGCGCCGCCGCCTCCTGGGGCGGCAGGGACCGGCCGGGCCGCAAGGGATCCAGGCCGCGGCGGAACAACGCCTCGGCCCGGTACACATTGCCCACCCCGGCCAGGATGTCCTGCTTCATCAGCAGCACGCCAAGGCCGGTGCCGGAGGCCCGGAGGCGGCGGATGAACTCCTCCCGGTCCCCCGGCAGGTTGTGCAGCGGATCGGGGCCCAGCTTCGCCCGGGAGGCCGCCGCCTCGGCCGGCGTGAGGACCTCGCAGGCCGTGGGGCCGCGCAGGTCCGCCCAGCCGTGCGCGGACACCAGGCGCACCCGGACGGCGCCCCTGGGCTCCGGCGGGCCCGCGTACCGGGAGGCAGTGTCTCCATCGGGCTGGCTTGCTCCGCCCAGCTCCTGTTCGCCGATCCGCCGGGGCGCGCCGATGCTCGAGGCGCCGGTGAACGTGGCGTCGCCGCCGAAGTCCCACGCCCCGTACAGGCCCAGGTGCACGCGCAGGACGAGGTCGTGCGAGAACGCCAGGAACAGCTGCTTGCCGTGCGCGTCGGCGCGCTCGAGCGTGTGGCCGTCCAGGCGGGCGGCGCCGGCGCTGAACTTCCCCTGCGGGCTGGAGACGGCCAGTTCGGCGCCGCGAAAGACGTCCCGGAACTGCCGCGCCAGCCGGTGGACGGAGTGGCCCTCCGGCATCGGCTAGTCGACCAGCTCGCCGGTGGTCTCGTAGGCGGCAATCTTGTTGATGCGGCGCACATGGCGTTCGGCGTTGCTGAAGGGTTCGGCCAGGAAGGCCTCGATGATCGCGGTGGCCTCGTCCAGGCTGTGCTGGCGGCCGCCCACGGCCACCAGGTTCGCGTCGTTGTGCTCGCGGGCCAGCTTGGCCGTCTCCAGGTTCCAGGCCAGGGCCGCGCGGGCGCCCTTGACCTTGTTGGCGGCGATCTGCTCGCCGTTGCCGGAGCCGCCGAGCACGATTCCCAAGGCATCCACCCCGGCGGCCCGATCGGCCACCACGGCCCGGGCGGCGTTGATGCAGAAGAACGGGTAGTCGTCCTCGGCGTCGTATTCGGCCGGCCCGTGGTCGACCATCTCGTAGCCCTTGGCCGACAACGCGGTGATGAGGTGGGCGCTAAGTTCCATGCCGGCGTGGTCGGTGGCGATGTGCACGCGAGTTGTCATTGCGGGTCCAATCAGGTGGTGGGGGAAGTCCCTGCCAAGCCTACCGGCTACTCCGTAGCCGGCTTCCCGGCGCGGCGGTTGAGGATGGCGGCGGCGGCGTCGGCGGTGTCGAGGTCCGGGGCGCCCACCACGGCCCGGCCGCCGTCGCCCTGCCGCAGCACGACGGCGGCGCCCGAGGCGGCCAGGAACGACGCCGAGCCGCCGCGCCGGCTCAGGCCCCAGCCGCCGTGGTCCCGGGCCGCGACGACGAGCGAGACAGCCGCGTCGATCCCGGTGCAGGGGATGACCAGCACCGGCAGCAGCCCGGCCAGCTTGACGGTCAGCGCGGTGCGGTCAATGTGCACGGTGGCGCACAGGGCGCCCACCACGGCCACGGCCACCAGCGTGGTGACCAGCAGCAGCCACGGGCTCAGGATCGAGAGCACGGAGCCGGGCAGCAGACCACACAGCACGATCATGATGATGACGGAGCTGCGCGGGTGGATCACGTAGCCCAGCCGGTCCCGGGCGGCGTCCGGATCTGCCTCCAGGTCCAGGACCTCGGCGAGCGCGGCGTCGTCGGCGGGCGTCCATTGTTCGTCGGGCTTGAACGTCAAAGCCAGCACCACGCCCATGGCGGCCGCCAGCCCGCACCCCATCAGCGCCACGTAGCCGTCCACGCGCTGGACCGCGGCCCCGCCCTGGACGGACTGCCCCAACAGGGCGGCGGCAAACAGGGTCGCGGACGCCAGCTGCAGGGCCATGCCGACGCCCAGCAGCACGCGGCGCAGCTGGCGCGGCAGCGTTGTCCGCGCGCCCTGCGTGCCGACGCCGATTCCCAGGAGCAGGGTGAGCGCCACGGCCACCGCCAGGAACGCGGGCACAGGCAGCGGGCCCCCGCCCGTGGGCAGCTCGACGCCGCGCGGTAGTGCCCCGGCCAGCAAGAGGCCCCCGATCACCAATCCAAGGCACAGCAGCACCGGGAAAATGATGGCGAAACGCAGCGCGCGGGCATCCACGCGCCGGCCGTTGTTGTTCTCCGCTGCAGGTACGTCCATGGGCACTACTTTTTCACACCGGCGGCGCGGACGCAGGCGGCGACCCGCGCACAGGGCCCGGTACAGGCACGCCCACGCCATGCGGCCGTGGCGCCTGACACATCCCCACCCATAAAGTGCAAGAATAATTGCTATCTGGCCGGAGCATCGAGGCGCCGGCACCTGTCCACCGACCTCCATCGAAAGGCATCACCATGCCCGGCATGAACCTGACCCGTGCGGAAGCCATCGAGCGCTCCGCCCTCCTGAGCGCCGAATCGTACGACGTCACCTTGGACCTGAGCCGGTCCGGCGATACCTTCGGCTCCACCACCACGGTGACGTTCAGCGCCACGGAAGGGGCGGCGTCGTTCATTGACGCCGTCACCGACAAGGTGCACAAGGTGACCCTCAACGGGGTCGAGCTGGACCCGTCCGAGGTCTCCGACGGCATACGCATCCAGCTGCCCGGGCTCGCCGCGCACAACGTGCTCACCATCGAATCCGACGCCGTGTACATGAACACGGGCGAGGGACTGCACCGGTTCGTGGACCCGGTGGACAACGAGGTCTACCTGTACAGCCAGTTCGAGGTCCCGGACAGCCGGCGCATGTTCGCCGTCTTTGAACAGCCCGACCAAAAGGCCGTGTTCACCTTCCACATCACCGCCCCGGCGCACTGGGACGTCATCTCCAACTCCCCCACCCCCGCCCCCGTCGAGGTGGGCGACGGCACGGCCGTCTGGCACTTCGAGCCGACCCTGAAGATCTCCTCCTACATCACCGCACTGATCGCCGGCCCGTACGAGTCCGTGCGCAGCGAACTGACCAGCTCGGACGGGCGCACCATCCCGCTGGGCGTCTTCGCGCGCAAGTCCCTGATGCAGTACATGGACGCGGAGAACGTGTTTGAGCTGACCCGGCAGGGCTTTGAATTCTTTGAGAAGCAGTTCGGCACCCCGTACCCGTTCCCCAAGTACGACCAGCTGTTCGTCCCCGAGTTCAACGCCGGCGCCATGGAAAACGCCGGGGCCGTGACGTTCCTGGAAAGCTACGTGTTCCGCTCCAAGGTCACCGACGCCACGGTGGAGCGCCGCGCCATCACCATCTTGCACGAGCTCGCCCACATGTGGTTCGGCGACCTCGTGACCATGCGCTGGTGGAACGACCTGTGGCTCAACGAGTCCTTTGCCGAGTTCATGTCCACGCTGGCCGCCGCCGAGAACACCAAGTACGTCGACTCCTGGACCACGTTCTCCTCGCTGGAGAAGAGCTGGGCGTACCGCCAGGACCAGCTCCCGACCACCCACCCCATCACGGCCGAGATCACGGACCTGGAGGACGTGCTGGTCAACTTTGACGGCATCACCTACGCCAAGGGCGCCTCCGTGCTGCGCCAGCTGGTGGCGTGGGTGGGCCAGGAGGAGTTCATGGCCGGGGTGCGCGCCTACTTCGGCAAGCACGCCTGGGGCAACACCGAGTTGAGCGACTTGATGGTGGAGCTGGAGGCCGCCAGCGGCCGCGACCTGTCCACCTGGACCGAAAAGTGGCTGGAGACGGCCGGGGTCAACACCTTCAAGCCCGCCGTGGAGGTGGACGACGACGGCGCCATCACCTCGTTCGCGATCCTCCAGTCCGCCGTCGCCGAGCATCCCACGCTGCGCCCGCACCGGGCCGCGGTCGGCTTCTACGACCTCGCCGCCGACGGCGAGGACGCCGGCAAGCTGGTGCGCACGCACCGCGTGGAACTTGACGTGGACGGCGCCCGCACCGAGATCCCGTCCCTGGTGGGCCGGGCCCGGCCGGCGCTGATCCTGCTCAACGACGACGACCTCGCCTACGCCAAGATCCGCCTCGACCCGGTGTCCCTGGCCACGGCGAAGGCGCACCTGAAGGACTTCCGCCACTCCCTGCCCCGCACGCTCGTCGCGGCGTCGGCCTGGGATGCCGCCCGCGACGGCGAGACCCCGGCCCGCGAGTACGTCGAGCTGGTGCTGGCCAACGTCGGCTACGAGAGCGACTCGACCGTGATCACGGTGCTGTTGCGCCAGCTGGCCACGGCCCTGCACTACTACGTTGCCCCGGAGCACCAAAAGGACGCCGGGATTGCCGCGGCCGCCACCCTGCGGGAGCTGGCCCGGGCCGCGGAGGCCGGCTCCGACGCCCAGCTGCAGTTTGTGAAGTCCTTTGCCGCCCTGGCCCAGTCCGGCGAGCAGCTGGACACCGTCGCGGCCCTGCTCGACGGCACGGAATCCCTGGACGGGCTGGCGATCGACCAGGACTTGCGCTGGGAATTGCTGACGTCATTGGTGGCCGGCGGCCGGGCCGGCCAGGAGAGCATCGACGCCGAACTGGCCCGGGACAACACCCAGACCGGGCAGCTGGCGGCGGCCACCGCGGCGGCGGCCCTCCCCACCCCGGAGGCCAAGGCCGCCACGTGGGAGTCCGTCGTCGTCCGGGGCGAGCATGCCAACGCCATCCAGCGCGCGGCCATCACCGGGTTCGGCCGGGTGTGGGACACCTCCTTGCTGGAGCCCTACGTGACCAGGTACTTTGCCGCGATCCGACAGGTCTGGGCGGAGAAGTCGTACGAGACCAGCTCCACCATCATCACCGGGCTGTACCCGACGCAACTGGTGGCCCAGTCGACCCTGGATGCCACGGACGCGTTCCTGGCCGAGCTCGGCGACCAGACCCCGGCGCTGCGCCGGCTCGTGGTGGAGAGCCGCGACGCCGTCGTGCGGGCCCTGAAGGCCCAGGCCGCGGACAAGTAACCGACTCCAAGGATGCGTCCGTCCGGGCCGGAAACGGCGTGGACGGACGCATTTTTGCCCGTGTTTGGTGCGGGCGGCGGGCCGCGCGGCCGCCCCGAAAATCCAGTGCCGTACAGTCTATCCGCCGCCCGGTTCCTGGGGTAGCTTCAGGTCATGAAACCACATTCAGTGAAGAAACTTGGTGCGCGCCTGGGCGCCGCAATGGCGCTTGCCGGCGGACTCGTCCTGGGCTTGGCCGGCGCCCCGGCCCTGGCGGTTTCGCAGCCCGTCACGTACACGGTGCTTGGCGATTCATACTCCGCGGGATCCGGCGGTGGGGACGAATCGGGCCCCTGCCTGCAAAGCCCCCACGGCTACGCCAACGACTACGCCGCCGCCACGCACCAGGTCCTGCTGAACCTGGCCTGCTACGGGGCCACGATCGAGCAGGTTGGTGCGACGCAGGTCCCCGCCATCCCCTCGACCACCCGGCTCATCACGCTGACCGTAGGTGCCAACGACATCGGCACGGGGGCGGTCTCCGCCGCCTGCCTGGCCGGCCCGCAGACTCCCGCCTGCAAGGCCGCGCTGAGCAATGCGCTGACGCAGCTGACCAAGCTGCCGACCAAGATCAAGGCGCTGGTGAAGCTGATCAAGGCCAAGGCGCCCCGGGCCAAGCTGGCGTTCGTGGGATATCCGCGGCTCTTTGAACCGGCCAACATGGCGGCCCTGGGCTACCCGGCCGACCAGGTCCAGACGGCCAAGACGCTCAACGGTGCGGCGGATCTGCTCAACGCGGTCGTGGCCGTCAGCGCCCTGACCAACGGCGCCCGCTTTGTGCCGGTCGCCTGGAAGTTCGCCGGGCACGGCATCCCGTCCGCGGACCAGTGGCTGATCGCCCCGTTTGGACCCAGCCCGTTCGCGTTCCATCCCAATACCCGGGGCTACCTGCTCGGATACACCGCGGCACTGGGGGTCTTCCTCTAGCGCCGGCTGGTTATGCTGAAGTCATGGCCAGCAGCGAACACCACTACGAAGTCAATGTTTTTTGGACCGGCAACCGCGGAACCGGCACCTCCGGCTACAAGGAATACGGCCGTGACCACTCGGTCACGGCCGCCGGCGTGCCCACCCTGCTGGGCTCCGCCGACCGCACCTTCCATGGCGAGAGGGAACGCTGGAATCCCGAGCTGCTGCTGGTGACCGCCCTATCCCAGTGCCACATGCTCTCCTACCTGCACGTGGCCGTCACGCACGGGGTGGTGGTGACCAAGTACCAGGACGCGGCCGGGGGAACCATGGTGCTCAACGCCGACGGCAGCGGCCAGTTCAGCTCCGTCACGCTGCGCCCGCGGATCTCCGTGGCGGACCCCAAGACGGTCGAACTCGCCCTGTCGCTGCACGCGGAGGCCGCCCGCAAGTGCTTCATCGCGCGCAGCGTGAACTTCCCCGTCCACCACGAACCGGGGCTGCTGGACTAAACGCGCCCCGTTCGGGCGCTAGGGTTAAGGGAGAAGACTCCCGCCCCCGAGCCGCACCCGAAAGATACCAGGTGATTGACGCGTGCCCCTGAATTCCCTTGAAGCCGCCGGCAACACTTTTCTGGAAAACCTGCTCCAGGCCGGCATCGCGCTGGGCATTGCCCTGCTGGCCTGGCTGATGGTGCACTACCTGATCCACCTGGTGGTCAAGCGGGCGCAGGCCGAACCGGGCGCCTGGCACCAGCGCGGCTTTGGCTGGGTCCGGCCCGTCTTCCGCAACCTGACCCCCCTGATGCGGGCCCTGGACAACGAGCGGCGCGTCCAGCGCGCCAAGACCATCGGCTCCCTGCTGAACTCCATCCTCACCGTGATCGTGGTGGTCGTGACCGGGTTCTACGTGCTGCTCGCATTCGAGGTGAACATCACCCCGCTTCTGGCCAGCGTCGGCGTGGTGGGCATCGCGATCGGTTTTGGCTGCCAGCAGCTGATCCGCGATTTCCTGGCCGGGATCTTCATCACCATCGAGGACCAGTACGGCATCGGCGACGTCATCGAGACCAGCGAGGTGGTGGGCCGGGTGGAGTCCGTGGGGCTGCGCATCACCCGCGTCCTGGCCGAGGACGGCACCATCTGGTACCTGCGCAACGGCGAGATCCTGCGCCTGGGCAACCGCTCCCAGGGCACGTACACGCCTCCCGAGCCCGACGACGGGCCGGCCCCCGCCGCCGCCGGCTTGGGCGCGGCGCCGGGCATGGCCACGGCGCCCGCGGCGGGCGGGC